>OMOG01000755.1:0-1916 GCA_900290305.1 Candidatus Sulfopaludibacter sp. SbA4
AAGCCTGGTGCTGGGGCCGAGCGATGAAGCACCGGTGGCCGCCCTGCGTCCCTGGCGCGATTATTCGATGCTCACCCTGGCGGCGGTCCTGGTGGCGATCGGCTTCTGGATGCCGGTTCCCCTGCTGGACCTGATTCGCGGCGCGGCGCGCGTGGTGACCGGAGACTGACATGCTGGAACTGCTGCCTGGCCCGGACCAAATCTACTCCGACGTTGCCATAGCGGAGATACCCGCAATCGCCGGCGCTCTCCTGGCCCAATCCGGCGTCCGACTGGTCACGGTCTTCGCGGAAGATCGCGTCGCGCCAGAGAGCGTCTTCTACATCTATTACGTCTTCGAGCGCCGAGGCGACTCCGGTTACCTGATTCTACGCGCTGGTGTGCCTGCGAACGATCCACGGTTCCCCTCACTCGCCCCGACCCTCCCATCCGTCAACTGGCAGGAGCGCGAGATTCAGGATTGGTTTGGCATTGTGGCCGAGGGACACCCCAATCCCCGGCGCGTGGCGCTGCACGACCACTGGCCGGACGTGCATCCGCTGCGCAAGGATTTTCCGATCGATACTGTGCTTCCCCCATTCACCGGAGAACAGCACGTGTACCGTCCGACGCTGGGCGAAGGGGTCTTCCAGGTGCCCGTGGGACCGGTGCACGCCGGCATTATCGAACCGGGACATTTCAACTTCGCGGTGGCGGGCGAGCCCATCCTGTACCTGCAGTTGCGCATGTTCTACAAGCACAAAGGCACCGAGAAGCTCTTCGAGCAATTCCCCACCGCCAGGTGCGTCTTCCTCGCCGAGAGCGTGTCGGGAGATTCGGCCTTCTCTCACGGCACGGCCTTCTGCCAGGCGGTGGAACGGGCAGGCGGCGTGGAGGTTCCGGAGCGAGCGGAGGTGATGCGCACCATCCTTCTGGAACTGGAGCGCATCTACAACCACGTGGCCGATATCGGGGCCATCGCGATGGATGTCGGCTTCGTGATTGCAAACGCGCATGCCGGCCGGGTGCGCGAGATGGTGCTCGGCATCAATGAAGACCTCACGGGGAGCAGGCTTCTGCGAGGCATGGTCTGCGTGGGCGGCGTCCGCAGGGACTGGAGCGCCGCACAAGTCGGCGCATTGCGCGACACGATCGGCAAGGTAGAGAGCGAGTTTCGGGATCTGGTGGCACTCCTCCAGTCGTCGGACTCCACGCGCGACCGCTTGGAGCGCACCGGGTTTTTGCTGCCGGAAAAAGCGCGCGCCCTGGGGATTGTCGGGGTCGGAGGCCGGGCCTCGGGCATCGACCTGGACGTCCGCCGCGATCATCCGTACGCAGCGTACCGCCACCTGTCGTGGCGGGTACCGGTTTATCGGGAAGGCGACGTTCTGAGCCGCATGCAGGTTCGTATGGACGAGGTGCTGGAGTCTGTGGCGATCATTCCTGCTGCGGCCGACAACTTGCCGGGCGGCCCCTATCGCGTTCCGGCCGGCACCGTCGAGCCCGGACGATGCGCATTGAGCGCGGTGGAAGGCTGGCGCGGCGAAATTGTCTACTGGGTGCGGACCGGCCCGGGAAACCGGATCGAGCGGTGCAAAGTCAAAGATCCGTCGATCAACAACTGGCCGGCCCTGGTGGAGGCGGTGCAGGGCAACATCATCGCCGATTTTCCGGTGATCAACAAAAGCTTACGGCGGGGCGGGGGTTTCGGCGCACGGCCGTGGCGCGCCCGAATTCGACCTGCCGAATTGGGCAGACGCCAGGCCCGCGGCGAATGCCTGTCCGTCCGGAGCGATTGCCGTCTCCGACAGTGGCGCCTCGCGGCGCGTGACCATCGATTACGGCCGCTGCATCTTCTGCGGGGAGTGTGCCGCGGCCGACCCCAGCGTCCGGATGACCCGGAAGTTCGATCTGGCCGCTACACATCGCGACGACCT
>OMOG01000755.1:1926-3295 GCA_900290305.1 Candidatus Sulfopaludibacter sp. SbA4
GAGATCCATCGCGTGCTGGGCCGGTCGCTGGCGATCCGCGAGGTGGACGCGGGATCGTGCAACGGCTGCGAGTTGGAAATCATCGCGCTCAACAACCCGGTCTACGATATCGAGCGGTTTGGAATCCATTTCGTCGCATCGCCGCGGCATGCGGACATGCTGTTGGTCACCGGGCCGGTGACACGGAATATGGAGATGGCGCTGCGGAAGACGTACGATGCGACGCCCGATCCAAAGGTGGTGGTGGCGGTGGGCGCCTGCGGAATCTCGGGCGGCCTGTTCGGCACGAACTACGCGACGTGCGGCGGTGTAGACCGCGTGCTGCCTGTAGACGTCTACATTCCCGGATGTCCACCGCGTCCGGAGGCTCTGCTGCACGGCATCCTGATGGCGGTCGGGCGGCTGGGGTGAGGCCGGGCGCCCGGACCCGGAGATCGATGCCGTCGCGGCGGGCAGCGCGACCATCTGGAAAACGCGAAGTGACGGCAGGCTGGCTTGGAGCGCGCTATGAAGATGCGCCGCAAGAAATTCCCGCGGGATCTCTTCAAGGGCAAGCTCAAGCCCGACGACGGCAAGTGAACCGCGCGGTGGAGGCTACCCGCTACGAGCCCTCTGAGGGATTGAGGACGGTTAACCCTTCGAGAGCTGCCACGTGGCACAGGTTTTTGTCTGCAGCGACGAGATCCGAGGCCGCTCCGCGATGGTGAAGATCAAGTGCCACGGACAACTGTATGGCATCTAGCGTTCGGAGCGCATAGTCCACAGCATGTGTTCGAATGAGCGTTTCAGCGCTCTGAAAGTGGCGGTGCGCCAGCAGAACGACTTCGAAACGCCCCTTGGCAAGATCGGAAAAGAAGAGGCCGCGCAGTTGATCGAGTGATGCTCTGCCGATCACTCCCGTCCTGACTTTGGTGGCGAAGACCGACTGGATCTCGATCAACGAAAGTTGGGAAACGATCAGTCGCGTACCGGGCATCTGAACCAGCGACTCCATCCGCTCACTCCCGATTTCGGGATGGTACAGCTTTGCCATGGCGCTGGTGTCAAGGAAGTAGCCGGGCACCTAACGTTCGTTCCGTTCCGCGAGGAAGTCTGCGTCCAGTGAGCCGGGAATCTTGGATAGCAACCCGCGCACGGTTTCCAGTGACACCTCGTGATCTGCCAGGGGCTCGAAATGCTCCGGAGCTTCGAATCTAAGCTCCTCATCTTCTGCGACGTCATCAATGATGATTACGCTGACGAGTTGGTGCTCGTCAAGCCGGAGAGCCTCGACAGGCCTTAATACGCCGCCTTCATAAACAGCCTGGAGCTTCCGCACCATGACTTCCATCTTACGGGATCTGCGGCTGTGCTGCACACCCGCATTCCG
>OMOG01000749.1 GCA_900290305.1 Candidatus Sulfopaludibacter sp. SbA4
GCGCGCCACCGGGTACATCCGCAAACGCTACGTCGATATCGGCGACCGCGTCAAGGAAGGGCAGGTCCTCGCCGAGATCGAAGCTCCCGAGTTGGACCAGCAGATCAAGCAGGCGCAGGCCGCCATCGATCAGGCCAACAGCTCCGTGCAGCAGGCCGAAGCCGCCGTCCAACAGGCGCGCAGCAATGAGAACCTGGCGCGCGTCACGGCCGAACGGTGGGCCAACCTTTTAAAGCGGGGCGTGGTTTCGCGCCAGGATAACGATACCGCCCAAATGCAATATGAAGCCCAGCAGTCCAACGTGCAGGCGCTCGAAAAAGCCGTGGCCGCCGGGCGCAGCAACTCTTCCGCCGCGCAGGCCAACCTGGCCCGCCTGAACCAGCTTCAAGAGTATCTGACCGTGCGCGCACCCTTCGCCGGAGTGATCACCGTGCGCAATGTCGATTCCGGAGTGCTCGTGAACGAAGGCAACACCCTCCTGTTCCGCATCGCCCAGACGGACCGCCTCCGCACCTACCTCAACGTCCCGCAGGTGGATGCGCAAGCCGTGCGAGTTGGCCAGGCGGCCTTCCTCACGATCCCCGATCTGCCCGGCCGCAAATTCAACGGCACGGTGGCCCGCACGGCCAACGCGCTCGATCCCGCAACGCGCACCCTGCTCGTCGAGGTGCAGGTGCCCAATTCCAGCGGAGCCCTGATGCCCGGCGAGTACGCGCAAGTGGATCTCTCCGTGCCGCGCAGCGATCCTCCCCTGCTGATTCCCGGCGACACCCTGGTAGTGCGCAGCGATGGCCCGCAGGTAGCGGTAGTCAATCCCGACGGCACGGTCCATTTCAAGCTCATCCAGTTGGGCCGCGATTTCGGAGACCGCCTGGAAGTGCTCTCCGGTCTCGAAGAAGGACAGCAGGTGGCCGTCAACCCCAGCGATGCCATCCGCGAGGGCGTCACCGTCAAGCCGGCAACCGCCGCCAAGAGGCCGTAACGATGATGCCAAAACCATCTCACCCCGTGCCTGCCCAAGCACCAATGGCCCAACCGCCCCTGGCTCCAGCACCACTGACCCAAGCCCCCCTCACTCCATCACCACTGACTCCAGTCTCACTGACTCCAGCCCCACTGACTCCAGCCCCACTGACCCATGTGCCCGCAGAGGTGGGGCAGGCGCTTTCGCCTGCCAACAACCCCGTGCCTGCCCACCCCGTGGCGCACGCACTCTTGCGTGCCGCGTCGAGACTCGTCTCGACGCTCGCTTTTGCCGCCCTCCTCCAAGCCCAAACCCAACCCCTCAACTTCCAGAACTCCCCCCGCATCCACGAGCTGATCCGCGCCGGTAACCTCTACCTGTCTCTCCAGGACGCCCTGGCCGCCACCATCGAAAACAACCTCGATGTCGAGCTCCAGCGCTACAGCCTGCCGGCGGCCGCGACTGACCTGCTCCGTGCCCAAGGCGGCGGCGTGGTCCGCGGGCTCAACTACACCCTCGCCGAGGTCCCGGTCGGCGTAGGCGGACCGCTCAGCCCTGTCGTCACCAATGCGGCAACTTCGGGGCGCGCTACCGCCGGCACGTCGGTACCGTCCAACGCTCTCGAATTGGGCGTGCTCAGCCCGCCCCAAGTCAACCTGTCGGTCCTCGGAACCGTCCCGCAATCCAACGGCACGGCAGTTCCCATCTTCGACCCCGCGCTCGTGGGTCAGTTGAACTGGACCCATCAGACCGCCCCGCAGATCAACTTCGGCAGCTACGGCACCAACGCGCTGGTTACCAATACCACGGTCGCCAATGCCGGCATCCAGCAGGGATTCTCCACCGGCGCGCAGGCGTCCGTGAATTTCAACAACAATCATCAGAACCTCAACTCGCTGACCAGCGGATTCGATCCCTACACCGGCTCCAGCCTCGGGCTGACCGTCACCCAGCCCCTGCTGCGGGGTTTCGGCAACAGCTTGAACCGCCGCTTCATCCGCATCGCCGGCAACGAACAGAAGATCACCAGCCTCTTGTTCCGGCAGCAGCTCATCGCCACGGTTTACGGCGTGATCCGCATTTACACCGATTTCGTGGCGCTCTCTGAAGACGAGAAGGTGAAACAGGAGACCGTGAACCTGGCCGAAAAGCTCCTCGCCGATACCCGGGCGCAAGTCGAGGAAGGCACCCTGGCCCAGGTGGAAATGACTCGCGCCAATGCCCAGGTCTTCTCCACGCGCCAGGATCTGATCAACGCGCGGGGCCTGCGCGAGGAGCAGGAAGCCATCCTCAAGAACGTGCTCACGCGCACCGGCAATGCCGACCCCGAGGTGCGTTCCGCGCACATCATCCCCACCGATCCGCTGAACCTGCCGGAGAAGGACGAGATCCGCCCCATGCAGGATCTGATCTCCGATGCCCTGGTCAATCGCCCCGACCTCGACCAGGCGCGTTTGCAGATCGAGAATTCGCAAATCGGCCTTCTGGGCGCGAAGAGCCTGACGCAGCCGGAGGTGGACCTGGTGGGCGTCATGCAGAACAACGGCTTGGCTGGCCCGGCCAATCCCTTCGTCTCGAATCCCTATCCCGGCTACATCGGAGGCTACGGCACCACGCTCGATCAGCTCTTCACGCGCAAGTATCCGACCTACGGAATCGGCGTGCAAGTGACGCTCCCCATCCACAATCGCATCGCCGAGGCCGACCTGGCGCGCGACGAGCTGCAGGTGAAGCAGTCGGAAATCCGCCTGCGTCAACTGCAGAACCAGGCGCGCCTGGAAGTGGAGGACGCGCTGATCGCCATGCGCCGCGCCCGCTCGTCTTTCGAGGCCGCCGAAGAGGC
>OMOG01000745.1:0-8872 GCA_900290305.1 Candidatus Sulfopaludibacter sp. SbA4
CATGCGGCCAGTATGCACCGGCAAGATTCCATTGTCCAGTACTATTTACGGGTAACAGGCAGCGCTAGCCCGACTTTCGCAAGTTTGAAAGGGTAGGGCACCGGCGGGAAGGCTCCGCAGTCCTGTTAAACAATGGTTTTGCGTCAGACGCGCGCCGATTTATCGCTAGATGAAGGAATAGGTACAGTTAGAGCGAGAAGCGCCATCGTCCCGCGAGTATCCAACCGCGCGATGGAGTACAAGTTCGGGCGCCGAAGTCAATACCGCCAATTCCTTGGAAAGAAGCAGAATTGGCCGCAGATGAACGCCGATCAACGCGGATAGCGCAGGATTCTTATCGGCGTTGATCGGCGTTCATCGGCGGCCAATTCCCTTCCAAGCCCTGGAATCATGCAGTCGAAAGCCCAACGCGTGTTTGCTGTCTACATTCTTTCATCTAGCACTCGAATCGCATCTGACTCAATGTTTAAGCCTACACTACGAAGAAAACAACCCTGGTTTTCGAAAGTCCCGCTAGCGGATGGCTGCTGGATCCACTCCAACGAGATGCCGACAAGGCAACCAGGACCGATCAGTGGACGCAGGCGCGTTGTCCGGATAGGCCGCATTCATGCACAACCAACGTCGGTGGGCTTCGGTGGCTATCAAATCAGCGCAACCGGGGCCGGTGGGTTCCGCGAAAGCGGTCCTATGGGCGCGACGTCGATGACGGTTACCATTGCGGCCCAGTGACGCTTCGGGCAATGCCGCCATCGACCATGGTGGGGGCCCCCCGCGGCCCTCTGCTACAATTCGTTCCAATGCATCGCCCCGCTGTCGCTTATCAGTTTGACGATGTCATCCTGAACCCCGAAGCCTTTTCCGTCGAGAAGTCCGGCCAGGTCCTTGCCCTCGAACCCAAGTCCATCCGCCTCCTTCTTTACCTCATCCAAAACCGCTCGCGGGCCATCGGCAAGGAAGAACTCCTGCGTAGCGTCTGGGAAGACGTCGCCGTAAGCGACAACGCTCTCACCCGCGTCGTCGCGCAACTTCGCAAGGCGCTCGGCGACGACGCCAAGGTTGCCCGCTACATCGAAACAGTGCCCACCATCGGATACCGCTTTATCGCCGAGGTAGTCGAACTCGGCGGCGGCGCACCTAACCTCGCCGCTGGCCTCGGTCCGCCTGCCGCCGCACCGAATCTCGCGCCGCGAAATTCGCCCTGGGCCCTTACCGCCGCGCTGGCGCTCGCGCTCCTCGGCATCTCCGCCGCCGCAGTTTTCGTGTCACGAACCCGCTCCGCCCAGCCAGCCTCCTGGTCCGGTACGGTCCTAGGCGGTTCCATCATTGCCTCCCACCCCCGGATTTCCCCCGACGGCCAGTTGCTGGCCTTCCGCGCCATCATTGACGGACAGTCTCAGGTCGCCGTGATGAGACCGGACTCCTCCAGTTGGACGGCCATCACTCACGACCGCGCCAACGGAGCCGTCGCCAGGTTCGCCTGGGCCCGTGATGGCAGCAAGATCTACTTCGACCGCGAATGGGGACCAGGCCGCATCTACTCCATCGGCGCCCTCGGCGGCGAACCGCGCCTCGTTCTCGAAAACGCCTGGATGCCCGAACCGCTTCCCGACGGCTCCCTCATCGCGCAACGCCCTTCTTCGGAGGGACGCCAGCAGTTACTCCGATTTTGGCCCGATTCCGGCCGCATACAGGTCCTTCCGGCCACCGTCCGGTTCACCGATTCACCGAATGTCCGGGCCTTCCCCGACGGGCGCGCGATCGCCGTCTTCGGACTTCCGGCCAACGCCGCCGGCCCGCCCCAGCTATTCACCTTGAATCTGCAATCTCTCGAAATCCGCAATCTCGCCTCTCCACTGGCGCCCGCCGAAACCCTCCGCGAGCCGCTCGCCGTCTCCCAGGACGGCCGCTCCGTCTGCATCCAGCGCCGCCGCGACGACACCGTCGACACCATCGCGCTGCCACGCTCCGGTTCCGCGCCGCCTCAAACACTGATTTCCCTGCCCGGCATTGGTGGGCCCATTTCCCAAGATGTTGCGCCGGACGGCTCCATCTACATGGACCATTCCGAGGTTCAACTTTCCATCCTCAACCTCAGTCCTTCCGGGACCGTCCGTGCCGAGATCCCCATCCCGCAATTTGCCGAGGGCGAGGGGCGGCACACCGTTATCGCCCTCCCCGACGGCGCGGTTGTTTTCGACATGCGGCGACGCGACCGGTCGGAGTTGTTCCTCGGGCGGAATGGCGCCGAGCCTCAACTCCTCCTCAACACCCCGGAATCCGCCGCCCTGCCCGGCGCGCTCCTCGGCGCCGGCAATCTCGCCTTTATCATCGGCGCCGAAGACAACCCCCATATCGCTATCGTGTCCCTGCACGACGGCCGTGTCATCCGCCGCTTTCCAGGCGATGCCCGGCTGGTAACCGCCATCACCGCGCCCGCCGATGGCCAGACCATCTACTACGCCTCCAACGGAATCATTTGGGCGCAGCCAGTCACCGGCGGCGACCCTCGGAAAATTGGCGAGGGTTCCGATCTTGCAGTCGAGCCTTCCGGCAAATTTCTCTACCTCGTGCGCACAAGCGCGGATGGTTACCAGCTCTTCCGCATGCCCGCCGCTGGAGGCCCGGCGACTCGGGTGCTTCTTCCCCCAGGCTTCAACCTCGCCGAGCACCCGCTCTCGCCGGCCGCCGTCGACCGCAATGGCCGCGTCATACTCACGGTCGACGTTCCCGACGTTTTCTTCTACCAGGCCGCAATCTTCGATCCCGCCCGCAACACCATGAAACTCATTCCGGTGCCGCCCCGCGTCGTGGTCGCGGGGGCAGGTTGGACCCCGGATGGCAACATCGCCACCTTCGTCGGTCGCTGGTCCAGTTCCCTCTGGCGTTACCGTATCTCCAAGTAAAATAAGGCCGTCCGGTAATTCCATCATCGTCATCACCGATCCCTCACTCACCGTTCCGCCCGTCAGGTAAACAAATCACGGCCCCGTCAAGACCATCACCGGCCCCGAGCCGCAAGCTCGGCGCATGCGACTTGCATGCTGCCTTTACATTCTCGCGGCCGCTCCGGCCGCCGCTCAAGACCTGGCTGTGCGAACCGGAGTTCTACTTAAGGCTTCGTTCGACGGCCACGCCCTCGTGCTCAAAGATGTCTTTCTCAATGGCGACGGACCCTACCGGATGCTCATCGATACCGGCAACGCTTCGAGCATCGTTCGCCCCGAAATCGCGCGCCGTCTGAACCTCAAGGCAGCCTATACTGTCGACCAGGCATCTGTCGCTGGCGTCCGCCGGGTCCCCGTGGCCATTCTCGATGAGGTCCGCGCCGGCTCGGTCTTCGACCGATCCGTGGAAGCCGTCATAGGCGACGTGTTTCAGTCGGGTGTCGACGGCGTCGTGGGCGAAAGCTGGCTCGTCCGCCACGACTATCTGCTCGACTACCATAACCACCGTATCGTGCTCGATGGTCCGCCTGTCGACTCCGGCATCCGGATCCCTCTCCGATCCACAGACGGTCGTCCGGTGGTGGTCGCCTCGATCGACGGCCGCCCGAGGGAACTTGTCGTGGATTCCGGCGCCTCGGCCCTCGTGCTCTACGAAAAGCTCGCCCTGGATGGCGCCCTTTCCACCCAACTCGAAACCAATGGCGGCACTGCCCGCGCGCAAAAAGGTTCAGTCCACTTCTCCCTCGCCGGTGCCCGCGATCGCCTCATGGACGCCGTCCGCATCGACGTCCACGGTCTCGGCCCTGGCCTGCTCCCCGCCAGCGCCTTCGCGTCGGTGTTCGTCTCAAACCGCGAAGGCTTCGTCGAGTTTAGTCGCTAGGCGGAAGCGGATGACGCCTTTGCTCGTACCACCACCGGCCCCCTTCCGCCAGACCCTGAAGGGCGAACAAAATACGGTCACCAATTCCGCAAGAACTTTTGCGGAATGTTTTCAACTACTTCCATATCTGAAAGTCCGTGATCCGATCAGACGCGTAGTAGCTTGAAATTAGAGAGGGATTTGCGATCCCCCCCCCTCGCCAACCGATGACCGCTCCAAGCCAACTCGACGCCCAACCGTCCACCCTTTCACCCCTCATTCAGGGAGACGCGTGGAGCCAAAAACACGCCCCCCACGCGTCTCCCGTTTTCGGGACGCCTCCGCAATCCACACAAACAAAAGAGGTTACAGCACGCGAAATAAAGGGTGCAATATCCCCGATTTTTGCGTCTCCCGCGTCTCCCGCCACCCCTGCCCCCAGCACGCCATTTTGTGACGCGTGGCTTCCTGAAAACCCTCCCCACGCGTCACAAAGTCTCGCCCCATCCCCGCAATCCACAGAACCAAAGGAGCTTACAACACGCAAAAAAGATGGTGCAACATTCCCGATTTTCGCGTCACACGCGTCACAAAATCCCCGCCTGTCGGCCCCCACGCCCGCACGCCCCCGTAACACCACCGCCGTCACCGGGTGCTACGCTTGGGGCATGGCCCGTTACCAAATCGAGCACGGGCGTCGAGCGCCAGGCTCACGCGCAACCCGCATCGTACTCCTCGTCCTCCTGGTAGTTCTGCTGTTCAGTTTGCGCTCCATCGCTTCCTACGCCATCGAAGTGCGGTGGTGGAAGGAACTCGGGCAATTCAACACGTGGCTCAGCATGCTCTATTACAGCCTGGCGCCCGTGGCCGCGGCTACGCTGCTCTCCTTCGCCGCACTGTGGATCGCGCACGCGCGGGCGCTGAGGTTTGCGCACACGTCGCTCCGCGAGCATCGTTTGTACTCGCGCATCGGCTCACTCGTTCTCCTGCTCCTGGGCTACCTGATCGCGGCCTCATCGATCGACACCTGGACGGTGGTGCGCTTCGCCGGCTCGCGCGGATTGCCGGCCGCCGCCACGGGGTGGCAGGATACCGTTTTTCAGAAGCCGCTTTCCTTTTACCTTTTCGACCTGCCGTTCTACATCATGCTGCGCGGCTACGTTCTGGCGCTCGTGATCTTCTGCATCCTGCTCTACTGGGTCGCCGCGCGCGGCTGGCAACTGCGCTTCCGGTTCCCGGAGATGCGCGAGAGCGGGCAGATCGATCCCACGTTCTTCAAGCTGGAAGGCGGCCTGGAGTCGCGATTCCTGCGGGGCGCGGGGGTGGTGCTGCTGCTGGCCATGGCGGTGCGTTTCTTTCTGGCGCGCTACGAAATGGTCTACAACGAGCACGGCACGTTCCTGGTGGGGGTCGACTATGTGGATCAGAACATCGGCCTGCCGCTGCAATGGCTGCTGATCGCGGCATGCGTGGTGGCCGCGGCGTTTGTGTGGATGGGCCGCTGGCTGTGGGCCGCGGGCATGGCTCTGACGCTGGTGGTGGTATTCGTTGCGCCGCGGGCGGTTTCGGCGCTCTACGTGGGTCCCAACGAGATCTCGCTGGAGCGGCCCTACATCCAGACCCACATTCACGCCACGCGCAGCGCCTTCGGTTTGGAGCAGCAAGTCCGGGAGGTCGAGTTCAAGGCACAGCCCGAGGCCCCCATCGACGTTGCGGCGCACAAGCCGACGCTCGACAATGTGCGGCTTTGGGACATACGCGCCTTCCACGACACCGTCGCGCAGATTCAGGCGCTGCGGCCCTACTACGTCTTCCACGACATCGACGTGGACCGCTACATGATCGACGGCCAGTACCGGCAGGTGCTGCTGGCGCCCAGGGAGCTGGACATCAACCAACTTCCGGGAGCGCGCGCCAGTTGGATCAATCCCGCCTTCATCTACACGCACGGCTACGGCCTGGTGCTGGCCCAAGTCAGCCGCATCACGCCCGACGGCCTGCCCGTGCTGCTGATCGACAATGCTCCACCGGAGGTGAAGACGCCCAGCCTGAAGCTCACGCGGCCCGAGCTGTACTACGGCGAAGTCACTCACGAACCGGTCTTCGTGAACACCGCGCAGGAGGAGTTCAACTACCCCTCCGGCGAGCAGAACGTGCGCTCGCGTTACGAAGGCAAGGGCGGCTTTCCCATATCGTCGTTCCCCATGCGCTTCGCGGCGGCGGTCAACGAGGCGGAACCCAACATCCTGCTGACCGACTATTTGACCCCCAACAGCCGCATGATGATCCACCGCGACGTGCGCCAGCGTCTCCAGGAGCTGGCAGGATTCCTCGAATGGGACACCGACCCGTACCTGGTGCTCACCGACAACGGACACATGGTGTGGATGCTGGATGGCTATACCACCTCGGAGGCGCATCCCAGTTCCCGCCCGGTGGAGGTGGCCAATATCGGGCACATCAACTATATCCGCAACGCGGTGAAGGCCACGGTGGACGCCTACGACGGCGAAACGCACCTGTACATCTTCGCGCCCGAAGATCCCATCATCAACGCCTACCAGCGGCTGTTCCCGGACCTCTTCCTGCCCGCCTCCCAGATGCCACCCGACCTGCGGACACACGCGCGCTATCCGGAGATGCTGTTCCGCATCCAGGCCGAGATATACCGCACTTACCACATGCTCGATCCGCAATCGTTTTACAACAAGGAAGACCTGTGGGACCTGGCGCGCCATGCCACTTCGCAAGCCAACGGCGCGGAACCCGTGGAGCCCACCTACGTCGTGGCGACTTTGCCGGGAGGCGAGAAGGCCGAGTTCCTGCTGCTGATTCCGTTTACGCCGCGCACCAAGGACAACCTCATCGGGCTGATGGTGGCGCGCTGCGACGGCGATCACCTGGGCGAGATCGTGGTGCTGCTGCTTTCGAAGCAGGAGCTGATCTTCGGCCCCATGCAGATCGCCGCGCGCATCAACCAGGAGCCGACCATCTCGAAGGACCTGACGCTGTGGAACCAGCAGGGGTCGCAGGTGCTGCGCGGGCAGACGCTGGTGCTGCCCGTGGGCAACACGTTCCTGTACGTGGACCCGATCTACATCCAGGCGACGGAATCCCGCATGCCGCAGTTGAAGAAGATCGTGCTGGCGGTGGGCAACCGGCTGGTCTACGCCGACACGTACGACCAGGCGCTGGCGCAGCTCTCCTCGGGCGCGCAGCAACTTGTACAGCAAGCTAGCGCTGCGGCGCCGGCGCCAGCCGCGGGACAGGCCGCTGCGGCGGCGCCCAACGCCGACCCGCGGCTCGAACGGATTCGCCAGCACCTGCGGCGATATCGCGAGTTGGCCGCGCAAGGCAAGTGGTCGGAGGCGGGGAAGGAGTTGGAGGCGATCGAGGCGGAGGTGCAGAAGTAGGACAGGCCTCCTGGCCTGTCCAGAGTAGGCCAAAGGGCCTGACACCAAAACGCAAACCCGTGCGACCAATGTGGGATAGATGCAGCTTCTCAGGCGTCAAGAGCAGCAGATATCCGCTATCTATCATCGAGATCGCTTTCTGCATCCCTGGAGACGCGATCGCGTTTCATGCTTTCGACGTTCTGTCCGCCAATGTTTTTCGCCCGCGAGCCTTGACACCCGCGGCGAGGCTGGCAAGCCCTTCACGGCCGATGTAGTCGATGAAATCCCCACGTTCGATCGCCGCGAAGCCTGCACGCACGCGCTGATGGATTGCTGCCTCTTCTTCGGACGTCAAGTCGCCAAGGATAGCATCCGCTGCGGGCCGTGCCAGCCGGGCCTCGCGCGCCTCCTCCTCCTGCATGCGCCTGACCGCAGCCCGGACAACTTCGCTGATGTTCGTATAGCCTCCCGTCTTCACCTTGCCGCGGATGAACTTCGCCATCTCCGGCGTCATCGAGATATTCATTTGTTCCACCGGCATAATGAAGATGCTCCCTTGCATGTATTATCGCCGTTCTGATCCAGCACTGGGATTGGCCGCGGAGGTTGGCACGATTCGCCCGGCACTTCGTCAGACGATATTGTATACTTCGGAAACACTGGACATGCCTGAAATCACACCGCCGCTGGCGCCAGGAGAAGGCACCGTACACCTGTTCCAGCCGGGCGACGTGCTGGAGGGGCGTTTCCGCATCGTGCGCGAAGTGGCGCGCGGCGGAATGGGTGTGGTCTATGAGGCTGAGGACCAGAAACTGCAGCGCCGCATCGCGCTCAAGTGCGCCAAAGCCCACTACCGCGCGCGCCTGACGCCCGAGGTGAAGCACGCGAGTGAAATCAGCCATCCCAACGTCTGCAAGATTTACGAGATCCACACCGCCGCCACGCCCGCGGGCGACATCGACTTCATCACCATGGAGTTTCTGGAGGGTGAAACGCTGGCGCGCCGCCTGCTCCGAGGGCCCATTCCGCCGGCGGAGGCCCGCGCCCTTGCCATCCAGCTCTGCGCCGGAGTCGCGGAGGCGCACCGTCAGGGCGTGATCCACGGCGACCTGAAGACCGGCAACGTCATCCTGACTGTGGGGCCGGACGGCCGCACCCGCGCGGCGATCACGGATTTCGGACTGTCGCGGGCCTCCGATACCGCGCCCGCAAGGGTGCCCAAAGGCGCCACCAGCGGGACTCCGGGCTACATGGCGCCGGAACTGTGGCGCGGCGCCCCATCCACCGCCGCCTCCGACATCTTCGCCCTCGGCGTCATCTTCTACGAGATGATCGCCGGGCACCGCCCTCACGATCCCGCACCGGGGAGCGTCCCGCAAAGCGCCTCGACCGTGACGCTGGGTAGCCGCGACCCCGGCTGGTGGGAGGAGCGCCTGCGGCAGAAGCCGCGCCCGGCGCACCCGCAATGGGACCGCATCCTGGCGCGATGTCTCCAGACGGACCCTGCGCGCCGTTTCCAAAACGCCGGCGAAATCGAGACCGCGCTCGGCCCCTCACGCACCCGGCGATGGATTGCGGCCGGCGCGGCGGCGGTGGTGCTCGCGGCGATTTCCGGCATCGTCACCTGGCAGCGAGCGACGGGTCCTCAGGAGACGGTGCGGCTCGCCATG
>OMOG01000745.1:8881-35478 GCA_900290305.1 Candidatus Sulfopaludibacter sp. SbA4
CCCATCCCGCCGTTCCAGACTGACGCCGGCACGGCTGCGCTCGCCAACGGCCTCCGGTCCGATGCCGCGGCGCGGATCGGAACCATCGCATCCAGCCCGCGCACGCGCTTCCGCTTTCTCCCTTTGCGGGATGGCGCGGCAGGCGCGACGCATGTCCTGCAGGCGACGCTCACCGCGTCCGGCGGCCGCACTACGATTCACGCCCTGCTGACGGACAACCGGACGCGGGTCAACCTCCGCGATTGGACCGCGGAATATGCAGCCGGCGAAATGAAGTACGCGCCCCTGGCGCTGGCTGGCATCGCCACGTGGGGCCTCCACCTTCCCGCCGCCGCCCAACCGCCCATGCGGAGCGAGGCGTTGGCGGATTACCGCGAAGGCCTGGCGCATCTGCGGAATGTAAACGCCGAGGTGGATGCCGCCCGCGCCGCCATGGAAAAGGCCGTCGCCGCCGATCCGGATTCCGCGGTAGCGCATGCCGGCCTGGCCGAGGCGCAGTGGTTCACTTACTTCCAGACGCACGAGCAGACGTGGCTCGACCGCGCCCTCGAATCGGCGCGCCAGGCGGGCTTGCGCCATCCGGACCTGGCGCCCGTACACCGCATCGCGGGCTGGCTCAGGTTCAACACCGGCCGCTACGAGCAGGCCGAGGCCGAGCTGCGGCGGGCCATCGAGGTGGAACCGGACAATGACAACGGCCACCGCCGGCTGGCACGCGTGTTCGAGAAGAACGACCAGTTGGACGAAGCCTTGTCCGAATATAAGCGGGCCGTGGAGCTGGGTCCCTCGAATTACGCAAACTACCAGGATCTGGGCGCGCTGTACTTCAAGCGCGGAAGGTTCACCGACTCACTTCCCTACAGTCTGAAGGCCGTCGAACTGGGGCCGCAGGAGGCCGGCACTCACTTTGCCCTGGCGTCCGACTACCTGAACCTGGGCCGCTTCGTGGAAGCCGAGAAGGAGCTGCGGGTCTCGATCGGGCTCAAGGAGACCGCGCCCTCGGTCCACTCACTGGGGCTGGTGCTGATGTTCGAGGGACGGGACAAGGATGCGGTTCCGTATTTTCAACGCGCGCTCGAGCTGGGTCCGGACCGGTATCTTTCGTGGATGTACCTGGGGATCGTGTGGAGACGGTTGGGCAATCGCGGCGAGGCCGCGCGCGCCAATCGCCGCGGATTGGATTTGGCCGAGTCGGCGGTGGCGCGCGATCCACGCAGCGGTTATACTCGTTCCTTTCTGGCGTATCTGTGCAGTCAGCTCGGCAGCCGCGAGCGCGCCGGGAGCGAGATCGCGCAGGCCCTGCAGCTTTCCCCTCGCGATGCCGACGTCGGCGACATGGCGCTGTGGACCTACGAAGCGCTAGGGCGGCGCACCGACGCTTTGAAACTGGCGGCTACTCTTTCGCCGGAGCAGTTGGCCTGGCTGAACCAATGGCCGGACCTGGCGGACTTACGACGGGATCCGCAATTCACGCAGTTGTTGAAGGGATATTCGATCAAATAAGGAGAATTGCACATGGCGCAAGACGACACTCACACAGGCGGGGGGCCGGGGCCCAAGAAGCCTAAGAAACCCGCCAAGAAAAAGAAAAAGTAACCTGCGATCCGGGAACGGGGCCGGCCTCTGCGCCGGTCCCTCTTCCGGGGATATTCCTATGACGCGATTGAATTTCGACATGCGTGCGCAGAAGCTGCGCGAATGGTGCTGGGCAGCGGTGTCCGTCAGCATCGAGGCACTCTACGACAAGAATACACCCTGGACCGAATGCAAGATCGCACAGGCCGAATTGGGCCTCTCCTGCTGCGATTCGGCCGAGCAGTGCAACCAGGTCTTCCGTCTCGATCCTCCCCTCCACCTGCTCGGCCGCCTGCGCGGCAAGCCCATTTCCCGCACGCTGACCTTCGAGGAAATCAAAACGGAGATCGATGCCGGCCGCCCCGTCGCGGTGCGCGTCGGGTGGCCGGCCGGCGGCGGCCATTTCCTGGTGATTTGCGGCTATGACGTTACTCCATCCGGTGTTCAACAAGTCCTGCTGGGCGACCCGTTCTATGGAGACTCGCGTACTGCTTACGACCTGTTTTGCACTTCCTATCAGGGCAGCGGGACCTGGACCGACACTTTTTTGCTGAAGGATCGAGACTGATGAGTTCATCCAACCAACCGTGGGCGGACATTTCTCCCCAGGAGGCATGCCGCAGCGCCGTAGCGGACTGGATCGGCCGCACGAACTGGGATGGCGATGTGTACCTCCGGTCCTTTATGCTGTCCCTGTATGCGCTGCAGGCCGGCGAAGGACTGGAAGCGGCCGTGCGAACCGGCTGGAGGGTGCTCATGCCCTCCGCAGGCACCACCCCGCTTTTGGGCCAAATGACGGCCTCGACCGCGACCTCGCCGTCCCAGATGATCAGCCTGTCGGTAGGCGCTCGCGCGGGGACGGCGTTCGACCAGTTGAGCCGCGCGCAGGCCATGCCCGAGATGAAGGGGTGCGAATTGCGATGGCTGAGCATCCCCGGAGTCATATTCGAAGGCTTCTGGCTGCACTCGCAATCGCCCGATCAGCCCGACCTGGTGAGCACTGTCTTCAGCCTCGACGAAGAGTTGCAGAACCCCGTCTTGACGGTGGACCAATTTCTGCCGATTGTGCGCCAGTACGCTCTCCGGCGGCTGGCATCGGACGACCGCCCGGATTATGGGGAATCCTGAGGAGCCGTTCGGGAATTTGGTGGCGGCGCGCAGACTCGAACTGCGGACCTAGGGATTATGAGACCCTCGCTCTAGCCAGCTGAGCTACGCCGCCATACCAGATCCAAGTGTAGCAAACGAGTGCGGGTAGTCGCGATTGCGGGGTTTCCCGGTAAAACTACCTACGCAATCTGCGGAAAAATCCAGACCTTCCCACTCCCCTTGCGAAAATGTGACGAAACATACATCGGCCTTAAACGGATCATCGGCTAAACCACTGTCGGCAAGGTACTTAGCGGGAATTGCTGCGGCTTGGTTCAATTCGTGGTAAGTATCTTTTTTTACATGCCTTGCGGGGTGTGAGCGCAGGTATTCCCACAGCTTTTTCCACAGGTTCTGTGAAATTCTAAGTCCACCCCTTCAACCGCCGGCTGAGGGATTCCGGGATCTCCGCTTCGATCTCGCAGACCTCCCCGCTGAACTGCGTATCGAGCACCCGGCCGAATTCGTGAAGCAGGGCGATGGCCGCTCCGTCGCCGGCCGGCAGACGGAACCGGGCGCGCACCAGCGGGTCGAGCGGCAGGACCTCGTCAATGGCCGCCAGAAGGCGGTCGACGCCGTCGCCGGTGAGCGCCGAGATGGTCACGGCACGCGTGTCCGCGTGGCCGCCAGATTCGCTGAGCAGCCGCCGCTTGACGGTCTCGGCATCGGCCTCGCCAGCCGGCAGGCGGTCCATTTTGTTGATCACCAGGATCTGCGGAATCGCCGCCGCGCCGATCTCGGCCAGCACCTTCAGCACGTGGGTCGTGCGCTCTTCCGCTCCGGGCGACGAGACATCCACCACGTGCAGCACGAGCGCCGCTTCGGTAACCTCCTCGAGCGTGGCGCGGAAAGCCTTCACCAGCGTGGTCGGCAGATTTCGGATGAAGCCCACGGTGTCGCTCATCAGCACGCGGCGGCGCGACGGCAGGACCAGCGGCCGCACGGTGGGATCGAGCGTGGCGAACATGCGTGCATCGGTGAGCACGGCGGCCTTGGTCAGCCGATTGAAGAGCGTCGATTTGCCCGCATTGGTATAGCCCGCGAGCGCCAGCGTCGCCAGCGGGACGGCGCTGCGCCGGTGCCGGTGCAAGGCACGGCCGGCGCGCACGCCTTCCAGGTCGTCCTCGATTTTCTTGATGCGGCGCGCGATGCGCCGGCGATCGGTTTCGAGCTTGGTTTCGCCAGGACCGCGTGTGCCGATGCCACCGCCCAGCCGCGACATCTCCACGCCGTGCCCTGCCAGGCGCGGCAGCAGGTAGTTCAACTGCGCCAATTCCACCTGAAGGCGGCCTTCGCGCGTGCGGGCGCGCGAGGCAAAGATATCGAGGATGAGCTGGGTGCGGTCGATGACTTTGCAGCCGATGGCCTTTTCGAGGTTGCGCTGCTGCGTAGGGGTGAGATCGTGGTCGAAGATCACCACGTCCGCGGCACTGCCCTTCGCCGCCGCTGCCAGCTCCTCGACTTTACCGCGGCCCACCAGCGTGGCCGCCTCGGGCGCAGAGCGGGACTGGGTCAGCCGTTCGGAGATTTCAGCGCCGGCGCTGGCGGCCAGCTCGGCCAGCTCATCCAGAGACTCTTCCACCTCCGGCGCCCGGTGGGCGCCGCTCCGTGCAACGGAGCCGCTCACGCGGCTCGACCCCGAGGGTACGCCGCGCGTTTTCCACTCCAGCCCGACCAGGATGGCCCGCTCTCGAACCGGGTTGCGGAGTGGCGTGTTCTAAGCCTCCGTGGAATCCGCGTGCACCGGCACTCCCGGCGCCGTAGCGCTGGAAACGCTCGGGGACGCGGCTTGCGAGGTGCTGCCGTAAGAGTGTGACGATTTCTGCGTGACCACGGTCGAAATCGCGTGCTTGAAGATCAATTGTTCCTGATTGTTGGTTTCCAGGACCAGCGAGTACTTGTCAAAGCTCTTGATGCGGCCCGAAAGCTTGACGCCGCTCATCAGGTAAATGGTGAGGACAATCTTATCCTTCCGAGCGTTGTTTAAAAAGCTGTCTTGAATATTTTGCGCCGGTTTTTCCATCACAGCCCCCAAAAAACCCTTTCGGGTAAGCAAAACAGTATACGAACGGCGATTGTATTGTACACTATTCACCAGTGTGACGTGGGGTCCATTACGGACTAGGGCCCTTGGCCCTGTACGGACTCGTGCAACCGGAACACCGGCAAGAATGCCTGTGCCACAAAACGGGAACACAGGCAAGAATGCCTGTGCTACCTACTCGTCGTCGTGATCGGAGGCCGCTCCGGCCGCGGGCGAAGCGGAAACCATGGCGGCCAGCTCATCGCGGGTGATGGACCGCGGTTTCAGGGGGTTCTTCGTATCCGGTGCGGCGGACGGTTCGAGGAGGAACTCGCGGGCGGAAGCCAGTTCTTCCTCCAGGTTGAAATCTGGCGGGCCCTTCAGCGCGGGCACTTCGGCAATCCCGCGATCCGTGATCACACACTCCAACCCGTTTTGCAAGCGAAAGCGGATCTTGAATTGTTTACGGATC
The DNA here is from genome assembly GCA_900290305.1 of Candidatus Sulfopaludibacter sp. SbA4. Classification (GTDB taxonomy): domain Bacteria; phylum Acidobacteriota; class Terriglobia; order Bryobacterales; family Bryobacteraceae; genus OMOG01. Next base: position 14,101 of record OMOG01000745.1, read on the forward strand.
GAAAACCGGCGGAGGTCCGCCAGTTTCATTGGCCGGCTTCCTGGTACTCGTCCACCAGTTCGCCCTCGGCGATGCGCGCGGCAATCCGCTCCTGGCAGGTCACGCAGTAGCGCGCCCACGGCACGGCATCCAGCCGCTTGACGGAAATCGCCTCTTCACACTCCAGGCAAACTCCGTAGTGATCGTGATCCATGCGGCGCAGCGCGTCTGAGATTTCGCGCAGCAGCTTCATATCGATGGTGTTGCGATTGAGGAAGATCCACTCTTCGTGGTGCTGTTGGCTGAGGTCGCCTTCGTCGGAAGGAACGTCGAGCCGGGCCACCACCTGGGCCGCCTTTTGGGCCGACATGCTGCGACGGACTTCCTCGGCCTTTTTCTCGAGTATCTTCTTGTAGTGAGTGAGTTTCGGCTTGGGTCCGTTTTTCGTAATCATATTCGTCTCTTTAAATCCTGATCTTGGGGGATCAGATGGATATGACGCAGACCCACCGCCAAAAGTTGCAGAATCCGGGCCGGGGGTCAGCGTTAAGCGGATTTTGCAGTATAACTGCGCGCACTCAACGAAGTCAAGCCGATTCTGTAATTTATTTCGCCTAACTCGAATAACTTCCAGGTAACGACGGCCGCTAAGTGGAGAGGCTCTCAGGACTACAACAGTTTCAAGTCTTCGCCGCCTCCGACGATTTGGTGGGGCGGACCCCCTGGTCCGCGCGGGTCCCCCCGGACCCGCCGCTTTCGCCAATAAAAAGGGCCGACGAAGGGAAGCCACGAAAGAATATGGGCCGTCGATAAACGCAGATGAACAAGAATGGGAAACAAATGCGTTATCGGCGTTCATCGGCGTTTATCTGCGGTCCAAATGGTCTTCTTCGCAGCTCCCGGGAGTCCGCCCCACGACCAAAGTAAGTGGCATTGGGCTTCCAGCCTGTGGACCCGATTTCGGGGCCTGTGCGGCCGATCCCAGTGTTCTCGGCCACCGCTTTGTCTCCCGAGATCACTCGACACGAACAAGTTCCCCGCTTGCGAGGAGATAACCAACCAAGGGTGTCGGCTCATCCAAATCGACGAGATCGACTGGTCGTCCGAGGAGGTCTGATGCCTTACTGACGGCTGAAAAGTAGACCTGTGACGGCAGACCCGTGGCGGCCATGTCGACATCGGAGTCTGGCCGCAACCGGCCCTTAGCAGCCGAGCCGAAAATAAATACTTGTGTGGCGCCCATGCTGCGCAACAGGTTTCGAGCCGCCAGGACTGCGTCTTTGTCGATGAAGCCAGTCGCCATTTTCATGCTGCCAGCCGCGCCATCGCAAGACCCCTCTCGCTCCGACTATACCACCGACGCATCGATCTGGAATCAAGGCGCCGCGCGAATCCGCCTCTTCAGAAAAACACGGTCACGCCCCCAGGAACTATTTTTTCATCCACGCTTTCTCTGATTCTAAAACCACTTACTCCGCCCCGTCTGCGCCTCAGCAGCCTGCCGCCGCTCACCTGTATGCTAGATTCAAATCAGGAAGGGATTTGCGGCCCGCGCGGCGTCGGATCATCCGGACGCAACCGGGAACGAAGAGACCTGCACTTCCGCCGCATTCTCTGGGAACCAACCCAAACCGCAGATTTCCCTGCGGTTCCAGGTGCCCCGCGTGTTCGACGGGGAAAAACGCTGCGCGGTTCGCCTCACGGTGCCGCGAAAACCGCTCATTCTTGAGCGGTTTCCCCTCGTAAGTGATTGATTCTTAATAAGACCGACCGCTCATTTTGAGCGGTTTTCTTTTTTGGGGAAAACATTCATGCAACCGATCAAGACCATCGCCGACGTCTTCGGCGGACATCGCGACCCGGCGGGAGACGCATCTTTTCCACAAAACGCTCCCGATGCGTCTCCCAATCCCGACTCCTCTTCGCAAACCATAGAAACAGGGCAACTTAAAACCGCGCAAATAATATTTCGACCCAGCGGCACATGCGCCACCCCACCGCCCAACCGGGAGGCGGCGATTGGAAAAACCACCCTGAATCGCCGCCTCCCAATTTCTGCGCTCCTCCGCAATCAACAGAAACAGAGGAGCTTAAAAGTCGTAATGGACAAATCGACATTCCCGAATATCGCCGCCTCCCGCCGCCGCCCTACCCCGGCCCACGGCTCCCGACCCCGGCCCCCGGCCCCGGCCCCCGCGTGTCGCGGGTTAGAATGTCACGGAGGAGAACCAAACTGATGTGGTTGATTCTTGCCGTCGCCATCCTGATCATCCTGCTGATGTCCTTCTACAGCATCGGTCCCACCCAGGTGGGCCTCGTGCGGAAACGCTTCGGCGCCCGCCTGCCGGGTGACAATCCGCTGGCCTTTCGCGGCGAAGCCGGATATCAGGCCGAGTTGCTGATGCCGGGTCTGCGCTTCAAACTCTGCCTGGTCTACGCCGTGACCAAACATCCCTGGGTGCAGGTGCCCGCGGGAACCATCGGAGTGGTGATCGCGCAGGTGGGCGAAACCTGTCCGATGGGGGCGAAATCGGCGGTCTACCGGCCGGAATTCGGCAATTTCAGCGACCTGAAAACCTTCGTCGAGAAGGGCGGACAGAAGGGTGTCCAAAGGCCCGTGCTGCCGCCCGGCACGCTGGTGCCGATCCATCCCGTGGCATTCCTGATAATCACCAAGCCTGCCGTCTTCGGCGTGCCGGTGTCCAACGACCTCAGCGTGCTGGCGCGCAGCCGTATGGGGCTGAGTTACGCGGCCTTCGGACTCGAAGAGAAGCAACTGGAAGTGACCCGCATCTCGCCGCGGCCCACCGAGGGCGGGAAAGTGGTGGATATGATCGGCATCATCACGGCGCTGGAGGGCCAGCCTTTGCCGGCCGGAGACATTGCCAGCCGCCTGGGAGGCTTCGCCGACGTGGCCGCGCTGGAAGGCGCCGCGGCCGCCGACCAGACCACCGACGCACGCCTCATCGAGACCATCCTGGGCAACCAGAACAACCGCCACGGCGCGTATCAGGACTTTCAGAAGTTCCTGGATCTGGGAGGCAGCATGGGGCTGCAGCACGACCCGCTGCTTTACGGCGCTTACAATCTGAACCCGTTCCTGTTACGCGTGGAAGAGGTGCCCATGCTGGTGGTGGAACAGGGGCAGGTAGCCGTGATGAAAGCCTATGTTGGGCTGCCCACGCAGGACACTTCGGGCGCCGAATTCAAGTTCGGGAGCCTCGTCCGGCCAGGCCATCGCGGCATCTGGCAGGAGCCGTTGCGCACCGGCAAGTATCCCATCAATCCCCGCTGCTACCAGGCGGTGATCGTGCCCACGTTCATCATCACGCTGAACTGGGCCGACGTGGTTTCCCAGGCGCACAACCTGGACACGCAGTTGAAACAGATCGAGGCCAAAAGCAGCGAGGGCTTCACGTTCGCCATCGATCTGCAGGTGCAGATCCACATTCCGGACACGCAGGCGCCGTACGTCATCTCCATGGTGGGCAGCGTGCCGAACCTGGTGAACGAGGTGCTGCAGGCGGCCGTGGGCAACCACTTTCGCAATAAGCTGCAGGGCATGCCGGCGGTGCGGTTCATCTCCACCCGCGAAGAAGTGCAGCAGGGCGCCTTCGACTACGTGAAGCAGGAGCTGGCGAAGTACCGCGTCGAAACGCGCGGCGTGTACATCCAGGCGGTGGTCCTGCCCCAGCCGCTGGTGGACGTGCTGACGCAGCGGGAAATCGCCAACCAGGAAATCGAGACGTACAAGATGCAGAGGTCGGCGCAGGACCAGCGCACCGAGACCGAGAAGGCCAAGGGAACCGCCGACATGCAGGCCGACCTGGCGAAAGCGCAGGTGGGAGTGGAGATCCAGAACAACCGCACCGCGGCGCGCAAAATGGAGGCGCAGGGCGAGGCGGCGTACATCGAGCAGACCGGCGCCGCCCAGGGCGCGCAGGTGCGGTCGGTGGGACTGGCGCGCGCCGAGGCGTACGAGCGGCAGGTCGCGGCGCTGGGGGCCAGCGCCACCGCGCTGGTCAACGCTGTGGAAGCGCTTTCGAAGAGCAGCGTGCCATTCATGCCCAACACGCTGGTGATGGGAGACGGCGGTGGCGGCCCGATGTCGGGCCTGATGGCCCTGTTGATGCGACAGGTCGACGCGGGACTGGGCAAGAAAGAACTGCCACGCGGCTAAAAGGCCTGGCACTCTCTAGAAACCTCTGGACAACCCACTGAGCTGCTTGGTACTACAACAGCCTCAAGTCTTCGCAGCCTGCGACGATTTGGTGGGGCGAGCCCCGTTGGTTGCGGCTCTGCTGCACTGTGGGGCAGGCCATCGTTTTCTGTGGCCTGCCTCTTGCCAGCCTCTTAGCCCGGCCAGTGAGTCATTCTCGATCGTTTTGTCGCTCATATAACTGGAGGCACAATGAAGCTATTACGGAATCCCTGGATGCGGGCCGCGGTGGCCTGCTGGATTTGCCCGCTGGCATCCGCGCAAGTCATCACCACCTACGCGGGAAACGATGCGCCGTTTACGGGCGCCGGCCAGAAGGCCACCGCGGTCCAGATTGCGCGGCCCGACGGCATTGCCGTGGATAGCCAGGGCATCGTGTTCGTGGCCGCCGGCGGGCTGGCCATGATTCTCAAGATCGATACCAGCGGCGTCGTATCGGTGGTGGCCGGCAACGGGCTGGTCCGCTATTCGGGCGATGGCGGTCCGGCAACCGGCGCTTCCCTGTCGAACCCGATGGGGCTGGCGGTTGACGGCGCCGGGAACCTGTACATCGCCGACGTCGGGAACGCCGTGGTACGCCGCGTGGATCTAACGGGAACCATCACCACGGTGGCCGGCAACGGGCAGCACGGATTTGCGGGGGACGGTGGGCCCGCGGTCAGTGCCATGCTGTCAAACCCGACCGCGGTCGCCGTGGATAAGGCCGGCAACCTCTATATCGCGGACTCGCTTGAGGAGCGCATTCGGCTGGTCAGGCCGGACGGCACCATTTCCACCCTGGCGGGCAACGGAACCGACGGTCTGACGGGGGACAACGGGCCGGCCTTACAAGCCGGGTTTGGCCGGCCGAGCGGCCTGGCGCTCGATTCGGCTGGCAATCTCTATGTGGCCGATCAATTCAATAACGTAGTCCGGAAGATCTCGAACGGCGCCATCACCACGGTGGCCGGCAACGGCAACGGCGGCTCTTCCGGAGACAACGGGCCGGCCACCAAGGCTGCCCTGGGAATCGTGAACGGTGTGGCGTTCGACGCCGCCGGCAACCTGTACATCAGCACCATTGGGAATCAGGGCATCCGGCGGGTCGACACCTCGGGCACCATCACCACCATCGCGGGCACCGGAAAGGCCGGATTCAGCGGCGATGGAAGCACCGCTCTGTCGGCCGCATTCAGCACTCCGGGCGCCTTGGCGGTCGATCCTTCGGGCGCCGTCCTGGTAGTGGACCAGGATAACAACCGCATTCGCCGCGTGGTTCCAGGCGGCGTGGTCACGACCATTGCTGGGCAGACCCTCTCCATCGGCGATTCCGGCGCGGCCACGCTGGCGCGGCTGACCAACCCCGGAGGGACTGCCGTGGACGCGGCCGGCAATCTCTACATTGCCGACACTGGACAGAATCGAATTCGCAAGGTGACTCCTTCAGGCACCATCACCACCGTGGCCGGCACCGGCGCGACGGGAGGCGGAGGCAACGGCGGAGCGGCAACGGCGGCGACCCTCAACAGCCCCTACGCAGTTGCCGTGGACAAAGCTGGGAACCTCTTCATTGCAGACGCGGGGAGCAACGCGGTCCGGCGGGTGGACGCGGTCACCGGGGTCATCTCGGCGTTCGCCGGAACCGGAGCCTGCTGCTACGGAGGCAACGGCACCGGCGGGGACGGAGGGCCGGCCACTGCCGCGACCCTGTACTTCCCGACCAGCATAGCTGTGGATCAAAGCGGGAACGTATACTTCACCAACGTCGTGCAACTGGCCGGCGGCATCGATCAGGGCGCCCGCGTGCGCCGGGTGACGACCGACGGAAAAATCGACGTGTACGCAGGTGGGGGCTTCGGATTCGCAGGGGATGGCGGAGCCGCTACGTCGGCGCTTTTGGGCGCGAACCTGAAGATTGCCGTGGGACCCGACGGCAGCCTGTACATCGCCGACCAGGACAACAACCGCGTGCGCCGCGTGGACCCCGCGAGTGGCATCATCACCACGGTTGCAGGCAATGGCAAATCGACGCCCTCAGGCGACGGTGGGCAGGCCACATCGGCGGGAGTCAGCGCGTGGTCGGTTGCAGTGGACCAAGCCAACAACCTCTATATCGGCGGCTTGGCCGCGGTTCGCAAAGTCACTCCGGCGGGCGTCATCGGCACCTACGCCGGAAACGGACAGTTCAGCTTTTCCGGGGATGGCGGCCCCGCAACATCGGCGTCGATTCCCATTGCGGGGTACCTGTCCACCGACGGCGCGGGAAACCTGTACATCACCGACGGCTCCGACGAACGCATACGCATCGTGCAGCCGGGAAACTCGGCACTGGCAGTGTCGCCAACCTCGCTGGCGTTCACCGCAACGGGGCCCGCGAGCCAGACGGTCACGGTGACGAATAGCGGCAGCGGCACGCTGGGCTGGGCCACCGCGGTGAGCACCATTTCGGGCGGCGCATGGCTTTCGGTTTCGCCTGCCACGGGATCGAGCGCGGCCGGCCAGCCGGGCGCCACCGTGACGGTCTCGGTGAAACCCGCCGGACTCGCCAACGGCGACTACTACGGCCTGGTCCAGGTGACGTCTTCCAGCGCTTCGAACCCCGTGTCGCTGGTCACCGTGAGGCTGACCGTCGGGACCCCCGGACCCGATCCGCCCAAGGTGGCGTCGGGCGGCGTGCTCAATACCGCCAGTTACAGTCTGCAGACACCCGTGGCGCCTGGCACCCTGGTGGCGATCTTCGGCTCCAATCTCGCGGATGCCGGACAGGTGTACACGGCGTCGTCCTTTCCATGGCCCACCCAGCTCGGCGGAACCTCGGTGTCCATCGGCGGCGAGTTGCTGCCGCTGTACGTGGTGACGCCCACGCAGATCAACGCGATCCTGCCTTTCGATCTTCCCGTGGGTACCACCCTGCCGCTGGTGGTGACGCATGGCAACGCGCTCTCCGCGCCCGAACCGGTGAACCTCGTGGCCTCCGAGCCGGGAGTGTTTACGCTGTCGCAAAATGGATCGGGCACGGCCATTGCGGTGATCGTGCATGCCGACGGATCGAGCGCGTTGGCGGGCCCTGGCGCCTCGGCGAAGGCCGGCGACGCATTGGTGATTTACTGTACGGGTTTGGGGGCCGTGTCGCCGCGCGCGGTAGCCGGAACACCCATACCGTTGCAGCCCCTTTCGACCGCGATCGATCCCGTGACCGTGACCATCGGGGGCGTAAACGCACCGGTCTTTTTCGCCGGCGCCACGGCCGGCCTGACGGGGCTCTACCAGGTGAATGTCACGGTGCCCTCCGGGATCGCGGCATCCGCGCAAGCCCCGCTGATTTTGACGCAAAGCGGGAGGAGCAGCCCGGCGGGGGTGACTATTCCGGTGCAGTAGGTTGCGCAACGGGCGGTGCGTCGATCCGGAAGTACTGCAACTGTTGCCCGCCCGCTGACTTTGCGTTCTTGACGAAGCGCATTCCGAGTTTCTCGAGCACGTGCTTGGAAGCCGTGTTTCCGGCCATGATCACGGCCATCACGCGATCCAGCCGCGCCCCTTCGAACGCATGGCGTAACAGCCGGCCCGCGGCCTCGGTGGCAATGCCGCGTCCCCACGACGCCCGGCCGAGGACGTAGCTGAGAGCGATCTCGTCCGAAGGGCCCCACCACGGACGAAGCTTGCTGAGTTCGGTCCAGCCGTGGACCTCGCCGGAAGTCTTGTCCAGAATCGCCCAGTGGCCGAAATGGCCGCGCATGAGGTCCAGTTGAACGATGGCCTCGGCGGTGCGCCGGGCCTCCTCGGGTGTCTCCGGCTGGTCCCACAGGAATCGGTTGACTTCCGGATCGGTGAAAAGATCGGTGAGCCAATCCTCGTCCCCGGCGGCCAGCGGACGGAGAAGGAAGCGCGGGGTTTCGAGATCGATGCGGTATTTCCGCCGCCGGGCTTCGATGTCCAAGCCTCCAGTATAGATTTCTGCGAGGTGGGGCAGGCGCCCCGGTTTGCGGGTCCGTTCCGGATTTCGCCTGCCAACCGGCTCGATCGGAGCCGCGCGCGTCAGCAAGCGGTCCTGCTTTGCATTACACTACCCCCCGGTCTGCTCGGACGCCGCCTTGGACAGCACCGGCACCTTGCTGTCGGGCTGGAGCGGCGGACGGCGCTGGTGCCAGTCGGTGGCTTCCTGGTAAGCGTGCGCCAGCGCGAGAACCTTGCTTTCCGCGAAGCGCGGTCCGGCGATCTGCAGGCCGATGGGCAGACCGTCCTTGTTGAAGCCGCAGGGCACCGTGATGGTCGGCAGGCCGTAGCCATTGAATGGGCGGGTGTTGTCTTCGGGGTCGGTTTGCGCGCGCGCACCAGCGGCAGCGCCGCCGCCGCGTCCACCTCTGCCGCCGCCGGGAGCGCCGCCTGCGCCACTATCGGCATTCGTCCCGCCGCCGCCTCGGCCGCCTCCCGTGGGAGCCGGGGCTAGTTCCTCTTCGATCGTGGGAGGAGCGTGCCGGGCCGCCGGCGCCACCAGCACGTCGACGGCCTGCTTTTGGAATACGTCTTCATCCACCGTGCGGCGAACCAGTTCCAGGGCGCGCCAGCCGCGTATGTAGTCCGCCGCCCTGGTGCCGTCTTGCGCCGCAGGAAACGCTCGCGAAGTGCTCGGCTCGTAGCCGCCGCCGTTGACACCGCGCAGGCTCTCGTGAAACGCGGCGGTCTCCGCGCCCACCGCGGCGTGCAGAAGCGAAGGCAGGCTCACCTCGTGCGAGCCCTTGGTGAGCTTGTTCAGCAGCGCAATGGCCTCTTCCACGGCGCGCGCCACGTCGTCGTCCAGATGGTCGTAGAACTGCACCGGGACGCCGATGCGGAATTGCGCGACGGCGGCTCCAATGCCGGCCGAAAAGTCGGGCACGGGTTTGTCGGCGCAGTCGATATCCACGGGATCGTATCCGGCGATCTGCTGCAGCACCATGGCGGCGTCTTCCACCGTTCGCGCGATGGGGCCGCAATGATCCAGCGACCAGGCCAGCGGAATGATGCCGCGCATGCTGACGCGGCCGAACGTGGGCTTGAAACCCACCACGCCGCAGTGCGACGCCGGAGTGCGGATGCCTCCGCCGGTATCCGTTCCCAGAGCGGCGAAGCAATTCGCCATGGCGACCGCCGCCGCCGATCCGCCGGACGCTCCGCCCGCGATCCGCTCCAGGTTCCACGGATTCCGCACCGGGCCCCAGTAGCTGACCGCGGAGGTGGCGCCGGCATCGAATTCGTGCATGTTGCACTTGCCGATCAGTACGGCGCCGGCGGCTTTGAGCCTGCGCACCACCTCGGCGTCTTCGGCCGGGAAGTTGTACTCGTAGACGGCGCTGCCTGCCGTGGTGCGCACGCCGGCGATGTCGATGGAGTCCTTGATGCCGACAGGGATGCCGTGCAGGGGGCTGCGGAAATGTCCGGCCGCCTGCTCCTTTTCGAGGTCCTTCGCCTGGGCCAGCGCCTTTTCGCGCATCACCGTGATCCAGGCGTCGATCTTCGGGTTGTAAGTCTTGATGCGGTCGAGGCAGGCTTCGGTCAGCTCGACGGGCGAGACTTTTTTGGCTCGAATGCGATCGGAGGCCTGCTTCAGGGTGAGGGCCGTCAAATCGTCCGAAGCATCCGCCATCGCGAAGCGCGCGGCAGTAACAGCGCCGAGACCGGCGGCGAGGAACCCACGCCGCGAAGACTTCAGCGGCACAGGAGGCGGCGGCCTCAACCCCCGGGGCAGGAAACGCGCCGCCGCCTCCGTTGTGCCGCGTTTTCGGGACTGCATGAATCCTTGTACCAACGTCGCCGGGCGATTGTCAACGTTGCTGTAGAATGGCATTTCCATGGGTCTCACTCGAAGGCAGTATCTGGCGATGGCGGGCGCCGGTCTCTGCCGTGCCGCGGAGAATCCGCTCACGCGGCAATGGCAGCGGATCGCCTCCGGAACCGATGGCGTAGTAGGCGCGGCGGCCTTGCATCTGAATTCGGGGCGGCACGCCAGCCTGCACGGCGGCGAACGCTTTCCCCTGGCCAGCGTCTGCAAATTGCCGATCGCGATCGCCATTCTGGCGATGGCCGGCGAAGGCAAGCTGTCGCTCGACGACCAGATTGAGATCCCATTGCAGGACGTCGTTCCGGGCGTGAGCATTGTGGCGGAGCGATGGCCCGGGCAGAAGCGCTTCCGCCTGAATGAACTGCTGGAATGGATGGTCGCGAAGAGCGATAACAGCGCGGTCGAGACGCTGTTCCGGATGAGTGGCGGCGCGGCGGGCATGGCCGCGCGGTTCCTCCAGTGGCAAGTCGAGGGGATGCGGGTGGATCGCAGCGAACGCGAATGCGCTCTCGATTCCGCCGGGGTCAACCCGATTCCGCCGGTTTCGCAGTGGACTCCGGGAATGTTCGAAGAGCTGACCGCGAAGATCGCACCTCAAGATAGGCGCCGGGCGATGCGCCGGTTTATGGCCGATCCCCGCGATACGGCCACACCGGATGGCACGGTCCATCTCTTGCAGAGGGCCTTCCGGGGTGAACTGCTGTCCGCGAGCTTGACGGGCCGGCTGGTGGAGATCCTGGAGGCGGCCACCACGGGAAGCGCGCGCATCAAAGGATTGCTTCCCGCAGGCACGGTGGTTGCGCATAAGACCGGCACCACCGCGACGTTCCTGAATTTGAACGGCGGAACCAACGATGTGGGCGTGATTACTCTTCCCAAAGGCGGCCAGTTGGCGATTGCGGTCTATGTAAAGGGAAGCACTCGCGACCTGGCCACGCGGGAGAAGATCATCGCCGGCATTGCGCGGTCGGCATTTCGACGCCTGGTCTTGACACCCCGCCCCTTTTCTGTAAAAATCAGATAGGCGAATAAAAGGCGAAAACATGGCCACTGCTGTTCTCAAGCAACAGTTCGAATCGGTGCTGGGCGGCCACCTGGACTGGCAGTCCCGGCCGGCGCCGGAGCGGGTGCGGTCGGGCATTTCGGAGGTGGATGCGGCCACCGGGGGGCTGCCGCGCGGATGCCTGACGGAGATCTTCGGCCCGGCTTCTTCGGGACGCACCAGCCTGCTGGTGTCCATCCTGGCGGAGGCCACGGGTCGCGATGAGGTCTGCGCGCTGGTGGATGCGGAAGATGCCTTCGACCCCACGTCGGCGGCCGCGGCCGGAGTGCGTTTGGAGCGGCTGCTTTGGGTACGCGCCGCGCACAACGCCGAGCACGCGCTCAAAGCGGCCGACCTGCTGATCCAGGGCGGCGGTTTCGGAATGGTGGCCATGGATCTCGGCGACACGCGCCCCGAAACCGCGCGCCGCATTTCGCTGACTTCCTGGTTTCGCCTGCGGCGCGCGGTGGAGAACACGCCCACCGTGCTGGTGGCGGTGGCGCGGCAATCCAACGCCAAGACCTGCGCTTCCTTGATGCTGGAGTGCAGGCGCGAGCGCATCGCGTGGAGCGGGGAAAAGCGGCTGCTGCGCGCCATCGAGGTGCGGGTGGCGTCGACTCATCGGAGCAAGGTATGTTCGCCTGTCTTCACGGCCAAGGCAATCTGACCGCGCTGGCCTTCGAGTTCTCGCCCACCGTGGAGCGGACCGCGGAGCCCTTGGCAGGGTGCCAGGAAGAAACCGTGACGCTCGACGCCTCGGGGCTCGACCGGTTGTTCGGGCTTCCACAGGATGTGGCGGCGGCGCTGGCGCGTCGGGCCGCCGAAATCCGGGTGAAGGCCAACATTGCGCTCGCGGCAAATCCCGATGCGGCCATCTGCGCGGCGCGCGGTTTCGCGGGCGTCAGCGTGATCCCGCAGGGCGACGAAGGCAAGTTCCTCGGCACGCTGCCGCTCGCGGTGCTGGCCCCATCGCCCGAATTGCAGGAGACGCTGGAGCGATGGGGCATCCGCCGGTTCCAGGAGCTGGCGGGCTTGCCCCCGCTGGGGATCGCCGAGCGGCTCGGTCCCGAGGGATTGCGTCTGCGCGAGCTGGCGCGCGGCGAGGCGGAGCGCAAGCTGGTGCCGCTCGACCCGCCGCTGCGTTTCGAAGACGAGCTCGAGATGGAGTATCCGGTGGAGCTGCTGGAGCCGCTGGCGTTCGTGCTCTCACGGCTGCTGAACGGCCTGGCCACGCGCTTGGCCACGCGCGGCCTGGCCACCGACGAACTGCGCCTGCGATTGAAGCTCGAAAACCGCGCGGCCCACGAGCGGACGCTGCGCCTGCCCGTGCCTTCGACCGATACCAAGGCATTTCTGAAGCTCTGGCAGCTCGACCTGTCGGCGAATCCTCCGCCAGCCCCCGTGGTGCACGTCTGGATGGGAGTGAACCCGGTAAAGCCGCAGGCAGCGCAGGGCGGCCTGTTCGTGCTGGCGAAGCCCGAGCCGGTGAAGCTGGAGCTGACGCTGGCGCGCATCCGGTCGATCGTGGGGGAAGGGCGAGCGGGCACTCCGGAGCTGCTCGACACCCACCGGCCGGGCGCGTTCCGGATGGCATCAGTGGCACAGGCATTCTTGCCTGTGTCTAGAAGGCCCTCTTTCCAGGTCCGCCTGTCCCTCCGCATCTTCCGTCCGCCGCGCGCCGCGCGAGTGGCCATCGCATCCGGGCAGCCCAGCTTCATCGACGCCCAAGGCATCCGCGGCAAGGTGTTAGAACTCGCCGGACCGTGGCGAACGTCCGGCGACTGGTGGACTACCGACCCGTGGTCGCGCGACGAATGGGACATCGCACTGTCGGACGGGGCGCTGTATCGGCTGTACTGCGACCCGCGCGGGTGGTTTTTGGAGGGGAGTTACGACTGAGGGCAATTTCAGATATGCTAAAGTCAGTTGTCTCTTAGTGGGTTGTCCAGCCGAACATGGAGTTGGTGTATCCTCTAGATCATGCGGGTGACGGCCAGGAGACGCGGGCCGCTCCAGCCTGGCGCCGCTGATGCTCTTACATTTGACGGCCGTTCAGATGCATAAAACCATGTCCTCCGGCCGAAACAAACCGGTCGTATTTGGCTGCATTGATGCCCAAGGCAACATGGCGGGCGATTACGTCGTGAAACTGTCCGGAGCGATGGAAACGCGGGCGCGGGGACCCGCCAGCGAGTTGATCGCTTCCTGCCTGGCAGGGCATTTTGGCCTGCAGTGTCCGAAGCCGGCCGTCGTCCAGTTGCATCCAGACTTGGTCAAATGGCTGGTGGCACAACGTTCTGACCTGGCGCCAATTATTCGTGCCAGTACAGGCTTCAATTTCGGTACTGAGTTCCTGACAGACGGGGCAATCTGGCCGCCGGGCCGGCCTCTGCCGGAGACGATGTTCCTTACCGCGACCCACATATTTGCATTTGACGCCCTGATCGACAATGACGATCGGCGGCGCGCGAATTCCAACGTCCTCGTCCGCGGCGATGATATCTTTGTCATAGACCATGAATCCGCTTTTGCATTCCTCTACCTGGTCCATACCCGCGTAGCGCCCTGGGAGGTCCGGCAGCGAACATCCCTCCGCGAGCATGTTTTCTTCTATCAACTCCGGAAGCAGCCCATCGACCTCACCATGTTCACCGCGAGACTCGCAGGTCTCGGAGACGTTGAACTGGACCAAATGATCCAACAGATGCCAACCGAGTGGCGGCATGAAGATCTGGGCCGTGTTTCCGCACACTTAATGGCTGTGCGAGACCACGCGGCCGAATTTGAAAGGCAAGTTTTGGAGATATTGGCATGATCCCATATAGCTTCAGTGTGCTTCGGTATATTCACGATGGCGTGACGGCGGAGTTCGTCAATGTCGGCGTGGCCGTATATGCAGGTGACCCGCCCTACCTGAAGGCAAAATGCACGATCCAATATGGCCGGATCACCCGCCTGTTCGATCGGATTGACGGCGATCGATTCAAGCAACTGGTCCGGTACATCGAGGAGGAGGTCACAAACCTCGGAGAAAAGCTCCGTCAACGGACTCTCCCGTTTGCCGAGCGCGGCGCCACGATCCACGCGTTGCTCAAGGAGGTGTTGCCGCCTGACGACAGTGCGATTCAGTTTTCTCCAGCGGGATTGGGTGTGACCGCGGACCTGGATGCAACCTTAGCCGAGTTGTACGAGCGGTATGTCGAGCGGTATTCCGGGGAGCAGGAGGTGCCGAGCCGCAGCAATGATGAAGTCTGGCGTGTCTTCCGGCGGCCCCTGGAACGCCGCAACGTCATGGCGCACCTTACGCCGAAGAAAATTGTCGCTCCGGACTATGAATATGAGTTCCGTGCCGCGTGGAAGAATGAGGACTGGCATGTGTTTGAGCCCGTGTCATTCGACCTGGTAGAGCCGAACTCCATGCTGGAAAAGGCCAACCGATGGGTGGGGCGTTCGGCCAGCCTCGTCGAAAGCCCAGAGCAATTTCGCATTCATTTGCTCATCGGGGCGCCTCAGGACCCGCGCTTGTCGGGCGCCTTTACAAAGACTCAACATATTCTGGGCAAGATGAGTGGTAACCCTGAGATAGTTTTGGAAAACCAGGCTGAAGAATTCGCGGCGGAACTCGAACGCCAAATCGGTGTCCATGGCGGAGACGCACACGATCTGTTCGATCTGCGCTGACAAGTCCTGGGCGCTTCGGTCACTGCTTGACGACGCTGTCGATACGTATCATAATACGTATCAGAGAGCAAGCCCATGCCGACATTCTCCGGCTCCATCACGACAACGGGAAAATCGGAGGCCATCCGCCTGGACAAAGCTCTTTTCAGGCTTCATCCGGAGTTCCGTCAAAAGGCCAAGGTGCGTGCTCAAGTGATCGCTCCCGGTCACGCCCTGATTTCCGTGATGGAGGAAGGCGCCCCGGAAGTCCAGGAAGAGGATCCCGTAGTCACCGCATTTCTCGCATTCCTCGAAAAGGACATGAAAGCGCACCCCAAACGCATGGCCGCACTTTCGAAGCGATCCATCGCTCGCGCCACCCGGTTGACCAGGCGGGTGAAGGTGACGGACGACGAACGTCTTCCGGATGACATTTCGTTCTAGTTCTCACCATGCGCCCGGCGCCCTTAACAGTGCGGAACGGGTGGAAGCTGTATGCCCACCCGGCCTTCAGCCAAAGATTGGAAGTCCTGATCGGGACCGCGGAGGCGCTCGAAAAGCGACGGCCCCAAAGCTATCGCGATCACCCCAGCGCCAAACTGCTCAAACGCACCCTGGACCTGATTCTGGTTGAAATTCCACGGGATCCGAACGCGGCGGAATTCCAGCTTGGCAATACGCTGGGACCGGCGTATCGCCATTGGCGGCGCGCGAAGTTTCTCGGTCGATTTCGACTCTTCTTCCGGTTCAGCAGCACTCACAAGGCCATTGTGTACGCCTGGGTGAATGACGAAACCACGCTTCGGAAGGAAGGGTCACAGAGCGATCCTTACGCAGTTTTTATCAGGCGTCTTCAAACAGGCAACCCACCGGACCATTGGGATGTCTTACTTCGGGAAGCGGATGCCGCCGACTTCAACGACGGAGACTAACTTACGGCAGATCTAGCGCCAGTTTGATGGCCTGTTCAATCTTCTCAAGAGCGGCGTGGCTCAGCGCGCCCAGCGGTGGATAGACAGCCTTGGACTTTTCGATCGTCGTCACCTGGTCGCACTTGACCCACGAATCGCGATCCAGGCCGCCTTCGCCTACTAGAAGATTCGGGCGCAGACGGAAGGCTTTGTGCTCTGCGGTGGAGATCGGCACCACGCAAACATCCAGGGAGTGGCGGTTCAGCGCGTCGGACGAGATGACCAGGGCCTGCGGGGCGGGAGCGCCAACTCTCTTCACCGGCATGACCCGCGCGTCCAGGACTCTCGGGCCGCGGACTCAAAAGCGCGGCGCTCCGCACGATCCTCGTGGTTGGCGGCAAAGAAGCCGGCAATTTCCCGCTCCAGGGGCGCTCGCTTTTCCTGATCCAAGGCAAAACGCAGCAGCCGGTTCACCCGCTCGCTCTTCGACAAGTTTCCGTGGGGCTTCACTACAGCGAGAATAGCAAAGCGGGGGACCGCGAGGCCCCCATCTGGAAGCCGTTGACACCCCCAACCCCATGCTGTATAAATTAAGTACAGGCGAATAAATGGCGAATATCATGTTTATCGAGCTGCACGCCCGCTCCGCATTCAGCTTCCTCGAAGGCGCCTGTGTGCCCGAGGAACTGGCCGGCGCCTGCGCGGAATTCGGCATGCCTGCCATGGCCATCATGGACCGCAACGGCGTCTACGGCGCGCCGCGTTTCCACATGGCTGCCAGGAAGGCCGGCATCCGCGCGCACATCGGATCGGAGATCACCTGCACCAACGGCGTCTGTTATCCCCTGCTGGTGGAAACGCGAGAGGGCTATCAGAACCTCTGCCGCCTGGTCACCCGCATGAAGCTGCGCGCCAAAAAAGGGGAAGGCGCGGTCACGCTGGAAGAGATCGCGGAATTCGCGCGCGGCCTCGTCTGCATCACGCGCCATCCCGATGAGCGGCTGCTCGACATGTTCGGCCGCGGCAACGTCTACGCCGAGCTGCAGCGCCACTACCATCGCGAAGAGGAGGCGCGGAACCAGGCCATCGTGGACCGCGCGCGGCGGCTCGGCATCCCGCTGGTGGCCACCAACGGCGCCGCCTACGCCACGCCCGCGCAGCGTGAGCTGCTGGATGTCTTTACCTGCGTCCGCAATCACGTGACGCTCGCCGATGCCGGCCGGCTGCTGGAGCGCAACTCGGAGCGCCACGTCAAAACTCCCGCCGAGATGGCGCGCCTGTTCGCCGATCTTCCCGAAGCCATCGCCAACACGCGAGAGATCTCCTCGCGGCTCCAGTTCACGCTGGCCGACCTGGGCTACGAGTTCCCGCGCTATCCCGTCCCCGAGGGCCACACGCAGATGTCCTTCCTGCGTCAGCTCGTGGACGAGGGAGCGCGTTTCCGCTACCAGCCGTATCACGAACGCGCGCGCCGGCAGATCGAGCGCGAGCTGGCGCTCATCGAGAAGCTGAACCTGCCCGGGTATTTTCTGATCGTGTGGGACATCGTGCGCTTCTGCCGCGAGAACGACATCCTGTCGCAGGGCCGCGGCTCGGCCGCCAACAGCGCGGTGTGCTACGCGCTGCGCATCACCGCCGTCGACCCCGTGGGCATGGACCTGCTCTTCGAACGCTTCCTTTCCGAGGAGCGCGGCGAGTGGCCCGACATCGATATCGACCTGCCCAGCGGCGACAAACGCGAGCGCGCCATCCAGTACGTCTACCAGCGCTTCGGTAAGCTGGGCGCGGCCATGACCGCCAACGTCATCACCTACCGCGGCCGTTCCGCGGCGCGCGAGGTGGGCAAGGCGCTGGGCTTCGAGATCACCACGCTCGAGCGGCTTTCGAGCCTGGTGCGGACGTGGGAATGGAAGGACCCCAAGGACACCAACGAACGCCAGTTCCGCGAGGCTGGCTTCGACCTGAGCCATCCGCGCGTGCGCAAATTTTTCGAGCTGTACCGCATGGCGCAGGATCTGCCGCGCCACCTCGGACAGCACTCGGGCGGCATGGTGATCTGCCAGGGGGCGCTCGATTCGGTGGTGCCGCTCGAACCGGCCACCATGCCCGGCCGCGTGGTGGTGCAGTGGGACAAGGAAGACTGCGCCGATATGGGGATCATCAAGGTGGACCTGCTGGGGCTGGGGATGATGGCGGTGATCGAGGACACCCTCAAGCTGATTCCCCAGACATACGGAGAAGAGGTGGACCTGGCGCACCTGCCGCCCGACGACCCCGCGGTATTCCAGGCGCTGCAGAAGGCCGACACCATTGGCATGTTCCAGGTGGAGAGCCGCGCGCAGATGTCGTCGCTGCCGCGCATGCGGCCGCAGCGGTTCTACGACATCGTGGTGCAGGTAGCGATCATCCGGCCGGGGCCGATCGTGGGCAAGATGGTGCATCCTTATTTGAACCGGCGGCAGGGGCGGGAAGCGCCGGACTGCCTGCACCCCTCGCTCGAGCCGGTGCTCCGGCGGACGCTGGGAGTGCCGCTGTTCCAGGAGCAGTTGCTGCGCATGGCGATGATCGCGGCGGGATTCACGGGCGGGCAGGCCGAGGAGCTGCGCCGCGCCATGGGCTTCAAGCGCTCGGAAAAACGCATGGCCGAGATCGAAGTGAAGCTGCGCGAGGGCATGGATCGCAACGGCATTCGGGGCAAGGCGCAGGAGGATATCGTGCGCTCCATCACCGCGTTCGCGCTGTACGGATTTCCCGAGTCGCACGCCGCGAGCTTCGCGCTGCTGGCGTATGCCAGCGCGTATCTGAAGTGCCATTACCTGGCGGCGTTCACCTGCGCCCTGCTGAACAACCAGCCGATGGGTTTTTATGCGCCGGCCATTCTGATCAAGGACGCGCAGCGGCACGGCCTGCGCGTGCTGCCGGTGGATGTGGCGCGCTCGGAGTGGGAGTGCACGGTGGAGGGGGATTACTCGACGCGGAGCCGCAGAGGGCGCGGAGAAAAGCGCGGAGAAGAACACGAGAGAACGGAGGGGGCAGAGAGCGCGGAGGATCCTTCCACGTTGCGCCTTAGGCTCGGGCTGCAGTATGCCAGGGGGCTGCGGGAGGAAGCGGGGCGCGCGATCGTGCGGGCGCGGCCGTTCAGCAGCGTGGACGACCTGGCCTTGCGCGTGCCGGAACTGCGCAAGGACGAAATCAACCGGCTGGCGGAAATCGGCGCGCTCAATTCCCTGGAGGCCCATCGCCGCGATGCCCTCTGGCAGGCGCAGCGCGCGATCCTGCCGGTGGGCCCGCTGCTCGAGCCGCTGGAAGAAACGGGCCAGCCGTCGCCGCTCTCTCCCATGACCACGGACGAGCGGCTATCGGCCGATTACCGCGGCACCGGCCTGACCATCGGCAAGCACCCCATGGCCTATCGCCGAGCCGAAATGAACGCGCTCAAAGTGACTCGCGCCATCGACCTGGAACGGGTTCCGGACGGCCGCCTGGTGCGTATCGCGGGGTCGGTAATCGTGCGGCAGCGTCCCGGCACGGCCAACGGATTCGTCTTCCTGAGCATGGAGGACGAGACCGGCATCATGAACGCGATCGTCACGCCGGCCACCTTCGACCGCTACAAGTTCCAGGTATTGGGCGAGCGGTTTTTGTTGATTGATGGCGTGCTGCAAAATCTGGATGGCGTGATCTCGGTGAAGGCCGGGCGGATCGAAGGCCTGCGCGCGGGGGCAGTGGCGGCGTCGTATTGTACAAATTATCTGTTGTAGGAGCGCTACATGCGGAACGTCACGGCAGCCCTCGCTGAAGGCCCCGATTTCTTCGATCGAATCAAGGAGATGAACAATTTTTGGCGCGACCTCGAAACCGACAACCTCCTACTGCTCGCTCCCCGGCGAGTCGGAAAGACCGCTCTCATGCACAAAATGGCCGCTAACGCGGGGGCTTACGGCTTCAACATAATTTTCGTCGATGTTAGCGATTGCTCCAGCGAGATGCACTTCATGCAACGGCTCTACGAGGCGATCTGCGATGCCGATGTCGACGATAACCTCTGGAATGACCTCAAGGATAGCTGGTTAGGGAAGACCGTGAAGCGGGTCCGGAAGATTGGCGGCGCTGGTTTCAGCCTGGAGTTCGATGCGGATGGCGCCGCCCGGACCCGCTTGAGCGAAGAACTGGCCGACACTCTCTCCAGACTGGAAGGCGCTTGGCTGATCCAGGTAGACGAACTTCCGGTATTCGTCCTCAAGCTCCTGAATCAAGACGCTTCGGCCGGCCGCGCCCGAGTTCGCGAATTCCTCTACTGGATGCGCCGTCTGCGCCTCCAATACACCGGCGTCCGCTGGATGTTGGCCGGCTCCATCGGACTCGATACCGTGGCTGCCCGGTTGAACATCGCCGATGCCATCAACGATCTGCACATCGTGACTCTGGGCGCTTTCGACGAGCCGACTACGGACGCACTGCTTCAGGCCCTCGCTACCGAGCACCGTGTTGATCTCAAGGGGATCGTCCGGCGGCACATTGTATCCCGTATTGGGTGGACTGCTCCTTACTACGTGCAGTTGGTTTTCCACGAACTCCGGAGCATCGAGGGCGCTGTTACCGAAGCCGATGTTGACCGCGCCATCGAAGACTTATTGAGCCCCTATCACCGCAATGCCTTCGATTACTGGCGCCAGCGCCTGCCCGACGAACTCGGGCAAACCCACGCGGACAACGCGGTAATTCTTCTGGACCAGTGCTGCCGTGCTCCGGAAGGCGCCATGCGTTTCACCCTTAACCTTGCGCTGGCTAGAACGATCGGAGACGCTAGAATACGCGCGGAAGAGACGCGTTACCTCCTGGCTGTTCTTCAGAACGACGGCTATATAGTACACGAAGGTGATCGTCTGCTCTTCCGGTCTCCGCTCCTGCGCGAGTACTGGCTCAGAACGGTCGCGCCCCAAGAATAAGACAAATGACTCCGCCGAAAAATCCACCCCTTGCCTTCGCGCTCCACAACCCTGCGCTGCTCAAGAAAGAGGACCTGATCCGCGGGTTTGTTGCGCGCCAACGTTTGCTCGACCGGCTGCTCGAAGATCTGCGCCGCGAAGAGCCAGGCAGCACACCAGGGCATCACCTCATTATCGGCCAGAGGGGTCTCGGCAAAACCACTCTCCTGCTGCGGCTGGCCTTCGCCGTGGAAGACGACCCACGGTTGAAAGCCGCCTGGATACCGATTGTCTTCCCAGAAGAACAATACAACGTAGCCGGTTTAGCCGACTTCTGGCAAAATTGCGTGTACGCCTTGAGCGATGCGATGGACCGAGAGGGCTTCCCTGAGGCCTCACAGGCTTTGGACGCCCGCATCAAAAAGTTTCCGCCATCCGGCGCGGACCGTTCCAGCATGGCCTTGAATCTCCTGCTCGAAGAATCCGCGCGGCAGGAGCGCCGGATTCTCCTGCTCGTCGACAACTTCGATCTCGTCCTCGATCGTTTGAAGAAAGAGGAGGAGTGGGAGTTCCGGCGCGTGATTTCGCAGGAACGCGGGCTCCATTTCATGGGAGCCTCCACCCGGGTGCTGGAAGCACTTTACGAATACAGCCGCGCCTTCTACGACTTCTTTTGCGTCCACGAGTTGAAGAGACTCGACGAAGAGGAGGCGATTTCCACGATCTTGAAACTCGCCGAACAGTCCGGTGATGTGCGCGTGGCTCAACTGGTCCGGAACCAAACCAGCCGTATCAAAGGCTTGCATATGCTCGCCGGCGGCAACCCGCGGACGCTCGTGCTC
>OMOG01000742.1 GCA_900290305.1 Candidatus Sulfopaludibacter sp. SbA4
GAGCTTCGCGCACCAGCGTGCGCACCCTCCCGCTCGAGATGGTGCGCACGCTGGTGCGCGAAGCTCTCGAGCGGGAGGGCTACCGGGTGCTGGCATCCGCCGATCCCGTGGAGGCGCGGCGCGTTTCCGACCGTCACCGGGGAACGATTCATTTGCTGATCAGCGACGTAGTGATGCCGAAGTTGAGCGGCCGCGAACTGGCGGAACAGCTACTGACCCGGCGTCCCGCCATGAAGGTGCTTTATATGTCCGGTTACACGGACAACGCCGTATTGAACAGCGGGATCCTTCACCAGGAGGTGGCCTTTCTGCAGAAGCCGTTCACTCCGGCCGCGCTCACGGAGAAAGTGCGCGAGGTGCTGGAAGCCAACGGCAAAATCCTGCACGCGGGTGAGTGAATTTCGCTGTGTCTCCCGGCGTATCGTCTTGGCAGAGGTGCGATGCGCTTACTCTGCTGGTTGCTCGCCGGCTGGCCGATTTTGAAGGTCCGGGTGAGTTGGACCCGGCGCATCTGAAGTCACTGGCGATTGCCGATGTGACTGCGGCTACGGGAGGCGCTCCGGGGCGGAATACGATTTGGATCGGTAAGGTGGGGATGGAGTAGACTACGGCACCGACCGGTCACTCAGCCTTTGGGCCAACAATCGTAAGGTGTCAAAGACCCGCGCCTTGAACGGCGACTTTGTACCCGCATCTCGCATCAATTTGGGCAATTCAGCCCGTAAAGCGCCAAAGATGATCTTCATCTGGCGGACGCTGGGCTGGCGCCGGGTTCGGGCGAACGCGTTCGTCAATTCGGCGAACAAGCCGTTCGCGCTGCCGCGATGAATATAGACGTCCGTACCGCCCAGGTCGCTCAACGACTTTTCGATCCGGTGCGCTTTCGCCTCGAAGACGAACCAGGTGTGCTCCCGAGTGTGAGCGCGCTCCATGCGACGGCGAGGCCGAGCTCGAACGGCATGTTGAAGCGCGGGGTTGGCCGCCTTGCATCGACCTCAACGCGGGAAAGATCGTGCACAGAATATCGGCATCGCTCAATCAACTCAAAGGTACGGTCGAGCCTGCGTTCGCCGCCGACGATTTCGAGCGTCGCTCGCGGTTCGAGGTCGAACGCCGCCACGCCCGCGATGTACGCAAGGAACAGGTCCGCAAAGGCGCTGTCATAGGGGACATTGAGAAAAACACCGTCGCGCGCCGTGCCCCTCCGTCCCTTACTTTTTCTTCTTAACGCCGGTCGTCTTGGTGGCACGTTTCTTGTTCGAGGCACTCCTCTTGGTGTCCTTCCGTTTCCACTCTGGCGGCCATTTCGCGACGATGCTGTCGGCCAAGTCGAAGATCTCCTTCACCCGGGAGCGAGGCATCCCCATGCGTCGGGCAAGCTCTTCCGCCGTAAGAGGAGGTGTTCTGATGATCGCAGGCGTCCGCATGGTCTTCCTTCCTCTACTGTACACCTACATTCCACCGTACCAGCCCAGCATCTTCTGGCCGGCGACGGCCACCGCCAGGGCCGCGGCTCCCAGGAAGGTGCCGAAAGGCAGTTGATAGGTTGCCGCATCCTTCTTGGTGGCCCAGATGTACAACAGGCTGATGACGCTGCCGGCCAGCGATCCCAGAAGCATCGCCGAGAGGGTGTATTGCAGCCCGAGAAAACTGCCTACCATCATCATGAGCTTGACGTCGCCCAAGCCTAGACCATCGCGGTGGCGGACTTTCCCGTAGATCCAGCCGCCGGCCCACAGGACGAGTGCCGGTATCGCCGCCCCGGCCGCCGATTGCGCCAGCGATTCCACACGGCCGGTGAATTTCAGCCCGAAGATCCAGAAGAGCAGTTGCGAGGTGGTGTCGGGCACTGCGACGAACGCCGCAAACGCCAAGCCGATCAGCGTGCCGCCCAGCGTGAATTGGTCCGGCAGGAGGCGCTTTTCCAAGTCGCAGAAAATCAGCGCCACCAGCATGGCGGTGAAGACGCACATCTTGAGCGCTGCGGGGGTGGGGCCGAGAGTCCAGACAAAAAAGAAGAAGAGCAGGCCGGTGATCAGCTCCACCGCCGGGTAGCGAATCGAAATGTGCCGGCCGCAGTGGCGGCACCGGCCTCGCAGCACGAGGTAACTGAGGACTGGAATGTTCTCGTACCACGACAGCGTTTTGCGGCAGCGGACGCAATGCGAGCGCGGCTTCACCACCGACCGCCCGCGCGGCCAGCGATGAATGCACACGTTC
>OMOG01000741.1 GCA_900290305.1 Candidatus Sulfopaludibacter sp. SbA4
CTCCTGAGCGCCAAGGTGCGGTCGGTGAATGCGGGAGTGCCGGCGTACAATGTGTACCCGATGGAGGCGCTGGTGGAGCGCTCCACGGCCGAGAGGCGCTTCGTGATGCTGTTGCTGACGGGCTTTGCGATTGCGGCGCTGCTGCTGGCGGGCGTGGGGATCTACGGCACGGTGGCGCAGTCGGTGGCGCACCGGACGCAGGAGATCGGATTGCGGATGGCGTTGGGGGCATCGCCGGGCGTCGCCATGTGGCTGGTGTTCGCGCAGGGTGTCCGCCTGACGGCCGCGGGGATCGCGGCGGGATCGATGGTGGCTTGGGGGTTGACCCGGTGGATGCGGGGGCTGCTGTTCGAAGTGCGCCCGCTCGACCCGGCGGCGTTCCTGGGTGCGGCGATCACGCTGGCGGGTTTCGCCGCGCTGGCCTGTTATGTACCGGCACGGAGGGCCACGCGGGTGGATCCGCTGGTGGCTCTGCGGCAGGATGGCTGACGTGCCAGTTTGACTTGAGGGCGGGGACGCGCTATTTTGCAACTAGAGCCCCCACCCAAGGCGCGGTAGCCAAGTGGTAAGGCAAAGGTCTGCAAAACCTTTATTCGTCGGTTCAATTCCGACCCGCGCCTCCAAGCTTTTCAACGTAAGCATCTTTTAACTCTGCCTTTTACGCGGACCTGTTGATTTGTCCCGATTTGCTTGGGTTTGCCATTTTCGGCGCTTCTATTTGACCCAGATTTGACCCGAGTCTCAAGACGGTTCTGGGCTCTGCGGTCACACGCGACCCGGGGGTTCGCATCCGCGACCGCCTTCATTCGGTACGCCGTGGAGCAGGAGTTTTCTGACCGCCAGGAGGGTCTAACTGGCGCGGAGGAGCGCATAGCCGCGACCCTGGGACAGGTGAGAAAGGATGTGTTCCGCGTTGCTCGGGCGCAGCAAGCGCTGTGCGCCACCTCGACACTCTGGCGAAAGCGCTCCTGTCCTGCGTGCCGGAGCCGCCGGCCGAAGCGAGACCTCAAGCTGTCGCAAGGGCCAAGGAACGCTACGACCGGCTAATCAAGAGCGCAGGGCGCGCGATGGTTGGCGAGTCTGGGTTGGCGATGAAAGATCTCGTGGAATGCCTGGAGCAATGACGCTCTATTGCGCTATCGACCGGTCCACAAGGAATCCGGGGAGCCGGCGGGCGAATTCGACGAAGAGTCCGCGATAGCTGGTGTACGGAAGGTACAGCATGCCGGCGAGATCGCTGGCCGTGGTGATCGGCTCATGCCGGTTGTTGATTTTGACGGTGCGCTTGTTGCCGTAGTTGAAATAGAAATACGGTTTTCTCATGCCGATTGCCGCACCGAGCTCGATGAGCACGTTCGGCCGGACCTCGGTCTCACGATCGTCGAATATGGAAAAATCGGCAGCGCGGATTCGTTCCAGGATGGTCTCGAATACGGGGCCGTTCGGCATGTCCGAGTCGGAGTAGATGGGGCTGATGCCGTAAGGACGGAGTACGATTTGCAGATTGTGACGGAGATTCCTGGTTACTGCTGGCGTGAAGCGATGACCGACGAATACGCGCACCTTTCGCGCGCATCGAATCCGCTTGTCGACGGCCATGACGGTAGGAAATTCGTGGCCGTTCAGTTCGCGGAGATCGGCAAGCCAAAACTCGTGGCCTCCGAGTCTCGCGCGGTTTCCTCCGAGAAGACTGCGGGCAAACCCGCGGGCATACACCCCTTCCCGCAGGCGGCGAAGGTCACGTTCCGTAATGTCGTTGTATTGATTTAGGTGGTCGATCCAGGCTTCGACCTGTTCGCGGACGTCCAAAAGTCGCAACACCGTCTATTTCGCCGATATCGCGACGAGTTCCCTCGCCTCGGCTCGCGAGAGGCCTTCGAGCATGAGATTTCGCTCCAAAGCCCTCTTCCAGTACCGCGGGTCCGGGCGACGGGGCTTCTTGGCGCTGACGGTCTTGCGTGCCGGACTACGCCGGGCGGCACCGTTCGACTTTGCGGTCTTGCCCGCCATGCTCTCGTCTCCTGATTTCTACTTTGCCACAGTCTCGGGTTACGCGCAAAGAGCCGGTGCCGCGTGCACACCTCCAAGAGGCTGCAATACCGGCTACGATGCCGCGAAATCAACAACAATTTCCTTCGCCTCGGCCGGCGAATAGCCCACGCGAATGAGATTGCGCTCGAAGACCTTTTTCCAACTCTCGCGACGACCGGTTCGTTTGGCGCCGGATTTGCGCGCCGGACCCCGTCGCGTGGCATTCGTCGCTGCAATCTTGTTCGCCGCCATCACGCCGTCTCCTGTTTCTGCTTTGTCACAGGTTGCGTTCGATGCGGGGAAGGCTGGACAAATTGGAGCAGTTTTCAACGCCTCCATTGTGACCCAGATTTGACCCGAATCGAAGCTCACCATATCTAAGCGATTGAAAACCCATTCCCGCGTTGTTGTGACGCCAAGGTCTGCACAACCTTTATTCGTCGATTCAATTCCGACCCGCGCCTCCAATTCTCACAGCATGGGGCGGATGTGGCCCAAATCCGACCCGCTTTCTGCGAAGTACTTTGCCGTTTAGCATCTCGCTGGACCAGTTCGCGATCCAGAACCGGAATTTGGGTAGCGCAGCTTCGCCGGACTTCATGGCCGCGTCGGCGTGCTCCTGGGAACACATGGACGTACTGAATGTTACGGAGACAATTGGACAATTCTAAGAGGTGATTGGACCAGGGCCCTGCGATATAATCGCCAGATCGGGCGAATTCAGGCGGGGGATGGCAATGAGCGCCAACTTATATCGCGGATGGCATCAGATCGCGTTCGAACGGGAGTTGCGGGATAGGTTGACTCCGGCCGCACTGGGTCACCTTCCCCTGGTGCTGATTCGGGACCAGGATCGCGTTCACGCCGTGGATGCGGTCTGTCCACACCGTGGAGCCCACCTGGCCTACGGCGGAAAGCTGGATGGCGATGCCATCGTCTGCCCGTTCCACGGTCATCGTATCGGCATCGGCGAAACACCGGGTTGCGAGTACATGGTTCGCCGGTATCGCACGTTGACGGTTGGCGGGCTGGTATTCGTTTTGCCCGATGAGCGTCACGACAACGGATTCACGGCGCTGATGGAAGAACTCAATCGGACACACTTCTTCGTGCAGGGCTTTACGTTGGTGGCCCACGCTCCGGCGGAACTGGTGGTGGAGAACGGATTCGACCGGCGGCACTTCGAGTTTGTGCACGCGCTGAAATCGACCCCCAACCTCCGTCTGGGACCGGGGGGACATGGCGAGCTGGTGATCCAAGGCGACTTCCAGGCGGCGGCTTTCGAAAGCAACTGGCATCCGGGCGGCGAGGGCCAAGCCAGCACCGAGATCGGATTTCTGGCGCGGGTGTTCAGTCCCAACGTGTGCGTAAGCCGGCTGGGTGAAGGCGAGAGCGAGCACCTGGTGATTTCCGGAGCCACGCCCAATGGAGATGGCCGGTGCACCATTCGCGTTTCGGTGGCCGTCCGGGCGCGATCCGACGGACGTCCGCCTTCGGAATCGGCGATCCGCGCGTTGTTGCGCGACAGTAAACTGGCGTATGAGCAGGACCTGGCGATCTGGGAGCACCGGGTGCACGACGCGCCCTCGCGGTTTGACGATGAGGACGACCTGGTAATCGAATTCCACCGGTTTTGCAAGAATTTCCTGGAGGCGGAACGCAGTGAGCAGAGCCGCGCTCATCAAGCTCGGTGAAGGCCTGGCGGCAAGAGTAGCGCCGGGCCCGGGAGATCCGATTCTATGGCTCCACGGCTATACGCTGGACTCCAGCAGTTGGTCTGAGCTGTGGGATCTCCTGCCGGAGCGGCATCACATCGGAGTGGACTTGCCCGGGCACGGGGCTTCCTTGCCGCTCGATCCGCGCCTCGATCTTCCCGCGCTCGCGCGGCGCATCGGTGAGATCGCGCTGGAGCGCCGCGTGCGGCATATCGTCGCCTTGTCGTTCGGCACTATACTGGCGCTTCAGATCGTGATCGAATTTCCGGCGGCGTTCCAGTCCTTGATCCTGGGCGCGCCGGCGCTGGGCGGCGGACCACAGGACCCGGAAGTGGGAACCCGCTACGGAGAACTCGCCGCACTGTACCGCCGCTGCGGATTCACGCCCGAGTTGCGCCGCCTGTGGATGCAATCGCCTCCCGATATTTTCAAGGGAGCCGAAGCCCATCCAGCGCTGTGGAGCCGGCTCTGGAAGACTGTCGGGCGGCATCCCTGGTGGGAGATCGAAGATGGATCTTACTCCCGCCTCAGCAACCATCCACAATCCAGAGAAGATCTGCAAAAGGTCGGGGCGGCGACGCTGCTGCTGGTGGGCGAGAATGAACTGGCGCCTTTCAAACGATGCGCGGAATTGATTCGCCGCTCGATTCCCGGCTGCCGGCGCGTGTATCTGCCGGTTCTTGGGCATCTCTGCCTGCTGGAGGATGCCTGGGGTGTTCACACCAGACTCAGAGAGCACTGGCGCGAGAGTGAAGAGCACTGCGCGCTCAGCGCGTGTTCAGGAGGAGCCGATGCCGGAGGCGATTGACGCACTTTTCGTCCCGTTCTATTCCAACATTGACCGTTGGCACAACGACAGCGGCCGCGACTTTGAATATCCCTCATTGTCGCGCACTCGCGCCACCCTCGAAGCGCTGTCGGACGACCTCTTCATGAAAGACGAAGTGGACCTGGTGATGGACGGCAAACTGTACGACTTCAGCCGTTTCCTCAGTTGGGTTCGCCACGATACCACAGCCGAGTACGAGCGCTACGAGCCGTTCACGCTCACCCTTCTGGCCGGAACGTATTATTTGAGCCTGCTGCCGCGGTACGGCTTCTCGGTGCGGATAGCCAACGCGGTAAATCGCGAACGCCTGGAAGATCTGGGCCGGCGGTACGATCCTCGCTTCATTCTGCTCTCCACCACGTTGCTTTTCGATGCCGCCGAGCGCGAAAGCGTTCCGCTGGCCATCCGCCAGTTGCGGCGGCAGTGGCCCGATGCGGTGATTGTGCTAGGCGGACTGATGCTGGTGAGCTACGAGAAGAATCTGCCGCGGCCCTACTTTCTCGATCAGTTGCGGAACTACGGGGCGGATGCCTACGTAGTCAGTCCTCGCGGAGAGACACCGCTGCTCGAAATCCTGCGGCGCGGATCGTTCGAGGCATTGCTGGCCGATCCCAGTATTCCGTGCACTTATCTCCTCTCCGGCGGAGACGTGATCGAGCCGCCGCGGACGCCGGAGAAGCCGCTGGAGATGCGCGACTCCTACGTCCGTTGGAGCCAGTTGCCGCAGACCGATCATCTGTATCACACGGTGCACATGCGCACGGCGCGA
Source organism: Candidatus Sulfopaludibacter sp. SbA4 (assembly GCA_900290305.1). Taxonomy (GTDB): domain Bacteria; phylum Acidobacteriota; class Terriglobia; order Bryobacterales; family Bryobacteraceae; genus OMOG01. The sequence goes on from OMOG01000741.1 coordinate 5,345, forward strand.
AGCTGCGCGTTCCAGTGCGCCTTCTGCGAGTATCCCGTCAATCAGGGTCCGCTGACGCTCATGCCGGTCGAGACGGTGGATCGGGAGTTGAGCGAGCTCCAGAGCCTCGGCAAGGTGCGCTCGCTGATCTTCACCGACGACACTTTCAATGTGCCGCTCGGCCGTTTCAAAGAGCTGCTCAAGGTTCTAGCGAAATACGAGTTCGAATGGTATTCCTTCTACCGGCCGCAGTACGCCGATCAGGATACGGCCAAGTGGATGAAGGAGGCGCATTGCAAGGCCGTCTTCGCCGGGTTGGAGTCCGCCGACGACCAGGTTTTGAAGAACATGAACAAGGTCGCCAAAGTGGACCAGTACAAGCGCGGCATAGAACAACTGAAGAAGCAGGGGATTCACGTGCACGCGAATTTCATCGTCGGCTTTCCCGGAGAGACCGAGGAATCGGCTGAAAAGATCGTTCATTTCCTGGATGAGATGGAGATTCCGTTCTGCACGGTATGCACCTGGGTGTACATTCCGTCCACTCCGATCGGCGAGCGCGCCCGCGAGTTCGGGATCGAGGGCATGGGAATCGAGTGGAAGCACAACACCATGGATTCGCGGCAGGCCCAGAACCTGGCGCGGCGGATCGTGGCCGAACAGAAGTATTCGGTTCACAACGCCGTGCGGGGTGAGGCCTGGTCGGAGTTTCTGCTGTACGCCAACGGGTTCAGCGTGGACGACGTAAGCCTGGCCGTTAGCACATTCAATCGCTTCCTGGGACGCGACGTGGATGAGAACGAGATCCGCAGCTCGGCTGAATACGCCGCCCTGCGCGCCACCCTGGACCGGCATCCCATGCCGCGGCCGGGCGAATGAGGAACCGCCAGCCCCGGGCCGCGCGAGCAAGGCGAGCGCCTCTTATCCCCAACCCCCAACCCCCAACC
>OMOG01000737.1 GCA_900290305.1 Candidatus Sulfopaludibacter sp. SbA4
ATGTTTTACTCCATTTCGAACCGTCTGAACTTTCTGCAGATTCTCGCGACCCTCGAGAGTTTCGGCTTCGTGGCCGACGATCTCGCCATACTGGTGGATGGCACGCCAACTACTCCCGCCACTCCCGCCCCCACCACTCCAGTCGCGGTCCCGGTGGAGACTCATTACTTCGGCGAGTACCTTGATCTGAGCGTCGGACAACCGGCGCTGGTAGCCAAGCTGCAAAATCCGTACTTGATACCGGATAGTGTGGAAGCCACCGTGTTCTCCGTGGGCGTTCGCGTGGCCGAGCAGCACACCGTGCTGCTGCGCGCGCTCGAAGCCCGCGTGCAGAACTACGTCGACTTCGTGGCCCTCTGCTCGACCGCGCTCGCCAATATCCAGAACGACGTTCAGCAGGCAGCGGCGTATCTCACGCAATTGCAAAACAATCTTCATCAGGATCGCCAGAACGTGGCCTTCACCACGGCCCTCCTGGGGGATGAGACTCAGCGGGTGTTGGGAGTCAATGCCCAGCGGCTGCAGATCCTCCAGAATTCGGTGCAACTGGTGGCGTACACGCGCGCGCGCACGCTGCAGGCCACCGATACCGTTCCCAGCCGGCAATTGGTCCCCGCCAACGTGGCCAGCCCGGTGCCCGCCTGCCTGCAGCAGACGGTGTCGATTCCGCCGGAACTGCGGGAAATCGTAGGGCTTCTGCGCGAGGCGCCGGTCAACTGGATGCCTTCCGTCTCCGCGCTCATGGACAATCTCGAGCGGCCCATCCTGCTGCAGCACCTCGCTCTCACCATGCAGGCGCGCTCTTCCCAGTTGTTGACGGCCCCTCTGTTTCCCTCTTCCGCGGCGGGCGAGCCGGGAGTCTACGCGCCCGCCATCTCCAACGTCTACAGCGCCAATCAGCAGATCTTCCGCAACTACACGGTGCAGCGCGCCGCCTTCCAGCCCTCCACGATTACCAATTTGAGCTGGAGTGTGCAGGTCGGGATGATGCAAGGAATTGCGGCCTTCAACGATCTGATCTCGTCGGATGCCGTGCACACCGAAGTCAGCAACGCGGTGGCCCGGCTGATCCAGCAAATCTGCAGCGTTTCCACGTGTCTGTATACGCGCGCCGGTATCGAGTTGCCCGTGGACCGCCTGGCTTGGGCCGAGTACCTGAGCGGCCCCGGCGCGTCGGTGCAGTTGAGCAGCCTGGCCATCCTGCCGAATTGGAACCAACTGCCGTATATCGACCGGCAGCAGATGCAGCTTCTGGCCGACTGGCTCTTCCAGCAGATCGACACCACCAATTCCGCCGCCACCGCATTTATGAGCGACGTGGTGCGCACGGCCATTCTGTTGGCCAGCGATGTGCCCGTCGACAACATCATTCCCGGCAACATCATCGCCCGGACACTGCCCGTTCCAGGCGGAGTGGTTTCGCTGAACCTGCCGTCGGACCGCATTTCCTCCGGCATGTACGTGAATCTCTACTCGGGCGCCAACCTCGCGGCCCGCGGCGTGGTCAGCGATCTCGACAACCGATCGGTGACCGCCACCGTGACCGACGTATTCACTCCGGGCGTCTACCTGGAAACTTCGGACACCGCGCACTTCACCGCGCAAACGCCGCAGGCAGTAGCATTGCGGCCGTACCTGATGAGCTGAGCCATGGGGCCGCGGGCAGCGCCACAACTCGACCGGCTGGATCGATACGTGCGGCGGAGCTTCCTGAAGATTACCGATAGCACGTCGCGCCATCGCGTCTCGTATTCGCTCGAAGAGGCCCTGCGGCTGGCGAATCTTCCAGGTGAGGAGGAGGGCCGGATTTACTGCTTCCGGCACGTCAGGCTGGCGGGCATTCCCGCGGATGCGAACCGCCGGATCTGGCTGGAAAGAATGCAGCAGGCGCTGAGTGCGCTGGCGGCGCAGGCGGTGCACGCGAGCGATCCGGCAGCGGCGGCGGCCAGCGCAGTCTACTTTCACCACGAGGAAGAGGCGCTCGAAATGCTGCTGCGCCGCTTGCTGCCGGCGGAGGCGGCGCCGGAATGGTTCTCGGCATCGGTCCTTGGAGTGGCGCCCGACACCGGCCGCGCGCTGCAGATCCGGGCGATTCTCGATCGCCTTCGCCAACCGGCGGCTCCCGCGGGAGCGTCGGGCGCATCGGCGGCCGTCCTGGCGGCAGTCGTGCTGGCGGCCATCGGCGC
>OMOG01000736.1 GCA_900290305.1 Candidatus Sulfopaludibacter sp. SbA4
AATGAATGGGGCGGCCCCGTGCTCGACATCCATCTCCATCTGCGGCCCGACGGCGAATCGAACCTCGCCCATATTAATGGCAGCGGCGTTACCAAGGCTGTCCTGCTCACACGCGTGCAGTCAGTCGACCAGTCGAGGGCGCTGGCGGAAAAGCACCCGGGCCGGTTCGTCTGGTTCGTCAGTGCCGACGTACAGAAGCCTGAATCTGCCGTCCTGCTGACGAAAGCCGTTAAGGACGGCGCTCTCGGGTTGGGAGAGATCAAGAATCAAGTGGAGTGCGATGGACCCGAGATGAAGCGCATGTATGCGCTCGCTGCGGACTTGAACGTTCCCATTCAAATCCACTTCGGGGACGTACCCCAGCCCTCCGGTAACGCTGTCTTCAACGGCGGTTTCAAACGCTTCGACACCATGCTGAAAGCGTTTCCCAGGACGAAGTTCATTGCCCATGCGGACACCTTCTGGGCCAACGTGAGCTCCGACTACGCTTACGACACCGCGTACCCAAGTGGGCCGATCAAGCCCGGCGGAATCAGCGATAAGTGGCTCTCGGACTATCCGAACCTCTGGGCCGACATGTCGGCGAACTCCTGCAACAATTTCCTGAACCGCGACCCCGAATTCACGGCGGGGTTCCTCGCCCGGCATCAGGACAAACTCATGTTCGGCTGTGACTGCCCGTGCTCCGACGGGCACGGAGGAGGCACCACGAACTCCTCGTCACGTCTCCACGGGAAGTGCATTGCGCGCGAGACACTGGCGGCAGCCCAGGGGATGTCAAAACCGGAGGTTTTCCGTAAGATTCGCTGGGAAAACGGCGCGAAGCTGCTGGGTGTCACGAGCCAGGCTTAAGTGGCTCCGCGTTAGCTGCTAGCGGGAGGCCAGCGCGTGCCGGCTTGTCCGCCATCTTGCCACGTTTGGGTCCGGCCGGGCCAGCGGAGTGTTCGCCGGGCCGCCGGGAAGGAGTTTGCGCGGGCCAACGAAAGTTGCCTGAACAATGAGAGTACACGGGAAGCATTTGACCGGCATGCCCGCTGCCATTACGCAGGCCGTGACGTCTATAAGGCTATCGATTTCCAATTCCTCGCAAGATGATCGGCTGTGCGCCAGGAGAGAGCCTGCACCGTGAGAGTCGGGTTACGCGCGCCGCTCGTTCCCATTACCGAAGCGCCGAGGATGCCGAGGTTCGGGACTTCGTGACAGAAGCCCCACCGATTGACCACATTGGTTTCAGCGTTGTCACCCATACGCGTGCCGCCGTAGGCGTGCGTGGAAACGCCCGGTGGGCTCATAGGCCGCCGGACCACTTTGACGGCGCCCGCGGCCATGTACCACTCCTCCATCTTTCGTTGCGCGAAGTCGACGGCGCGCAGTTCGTTCTGTCTTGGGAGCGAGGTGATCCGGCATACCGGGTCGCCGAGGGGATCGCGTACAGTGTCGTCCAGATCGAGGAAGTTGTCTTCGTATGGGAAGGTGGAAGTCTGCAGATGCGCGGTATTCCAACGGGCCGCGTTTTGGTGGATGAAAGACTTCCAGCGCGATCCGAACGTCGGCTCGCCAAAAGTCTCCATGCCGGCGGATTGAATCGGGTGCATTTCATTGTAGACGTGCAGGTTCGTGCCGCCGNNNTGGTCATAGTTGTCATCCGCCCAGTCGTCCAACACCATGCCCTGCGCCGGTGTTCCGTACCAGACGTTGAGGTCGAAGGGAAACAGCGCGATTACGCCGCCGTTGCCCGCCGCGACCCAGTGGCCGAAGTAATGGCGGCCGACCTGTCCGCGGTTGTTGGAGAGGCCTTGGGGAAAGGCCTTCGATTTCGAAAGGAGCAACAGACGCGTGTTCTCGTAAGTGTAGGAGGCGAGCAGAACGACCGCGGCGGGCTGGAAGTACTCTTTGCCGCCTCTGAGGTATGTGACGCCGGAGGCGCGGCCATCCGCGTCCACGCCGATGCGCGTCACATGCGCGCGGTCGAAGACGGTCAGGTTCTTCGTCTTTATCGCGGCCGGGATGGTAGTGACGGCGGTGGAATTCTTCGCCTGAACGTGGCAGCCGCCGCGGTTGCAATAGCCGTGAAAGACGCAGGCCGGCCG
>OMOG01000735.1 GCA_900290305.1 Candidatus Sulfopaludibacter sp. SbA4
GCGACGCCGGCTTCATTCCCAAGCAGCGCGACACGCTCTACCGGACGTACTTCCTGAACTAGTCTTCGCAATGGCGCCGAATGCTCGCGGTTCCGTCTCCTGTCTCCTATCTCCTATCTCCTGTCTCCTGTCTTCTTCTTCCTGCTACACTGGACGCTTCGATGTTGATGGAGATCAGCCACACCGAGATCGCCCCGGCGACAGCCGTGGTCACGCTTACGGGCAAGCTCATGATGGGGCCTGAGAGCGCCCAGATCGTGAACCTGGTGGACGACCTGATGCAGCGGGGCAAACGCATCATCGTCTTCGACATGGGGGGTGTGACGGCCATCGACAGCACGGGTATCGGCCGCTTCATCTACACCTACAACAAGCTGGCCGGCGCGGGCGGCGATATGCGCATGGCCGGCGCCACCGGCCACGTGTTCCAGACCTTCAAGGTGAGCCTTCTCGACAAGGTCTTCCGCTTCTTTCCCAGCGTGGAAGATGCGGTGAGTGCCGCGTAGTTATCTGGCGACGTTATCCTCCGAACTGGACAAGTTGTCCGGCCCCTGTCTCTAAACTGCTGATTCGATTAGCCCGCAAATCACCAAACTGGACAAGTTGTCCAGTTTGACAGTCCAGCGCCGGAAAATTGTCGTCCCAGCGGTTACTTCTTCGGCTGGATCGCGAAGTCGAAGACCTGGATGTTCAGCTTGCCCTCGGTATACTCGACCACCGCGTACTCGCCGGGCTCCAGCGAATCCCTTGGCCAGACCTTGTAGAGACCGCCATCGGCCAACTGCTTCTGGAAGGTGGGCACCATGGTGGGCTCCTCCACCACTTCCTTGGTGATCGGCACGAAGGTCAGGTTCTCGACGATCCGCACCGTCCCCTTGGGCGTGAGCTTGATCATGCCGAACCGCTCCGTATCCGAAAGCTGGAAGTAGAACTCCTGCTCCGGATTGGCAAAGACGTTCTGCGAGTGCGCCCCCTGCAGCTCCAGCGTGCCCTTGCCCGAAACCATGGGGATGGGCGACAGCTTGGCCAGCACCTGCCGCCCCTTGTTGCTATGCACGCTCGCCTCGGCGGCCTTGTCCTTCTCCAGCTCGGCGTTGCGCTCGGCGGCTTCGGATTCGGTCCGCTTCAGGTCCACGAGATCCAGCGGCATTTCTTCCCAGTCGCTGCGCTCCACGCTGTAGAATCGCACGCGGTCGCCTTGCACTTTGTATTCGCGGACAATGTGATAGTCGCCATCCTTGAGGTACAGCTTGATGTTCGCCGCCCAGGCGATGGCGGCCAGCGTCAGAAGCGCCAACAGGTACCTGCGCATATTCCTATTGACTACTGTACCGCCGTTTCGAATGCCGGCGATCACCGCTCCCTAACGGGGTGCCCTCTGGGCCCGGCTCTGTTTCGAACGACGGGTGTCTGCCGATCAGAGCCGCGACCGTCACTCGCCCTTGGCGAGCGAGGGAGCGGTAGCCCGGGCTTACGAGAGCCCGACCGCCGTCAGGGATTCCCGGACCACGCGCAGGAGCCCATCCACGGTAAAGGGCTTGGGCAGCAGCGCAAAGCCCTTGCGGGTGACAAAGCGCTGCACCAGCTCGGCGTCGTGGAAGCCCGAAATGAACAACACCTGCAGGTCGGGCTGGCGAGCACGCAATCGCTCCGCTACCACCGGGCCGGTGAGGTCCGGCATAATCACGTCCGTGAGCAACAGGTGGACCCTCTCCTCGCTCTTCTCGTAGGCTTGAATCGCGCTCCAGCCGCCATCGGCAAGCAGGACGCGATAGCCCGCCTGGCGCAGGACGTCGCCCAACAGGCCCAGAACGCTTCCATCGTCGTCCACTGCCAGGATTGTGGCCGCGGTATCAGTCACCCCTTCATTATCGAACAGGAGCCGCGACTGCCGTAAGGCTCTAAGGGGCTAGGGATTGTCCGCTTCAATCCTGCTTGGCCATGGCCACGATGTGGATGCGCCGGTTCTTCTGCCAGCAACCTTCGTCGTGCGCGTCGCAGACCGGCTTCTCCTTGCCGTAACTCACCAAGCCAAGCTGATCGCTGGGGATCCCCACCTGCACCAGGTAGCTCTTGGCCGCTTCCGCGCGCGCCTGGCCGAGCTGCATATTGTACTCGGCCGAGCCGCGCTCGTCGCAGTGGCCTTCGATGGTCAGCTTGTACGTCGGATAGTCCTTGAGGATGTCGCGCAGCTCGGTCGAGTCGGACTCCAACGCCTTGACTGCATCCGCGCGCAACGTGTGCTTGTCGTAATCGAAATACGCGTCCTCGATGCGCGCCAGAAGCTGGTCGATTCGCGCCCTTGTCTCCGCATTGGGATACGCCGGCTTGGACGCAGCCGCCACCGGCGCGGGAGTACTCCTGGGCTGGCTAGCCGGTGTGACGGCCGCCGGCCTGCTCTGCTGGGTGGCTGCCGGTTGCGGTGGAGGAGGCGGAGGGGCCGCGGCCACCTTCTTCTTCGCACATCCGGCGCCAATCATCGTTAAAGTCGCAATCGCGATTATGACCAGTTCGTTCGTTCTCTTCATTTTTACCCTCCAATATCCTTCATATCGCCTTTGTGCCATGGGACACAATCCTGTCCCGACAGGATTCGCAAAGCTTCGCGTTTGACTACACTGTTGAATAAGGGAACAGTGTGCGCGGACTCATTCCGGCCCGGTACGCGATTGCGAAGCGCAGAAAAGCCCCCTGGCTGGTGCTCTGGCTGGGATTCGGCGGGCTGTTGGTGTCGATTGTCGCCGCCGCGGCCGGCACCCTGATTTCGCTCGACCGGGTCAGCAAGGACGAGACCCACATCCGCAAGGCCTTTTTCGAACGGCTCGGAGCGCTCGACCAGATTCGCGCGCAGATCTATCTCTCGGGCACCTACGTCCGCGATTTTCTTCTGTCGCCCGAACCCACCATCGCCGCGGCCGAGACCACCCGCCTGGCCGGCCTGGAGCGCGAGAGCCGTGCCGCGCTTCACGCCTACTCGCAGACGCTCGAACCACAGGAACGCGAGGCCTTCCAGGCGCTGCAGTCGGAAATCGAAGCCTACTGGCAGGTGCTGGAGCGTACCGCCGCCTGGACGCCCGAGGAGCGCCACCGCCTGCGCGATTCCTTCTTCTACGATGAGCTGGTGCCGCGCCGCAACGCCATGTTGCAGATCGCCGACCGCATCGCCATCGCCAATGAGCGCGCCCTGAACCGTGCCGAGGAGCAACTGACGGCATCGTCGGAAGGATTGCGCCGCACCTTGATGGCCACCTTCGCCATCACCCTGGCCGGAGGACTCCTGCTGGCGCTCCTGACCATCGCCTACACCCTCCGCCTGGAGCACGAACTGGAGCGCCGCCTGGAAGAGAACACGCGCGCGCGGGCCGACCTGCAGGAGCTGTCGGCCAAGCTGGTGCGGGCGCAGGAGAACGAGCGCCGTGCGCTGGCCCGGGAGCTGCACGACGAAGTGGGACAGTCGCTGTCGGCCATCCTGATGGAAGCCGAGAGCGCCGCCTGCGCCGAAGATCTCCATGAAGTGCGCGAGCATTTGGGCGCCGTCCGCACGCTGGCGGAGAAAACCGTGAACGAGGTGCGCGACCTCGCGTTGCTGCTCCGCCCTTCCATGCTCGACGATTTCGGACTGGTCCCGGCGCTCAACTGGCATGCCCGCGAGATGACTAAGCGTACCGGCCTCAACGTGGTGCTCTCCGCCGACGATGCCGCCGACGACCTTCCCGACGAGCACAAGACCTGCATCTACCGCCTGGTGCAGGAGGCCGTCAACAACTCCGCGCGGCACGCCAATGCCCGCACCGTGGAGGTGGACGTAAAACGCGAGGACCAACGGGTACGCTTCAGTGTTCGCGACGACGGCGCCGGTTTCGACCCACGGTTCGTCCGCGGCCTGGGCCTGCTCGGCATGGAGGAGCGGGTGCGCCGCCTGGGCGGCCGCATCCGGATCGATTCGCAACTCGGAAGAGGCACGTTGATTGCCGCGGAGTTGCCGCTGCCCGAATTGGCCCGCAAAGAAGACATGGCCCAAAGAAACGGACACAATGCCCATACGCATTCTGTTGGCTGACGATCATACGGTGGTCCGGGACGGCCTGCGCGCCCTGCTGGAGCGGCAGCCCGACTTTCTGGTGGTGGCGGAGGCCGCCGACGGGCGCGACAGCGTGCGCCTGGCCGAGGAGCAATCCCCCGATGTCGTGGTCATGGACATCGCCATGCCCAATATGAACGGCATCGAAGCCACCCGCCGCATCCTCGCCGCGAACCCCGCGACCGCCGTCGTGATCCTCAGCATGCACCAGGACGAGAGCTACGTGCTGCGCTCCCTGAAGGCCGGCGCCAAGGGGTATCTGTTGAAGGATTCGCTGCGCTCCGACGTCATCGAGGCCATCCGCAGCGTGGCGCAGGGGCGCTCCTTTTTCACGCGCAAGGTCGGCCGCATCCTGCAGGAGGACTACATCCGCCAGTTGGAGCGGCGCGGCCTCGATGACAGCTACGACCTGCTGACCGACCGCGAGCGCGAGATCCTGCAACTGGTGGCCGAGGGCCGCACCAACAAGGAAGTGGCCAACTTCCTCAACGTCAGCCCGACCACGGTGGAGACGCACCGCACCCACATCCTGCAAAAGCTGGATCTGCACAGCGTTCCCGAGTTGATTCTCTACGCAGTGCGTAAAGGGATTATCTCGTAGTTGCTTTGTCAAGCGCGCAAGGGAGACAGGGAGTAGCCCATGGTGTGAGCCATGGGAAACAGTCGACGGACCGCCAGCCCCGGAAAGGGGGTCTGCCCGCCTTGGCAGCTGGGCAGAGACGCGAATCGCCTCCGCTGATTGATGTGGTGCGCGTGACCGCCATCCGTTCTCCCGTACCTCGCCGCAGTGTGCTGGTCTCCTTGGGAAGGGCCGTCCGCGCTAGGATGAAATTATGTTTGCTGGCTTCGATTTCTCTGCCCTTGATGACCCTACCTTCAAGGAAGATGCCGTACGGGAAGAGATCATCGCGCCGATTCTGCGCCGCGCTGGGTACAGGCCCACCGGGGTTCTCCGCGTGCAGAGGAGCAAGCCTTTGACGCACCCCTTCGTCATGATTGGGAGCAGGAAGCACCCGGTCACGATCGTTCCAGACTATACCCTTTTCTGCGGGGACAAGCCGCTTATGATCCTCGATGCAAAGAGGCCTTCTGAGGAGATAGTGAATTCGGTCCATGTCGAACAGGCATATAGTTATGCCATCCATCCCGAGATACGTTGCCGTGTTTTCGGCCTTTGTAATGGTCGTCTACTGTCCCTATTTCATACGGAGCATTCGGAGCCATTACTTATCGTGCCAATGTCTGAAATCGACGCCCGATGGGACGAGATATCCCGTCACTTTAGCCCGAGGATACTCGGGACTCCCGAAATCCTCGATTTTTACCCGGACTTCGGTCTTCATGCGCTCCGGGCCGGCCTGAAGGAAGGGACAATTTTCAAGTTCGAGGGCTATCATCTACAACTGATCCAACCTTTGCACGAGCATCTCTGGACTGTTGCATCTACTTGCTCTATTAACGCCGCGAACCACATGATCAGTTTCGATTTGGATGCTCAGGCTCTCAATAAGGTCCTTGCGCCCCTCGCCGAAAATGATCGCCGGGGTATCTTGGCCGCACTGAAAAGAGGTCCATTCCAAGCCGATCTGGAGGCGCAGACTCTCTTTGATTGCACTGCACTCCTCGGCCCACGAATCGAGGGCGAATATGAACCCTTCGCAGCCTTTCGTGTGATCGATGTGCTCGCAAGCCGATATGACCCAACGGTCGTTCGCACAGCCTTGCCTCTGAGAGGAGCCGCGGATGAG
>OMOG01000734.1:0-5438 GCA_900290305.1 Candidatus Sulfopaludibacter sp. SbA4
TGCCAAAAGGGGACATTATCACTTTGCCGCCACATTTTCGGGGGGTGGGTGGGGTGGGTGGGGTGGGTTTGACGCGGAGGCGCGGGGGCGCGGAGAAAGACGCGGAGGGAGGCAAGAGAGAAAGACGTGTATACTGGCCAGAAGTCGAGATGATCAAGAGATTTGCGTCCGTTTTTTCGCTTGCACTGGCGCTTGCAGCGCAGTCCGGGCCGGCGATCTTTCGTATACAGCCCGTCCGGCCCGTGGCGGAGTTGCGCGCGGAGGCGTTGGCCGCCAACCCTCCCGAGGAGCACGGCAGCTTCCGGAAGCCCGAGCTGGTGGACCTGGCGACGCTCGATGCGCGCATCAAGCTCGATATCCGCTATGCCACGTCCAACGATTTCCTGAGCACTCCGGTTTACACGTCGGCGCGGGCCTTCCTACAGCGGCCCGCGGCTGAGGCGCTGCTGCGGGCGCATCGCGAGCTGCTCAAGCAGGGTTACGGCGTGCTCGTCTTCGACGCTTACCGGCCCTGGTATGTCACCAAGATTTTCTGGGACGCCACGCCGCCCGACAAACACGAGTTTGTCGCCAACCCCGCTGAGGGGTCGCGACACAATCGCGGATGCGCGGCCGACATCTCGCTCTACGACCTGAAGACCGGGCGCGAGGTTCCGATGACCGGCGTCTACGACGAGATGTCCGAGCGCTCGTACCCGAACTACACGGGCGGCACGGCGGAGCAGCGCGAGCACCGCGACCTGCTGCGGCGGGAAATGGAGAAACAGGGATTCACCGTATTCGCGTCCGAATGGTGGCACTTCGATTACCGGGATTGGAAGCAATACGGGATCCAGAATGTGCCCTTCGAGCAGATCGGCGCGGTGCGCTGACCCGGCAGGCAGGAGTGGCTGCGCCACGCTGCTAATCCTTGGTGCGAATCCAGCCGTAACGCGTGTGGCCCGGCTCGCCTCCCGAGGCGCGATAGTTTTCCCGGAACTTCGACATCTTGTCGGCGGTGAATCCGGGCAGCTCCATGATCGTTTTCAGCTCCTTGGACATGCGCTGCTCGTAGTCCTTGGGCACCGGCTTGAAGCGCTTCTCGAGGTTGCCCGAGCCGACTCCCTGTATGCCGTAAAGCTTCGCGGAATTCAGACCGAGAATTTTCCGTTTGGCGTCTTCCGTGAGTTCCGGGTACCCGTATTTCTTGCGCATGGCCTCGGGAATCTGGAAGCGCCACAATGCGTCGATCTGCCACTGCGGCGAGCCGTACCACACGGAGTCGGAACCGAACACGATGCGGTCCGGTCCCATGAACTTCATGAGCTGGCCCATGATGTGCGCGGCCACGGTCGGGAAGGTGACCACCGACGAGGCCCAGGTGGTGCCGATCTCGGCGTAGGTGTTTTGGAACGGCGCCACCAGGACGGCGTACTCGGTGGTCCAACTGATGTCGGGCACGCCTTCGCGCATCTTCCCGGATTTGACCTCCTGCAACGAGTCGTACAGAAAGAACGCCGGTTGGATGCAGGCGTGATAGGTGATGAAGTTCAGGTGCGGCCAGTCTTTGGCGGCTTTGGGCATGTCGCCGGGGTGGCCCCGCTCCGGATCGGGCGGTCCGGGAGCCAGCCCCTTGTGGACGCAGATGTTGTTGAAGCCCGGTTTTTTCGTCTTTTGTTTCTGGTATAGCTTTTCGATCAAGGCAAACGTGGGGTAAGCGACTTCCTCGTCGTCATGCCGCCACTGCCGCATGAGGCTGTTGGGATCGTCGTCCACTTTGGCGGCGTTGGAGATGTTGTAGCCCTTCCACGAATCGGGCTGGTTCTTCTCGGTCTGTTCCTGGATGTACGGGAGGTTGCCCTTGCCGACGTAGAGCAGGCCGTGGGCCATCATACGCGTGGAGCCGGAAATCTCGTTCACGAAATTTCGGGCGGCGGCGGTCTGGGCGGCGGTCAGGATCTCGCCGCGCAGCGCCTCATCCACGTTGCGCGGCGCGCGGCGCGCTTCGGACCCGATGGTCACCGAGGATGCGGTGACATTGCTCAACAGCGCGATATTCACCTGGCTGTCGAGGAAGACGTCCTTGATGAACTGCACGATCTGGGCATTGGCCGCGGTGATGGGCAGGCCCACGAGCGAGGGGTTCCAGACGCCCCAAACGTCGCCGCGCTCATCGGGAAGGCCTTTGGGGTTGTAAGGATTGGCTTTGAAATTGGGCGCGGAGGAAGGACCCTGGGAGAGCGCACGCAGTCCCGCGCCACCGGCCCGCTGGCTGCCGCGCACCATGTGGAGCTGATCGTCGAAGACGAACAGATTGCGGGGCGCGGCCGACTGGGCATACGCGACGGGCTCGAACATCTCGATGGGATCGACGTGGAAGAACCGCCCAAAGACTTCGTTCATGGCGATGAGCGAAGCGGCCATGCCGCCCGTGCCGGCGAGGAAGCGCCGCCGTCCGATGCCGAGCTTCTTGCCGGCGGACTCGGCCAGTTCCTGGATGCGCGCCTCGACCTCCTTTTGCTGGCGGGTTTGGGGAATAGGCATGTACTCGCCGTTCGAGACCATGCGGGTCGGGACCGGAGAACGGAACGCGCCGGCCTCATCGGCGCGGGCGCATTTGGCGACCTGCTCCTCGTCGAGCAACCCGTGGTCGGGTTCCCAGATTTTGCCTTCTTCATTCCACTTTTCGGCCATCGCGACCTCCGTGCGTTTCGGCAGTTGGAAGTATATACCAGGGACGGGGCTTCCGCACGCGGGGACGCCGCCGGTGATTTTCAGAATTATCTGACGCACCTCTTTCCAGCGCTATTTGGCGTACAGGTAGCCCGTGTGGGAATCCGCTCTTTCCGAGTGGGCCGTGATCCAGGCGCAACTGTATTTGGATTGGAGAGGCGTTCGCCCTAATGCAGGGCGGAGCCAGGGGAGACGCCAGTCAGGCGAAGGTACATGCTTCGTGCTTGTTGTTCAGTCATGCCAGCGATGTAATCGGCGATGATACGCGGTGAAGGATCGGGTTCATCATCCTCAGGGTCGAATCGCTCCCGGACCGAAAAAGGAAAGACGAGGTAATTCTTCTTCTTCGCTGACTTATACAAGATTTCGAAAAGCTGGCGGATCAGAGTGCGGAGTCCATGTTGCTGTGTTGTCAGCATTGGGTTCAAGATTACGTAGCTCCAGGTCAGCTGCTTCAACATAAAGACCTCCTGGCGCATCGCCGGATTGATTTCGACGCGTCTTCCGTTGTCTCTGGTGGGCTCGCGCAGCCGGATCGCACCGACGTAGCGGTCAATCAGTTTTGAGCAGGCTCCCCTAAGTACGGCCCGCTGCTCTCGGGTTCCAACAAATCTACTGGCGAATGGCAGCCATTCGATAAGCTCCTGGAATGACTGCTCCATCTGAGAGCGGGAAAAGCCCTCCAAGTCCTCGGTGCCGAGTCGATCGAAGACTTCATGAAAGAACGCCCTGCGCTCGGTTTCATCCTTGACAGACACTAGGCGTTCCATGGGGATCAAACCGGCGCGATAAAAGTCGGCAATGTCGTGTACCGCGTATGTGACATCATCGGCCCAGTCCATGAGCTCTGCCTCGGCGCTCTTCTGTTTATCGCCGGCTGGAACCAATTCTCGGGCGAAACGGAGCTCGTTGTCTTCGGACGCGTAGGCCCCCCATTTACGCTGCTCTTTGCCACCGGTCGCTCGGTGCCAGGGGTACTTCAGGAGGGCATTCAGCGTGGCACGCGTGAGGTCGAGTCCACGATGGTTTTGACTTCTGACAGCTAGCTTGGTGACCACTCGAAACGACTGAGCGTTCCCCTCGAAGCCGTCGATGAATCCCCTACGGGTTAGCAGGTTATCCAGTTCCTCCTCAGCGAGGTGTCCGAACGGAGGGTGACCGATGTCATGAGCGAGAGCCGCAGCTTCGCTAACGTCGGGATNNACCACCGAGAGCTTCAGCGACAGTTGCCTGCTCACGGCAGAGTTTCTCCGCGAGCCTCCGAGCGACCTGTGCAACTTTGAGAGAATGGGTCAGCCGATTATGAAAGACCTCGGCCTCGTCAGGTCCGACGACTTGGGTAACTTCGGCAAGCCTATGCAGCGCAGATGTATAGAGTATGCGATCACGATCAAGCTGGAAATCGTTCCGTGCGTCTTTTGAGGCGAGACCTCTTCGGCGATCTGTACGCCGGACGCTGGGTTGGGATACACTCATGCATGCGCGACGAGGCGCAGCTTCCGGTGCTCGGTCAAGTCAAGCAAGGCATCAGACATCAGAGGCCAGATGGCCATCTTTATCGCTTCGTCACCCGTCATATCCTTCGCTAAGCCCTTATGGCTTAAGGCTTCGAGCAACTCGGGGAGACTTACGTCCTCTCCACGCTCTTCAAGCACTTCCAAGATTGCGCGCCTGATGGTGTCCCTTTGACTTCGTTCTGCCGTCATAATGCCTCCCAGCCGAACGGACCAGCACTTCGTGTCCTTGATCAAATTGTACCTCAGAACTGCGCGTGATGTCTGGTGCATTGGCGGCCGGTAACGCGCTCTGCTGAACCCTTCAGGGGCATCTCGAGTCGTCCTCACTCAAACCGCAGCGCGGTCAACGGGTCCACGCGGCTGGCGCGGCGGGCGGGCACGGCAAGGGCGGCCAGGGCGACCAGCACGAGCACCCCGGCTCCGGCGGCGAAGGTCAGCGGGTCGGTGGGTTTCACTTCGAACAGGAAAGTGGAAATGGTATGTGTCAGGGCCAGCGCTCCCGCGAGCCCCAGCACGAGGCCGCCGAGCAGAATGATTGCGCCGCGGCCGGCCACCAGGCACAACACATCGGCACGGCTGGCGCCGAGGGCCATGCGGATCCCGATCTCGTTGGTACGCTGCACCACCGCGTACGAGATCACCCCGTAGATGCCCACCGCCGCCAGCACCAGCGCGATGGCTGCGAAGAAGGCCAGCAGCAGCGTCTGGAAGCGGCGGTTCGACACGGAGCGCAGCAGCATCTGGTCCATGGTCTGGATGTCTACAACCGGCTGATGCGGATCGATGGAATGCACGATTTGCGGGATGGCTTTGGCGAGAGCCGCGGGGGCGCCCGAAGTGCGCACCACGAAGCTCATGTAGCCGATGGGCAGCGCGGGGTGGGGGTAGAAGACGCAAGGGGCGGAAGCGCCGTCCAGCGTCTGATCCTTGACACTGGCAGCGATGCCTACGATTTCTCCGGGCATGGGTTTGGCGCCCATGTCCACCGTGATTCTCTGACCAATCGGGTCTTCGCCGGGCCAGTATTTCACGGCCAATGATTCGTTGATCACGAAGACCGGGCGGTCGGGATCGGCATCGCGATCCGTGAAGTCGCGGCCGCGCAGCAGAGGAATCCCCATGGTGCGGAAATAGTTCGGGCGGATGGCGCGGACTTCCGTGGTGGGCGACGCGCCGGCGGCCGGCGCAGGGCGATTCTGGATGACGAAC
>OMOG01000734.1:5448-10793 GCA_900290305.1 Candidatus Sulfopaludibacter sp. SbA4
CGGAATCCGGTCTCGACGGAGAGCAGATTGGCGAAGCTGCGGATCAACAGTCCAGAGCCGAGCAGCAGCACGAGCGAGAGCGCGAATTCGAGCATCACGAGGGCATCGGGCAAGCGGCGTCGCGCGGTGGAACCTCCGGCGCGCGCCGCGTCCTTGAGTGTGTCGATGGGGTGAACGCGCGCGCCGAGCAAGGCCGGCGCGATGCCGAACAGCAGGGCGGCAGCGAGGGAGAGCAAGGTCGTGAAAGCCAGGACGCGCGCATCGATTCGCAAAGCCGCGAGCCGGGGAATGTCGATGGGAGCGCCCGCCTTGAACGCTTGCACACCCCACAATGCCAGCAGCAGCCCGCCGGCGCCGCCGAGAGCGGCCAACAGGAAGCTCTCGGCAAACAACTGGCGGGCGAGGCGCAGCGGGCCGGCTCCGAGCGACGCGCGAACCGCCATCTCCTTGCGGCGCGACGCCGCGCGCGAGAGCAGCAGGTTCGCCACATTGGCGCAAGCGATCAGCAGCACCAGGCAAACGGCGCCGAGCAGGATGTAGAGTGGACGGCGATAGCCGCCCGAGACTTCTTCGCGGATATCAGCGACGCGCACTCCCCATCCCTTGTGAAACGCCGGGAAATCGCGCTCCAGGCGCGCCGCGATGCCGCTCATTTGCGCCTGCGCGCGCGCCAGTGGTATGCCGGGGTTGAGGCGGGCGGCGGCATACATGAAACGGCCACCGTTCTTGCGGTAGTCGCGATGCGGATCCAGATGGAAGGGGCGCCAGAATTCGGCATCGGAGTCGAAGAACTCGAAATCCGGAGGCATGACACCGATGATGGTGAGCGGCTGCCGGTCGAGCTCGACCGTACGGCCCAGCACCGCGGGATCGGACGCGAAGCGCCGCTGCCAAAGGCGGTGGCTGAGGACGATCACCTTGGCTTCGGCGGCGGCCTCCTCCGCGGTGAAGAGGCGGCCGATTGCGGTGTGAACGCCGAGCAGCGGGAAGAGCGTGGCGGTGACGTACTGGCCGCGGATCTCTTCGGGGTCGGCCACGCCGGTCAGGTTGCAGAGCGCCATGTCCATGGCGGCCATTTCCTCGAAGACGGTGGTCTGACGCTGCCAGTCGAGATAGTCGGCGGGCGAAATCACGTTGCGCGTCGTGCCGCGTGAGAGAAACGTGTCCCACAGCATCACTACTCTTCCCGGCTCGCGATAGGGCAGCGGGCGCAGCAGGACGGCATTGACGACGCTGAAGATGGCGGTGTTGGCCCCGATTCCGAGCGCCAGCGAGAGCACGGCGACAGATGCAAAGAGCGGGCTGCGGCGCAGGGTGCGGATGCCGAAGCGGGCATCTTTCAGCAAGTCCTCCACCCAGCGCGTACCGCGGGCATCGCGGCATTCCTCGCGCACCTGCTGGGGGCCTCCGAAAGTGAGGCGCGCGAGGCGCGAGGCTTCGGCGGGAGAGATGCCGGCGCGCATGTGGCGTTCGATCTCGCGCTCCTGGTGGAAGCGCAGTTCGTCGTCGAGCTCCAATTCGACCGTGTTGCGGCGGAAAAGGGCACGCAGCCGATACAGCAGGTCGTTCCACATCCAGGCGCCTCCCCTTATGCTTCGACAATAGTGTACGGCAGGTCTTGTCGAAGTGCAAGGGGAGAGAAAGTTCCAGATGCGCGCGGGCTCCGGTTGCGATAATCTCGAAGACCGGAGGTGATCGATGCTCCAGAAATCGCGCGTTTACTCCCTGGCGGCCGCGGCGGTGCTTACCGTCACACTCGCGGCCCAGACTCCCCAGCCGAAGCGCCCGCCGGACGTACCATACGTGCCGACTACCGAAGAGGCAGTGCAGGCGATGCTGAAACTTGCCGACGTCAAAAAGACCGACGTGGTTTACGACCTCGGCTGCGGCGACGGCCGGATTGTCATTGCGGCCGCCAAGACCTACGGGGCTCACGCCGTGGGGATCGATATCAACCCGGTGCGCATCGGTGAGGCCAAAGAGAACGCCAAGAAGGCGGGTGTAGAGAACCTGGTCCGATTCGAGGAGAACGACCTGTTCGAAGCCGATTTTCACGAGGCCACCGTGGTGACCCTGTTCCTGCTGCCCAACATCAATCTGAAGCTTCGCCCCAAGCTGCTCCAGGATTTGAAGCCGGGCACGCGGATCGTTTCCAACACGTTCGATATGGGCGATTGGAAGGCGGAGAAGGAAGTGACGGTGGGCGACACGGATGAGCAAACCTACCTGAGCCACCGGCTATACTTGTGGATCGTGCCCGCGCGCAGCGGAAAGTGAAGAGGGGATCATGAACAATTCGAGACGGGCATTCCTTGGGGGACTTACTGGCCTGGGGGGACTTACTGGCCTGGGCGGCCTCACTTACTCATCGGCGGCGGCGGCCACGCCGCGGCACCTGAGACAGCTTCTGGACGTGGCGTTGAACCACGAGAGTTACTGGAGCCTGGTGGCGGGCCAGTTTCCACTGCGGCCGGGGAAGATCCCGATGAATGCGGCGAATCTCTGTCCTTCGCCGCGGGTGGTCTCGGAGCGCGTCGCGGAACTGACTCGCGATGAAGACTCCGACGTTTCGAACCCCAACCGCGCGAAGTTCGCCGTCCTGCTGGAGGAATCGCGCAAGAAGGCCGCGGAGCAGGTGGGGGCTTCGCCGGACGAGATCGCACTGGTGCGGAACACCAGCGAAGCCAACAACACGATCAACAACGGAATCGCGCTCGGGCCGGGCGACGAGGTGGTGCTGTGGGAGCAGAACCATCCGTGCAACAACGTGGCGTGGGACGTGCGGGCCGCGCGGCACGGCTTCCAGGTGAAGCGGGTGAGCGTCCCGGCGGCGGCGAAGAGCGCGGGCGAGGTGGTGAAACTGTTCGAGGCCGCGCTGACGCCGCGGACGAAAGTGCTGTCGATTACCTATGTTTCGAACACGTCTGGATTCCGTCTGCCGGCGAAGGAGTTGTGCTCGCTGGCGCGTCAGAGAGGGATCCACGCGCACCTGGATGGAGCGCAGGTGTGGGGCTACCTGAAGCTCGACCTGAAGGACATCGGCTGCGATTCGTTCGGCGGGAGCGCGCACAAGTGGCTTATGGGTCCCAAGGAGGCGGGGTTGCTCTACGTGCGGAAGGAGCGGATCGCGCAGATCTGGCCGAACATCGTGTCGGTGGCATGGGGCGCGGATTCGTTGACGGGCAGCGTGGCGTCGCGAAAATTCGAGGCGCTGGGACAAAGGGACGATGCGTGCCTGGCGGCGGTGGGGACGGCGGTGGATTTCCATCGGATCATCGGCTATGAGAATGTCGAGGCACGGACCACGGAGCTGGCAAGCGCGCTCAAGGCGGGCCTCGCGAAGATCAACCGGGTGAAACTCGTGACTCCCATGAGCCCGGAGATGAGCGGGGGAGTGGTGATCGCGCAGGTGCCCGACCTGGATCGCCAGAAGACCGGCGCGCTGGTGAAGGACCTGTACGATAAGTACGGTGTGGCGGGCGCGGCCACCGGCGGCGTGCGCTTGGCGCCGCATGTGTACATTCAAGTACGGTGTCGCGGGCGCGGCGACCGGCGGAGTGCGCTTGGCGCCGCATGTGTACAACACGATGGCGGACATCGAGACGGCGATCCGCGGTATGCGGGAGCTGCTGGGGTAAGCGGAGTTCTACAACCCCTTCCAGATGACGCTCAGTTCGAGGCGAAATCCCTTAACGGGGCTCTCGCCATCGACGTGTTCGATGTCCACCAGTTCTTCCGGTTCTATCCCCGGGCGATAGACGTATACCGTTCGATGGTCCGGGTCGATCAACCAGCCGAGTTGAGCGCCATTGTCGATCCACTCCCGCATTTTCGCCTTCACTTTGTGAAGGCGGTCGGACGGAGACGTTAACTCCACCACAAAGTCGGGGCACAGGCGCGGGAAAACCTTCTTTTGTTTTCCAGTCAACTTCGCGACACGGCTCTTCAGCACCCAGGAAGCGTCGGGCGAACGTGCGGCGCTATTGGGCAGGACATACTCCGTGTTGGAATCGAGAGCGATTCCCCGATCGTCCGCTTTGGCCCATATGGTAAGTTGGGCAGTCAGATCGCTGTTGCGGTACCCGGTCTCAAACCCGGCAGGGGGCATGACGATGATCTCTCCGTTGGCGTCCCGCTCGACGCGCAGGTCCGGGTTGTTCCCGCAAAACTCGAAGAATTCATCGTCGTCCATGGGACGCTCGCCGCGGATCGCGTAGGCGGCACAAGTCTCGTCGTCGGGAAGGCTGACCTGCATACCCTTAGGATACTGCCTTTTCATTATCGTCCCGGGGTACGAGTAGGGATTATTTGGGGTGTGGCTTGAGTTCGCCGATGCGGTAGGTATCGCCGGAAATTCTGAAATAGAACCGCCAGTCATCGTTGATGCGGGCTTGCCAGACGGCGTTGGCTTCATCGTACTTCTTGGCGTGCAGGCTTGGATGGCTCAGGTTGTGAACCAGAAAATCGATCTGCTTGATGAACGCATTTTGCACGGGCAGGGGAGCTTCGGCCAGTTGTTCGATGGCGCACTCCGAAAGGTGAACGTTCATCGAGTTTTTTTGGCTTTGGCGGACTTGGATCTGCGCTGCCACTTTTTGAGGAAAGCGGCGACCTCGGCGCCATTCTTGAAGGGGCCGTAGTACGGACCTTTTTCAGCTTGCGCCAGGCTGGCATTGAGGATGCGTCGTTGCTCCGGGGTGTATTCATCTTCGGCGGTGGGGAACTGAGTGCGGTCAATCACCAGCGCGGGCGTAATCACAATTTTGCGGCCGGCGACTTTCACGTCCACCAAGTCGCCATCAGCCAAGCCCACGGCGGCACGGACGCCGGAGGGCAGGGTCATTTGGCCTTTGCGCTGGATCTTTACGATGGACATAGGCTAAGCGGTCACAAGCCGGAGTCCCGGAAAGCCGGAAATTCCGTCTCTGCGGGTAGCATAGCAGAACGAGCGTCGAAATGAGACGACGCGGCACACCGGAGCGCGCCGCGTCGCCCTGCGGGAGCGGCTACAACGTCACCCGCAGCACTCCCGCCCCGTCTGCGGTTGCACCGCTGCCCGTGGCGATCGTAATCACGCCGGCCTGGACACTGACGCTGTAGGAGCCGTTGGCCGCGAGGCCGGTGACCAGCACGGTATGCACAACCGCGGGAACGGACAGGGTAGTGCCGGCGAACGCTCCGCTGCCGCTCACCGGAAAGTAAACCGCCGTACTGCCGAACGCCGCGCCATCGAAAGCGGTGCCGCTGCTGCTTTGCAGGTAGGTAGCGGCGGCCATCGAAGCACCGGGGTCCGCTCCCTGCAACACGTGCAGGAAGCGGGCATCGGTGGGTCTGGTCGAGTCTTC
>OMOG01000732.1:0-1892 GCA_900290305.1 Candidatus Sulfopaludibacter sp. SbA4
GGCGCGCACCATCCGCATTCCGGTCCACATGATCGAGACCATCAACAAGCTCATCCGGACCTCGCGGCAGATGGTGCAGGAATTCGGGCGCGAGCCCACCAACGAGGAGCTCGCCAAGCGCCTCCAGTTGCCCGTGTCGAAAGTGCGCAAAGTGCTGCGCGTCGCCCAGGAGCCGATCTCGCTCGAAACGCCCATCGGCGAGGAAGAAGAGTCTCACCTCGGCGATTTCATCGTGGACCACAACGGCATCTCGCCCTCCGACGCGGTGATCAATCTGAATCTCCGCGAGCAGACCGCCCAGGTCCTGAAGACCCTCACCCCGCGCGAGGAGAAGATCATCAAGATGCGCTTCGGCCTCGAAGACGGCAGCGAGCATACGCTCGAAGAAGTGGGCCAGAATTTCGCCGTGACCCGCGAGCGCATCCGCCAGATCGAAGCCAAGGCCTTGCGCAAGCTGCGCCACCCCAGCCGCAGCCACCGCCTGCGCGCCTTCCTCGAAAACGGCACCCGCGGCGTGTAGCGCGGACCCCCGGGTCCGCGCGGGTCCCCCTGGACCCGCTGCTTGCATTGTCCTACACTCAATCATGATCCATCGCGCCCTGATTCTCGCGCTACTCGTCTCCGCCCTTGTCTTTGGGCAAGTCACTGCTAACTTTGTCACAGTCACAGTATCTCGTTACTCGAACTTACAGCCCGACCTGGTGACCATCGCAGTCAATGTCTCCGCCGGACCCGCCGTTACCCTTGACCAGGTCCTTTCGGCGCTGCAGGGCTCCGGCATCACCCTCGCCAACTTCCAGAACGTGAATTCCGTGCAGCAGTATTCGCCGACCCCCCAGTTGACCGTGGTATGGACCTTCTCTCTCCCCGTGTCTCTGTCCGACCTGAAGAGCACCGCCGGGCAGCTCTCCACCCTGCAAACCAACATCGCCAAGAACAACCCGGGCCTGACGATGTCGTTTTCGGTCGAAGGAACGCAGGTGTCGCCCCAGTTGCAGCAGTCGCAATCCTGCGCGGCCGCCGGCCTGGTCGCCGACGCAACGGCCCGAGCCCAAAAGATGGCCGTCGCCGCCGGTCAGCCCCTCGGTGCCATCGTCGCCATGTCCAGCGCCTCCATCGCCACCGATCCCGTCACCGGAGTCTTCTCGACCCCCACCTACCAGCCGGTATGCTCGCTGACCGCGAAGTTCGCCCTCGGCACGTCCCCGCCGGTCCCCACCGACACTCTGAGCATCGCCGCGTCCCGCACGCACAGCGTCCAGCCCGATCAGGTCCTCGTCAGCGTCTCGGTCATCGCCGCCCTCGCAGTTCCTTTGGCCGACATCGTCACCGAGTTACAAGGTTCCGGAATCACCGCGGCCAATTTTTCGTACGCCAACGGGAATGGCCAGCCGAACACGACTCAGTGGACCTTCAGCCTTCCAGTCCCGTTCACTCAGTTGGCCGCCACTCTCTCCACTCTCGCGCAGCTTCAACAGAGTCTCGGAGGGACAAGGGGCCAGCCCAACCTGATTTTCTATTTGCAGGGCACGCAAACATCTCCCGAGTTGCAGGCATCGCAATCCTGCTCCTTCCCGGCGCTCGTGGGGGACGCCCAGTCCCAGGCGCAGAAACTCGCCGCCGCGGCCGGAGTTACCCTGGGCCCGGTGGCCGCCGTCTCGGAAGCTGGTGCTAGTCAAGCCCTGGCCGGGTCCTTCACGTTCACGGCGCTTCAGGGGGACTTTTCCGCTGTGTATCCGGGGAACATTATTCCGTCGCTCAGCGCGGTTCTCGCCGCTCCCCAGCCGCCGCCCTGCGCCCTGACGGTCCAGTTCCAACTACTCCACTAACCCCAATACTGTTCACTTAAGCGTGGCGCAGGCTGTCAAGCCTGCTGAGCCGAGATTCATCTC
>OMOG01000732.1:1902-2048 GCA_900290305.1 Candidatus Sulfopaludibacter sp. SbA4
TCTTCTCTTTTCCGAGAGATTCTTCCCCATCCGCAACCACTAATGAGTCATGGATCAACTGCGGCGTCGCCTTCCCCACGTATGGAAGGCAAGGGCCTGTTGGTCACGTGGCATCTCTACGGGAGCCTGCCACACGCGCTCTACCC
>OMOG01000727.1 GCA_900290305.1 Candidatus Sulfopaludibacter sp. SbA4
CTGCTAAGCCCCCAGGTGCTTGGCCAGGAACGGCAGGCCGCGCTTGCCCCAGAAGCTGTGAGGACCGTCGAAGGTCTCCTGCTCGATCACCCGGTCGGCCCCGAAGACTTCGTACACCTTCCTCACGCGCTCGAAGCTCGCGCGGCTGGCGGCGATGGGGAAGATATCGTCCTTCTCGCCCGATTCCGCGAACATGGGGCGCGGCGCGATCAGCCCCGCCACATCGTACATCTCGGCCCAGTTGAGAATGCCCGGCACGTAGTTGTCGATGCAGTGCGACACGCTCATGACGCAGTCGCGGAAGGTATTCAGGTAGCCGCTGATCATGGCGGCGCGGATGCGCGGCTCGAGCGCCGAGGCGAACGTGGTACACGTGCCGCCGCCCGAGATCCCCATGCAGCCCACCTGCTGGGCGTCCAGTTCGCGGCGCGTCTCGATCCAGTCGATGGTGCGCATCACGTCGTAGACCCGCCACCCGATCATGGTCTGCCCCAGCAGCAGCGCCGCGCCGGCCGCCGGTTGGCACGCGGATGTGCCCAGGCCTTTCTTCTTCGTGATGGCATCGCGGCGGCAGCCGAACGCCATGGGCTCGATGGCCACCGCGGCCATGCCGTGCTCGGTCACCTGTATAGCGAAGTCGTACTGATAGCCTACCTTCTCGGCGCGGTCCTGGCCGTGCTCGTCGATGCCCACGATGTCGTCCACGCCGCGGCCGTGTCCGGGAATGCAGACCACCGTGGCGTGCGGGCCGCGCACCGATTTGGGCGTCAGCAGGTAGCCCAGCACCCAGGCATCCGGCCGGCTTTGGAACACGAACTTCTCGCGATGGTATCCGGGGAATTCGCGGACCTCCAGGACGTGGGTCTCGAGCGGCACGCGCTTCACGGGAAAGCCGCCCACCAGCTCCGTGATCTTGGCCCGCAGATTCTTCTGCCACAGCTCGGCATCGCGCCGGTCCTTGGATTGAAACGACATGCGGAGCGCCGCCGATTCATAAAGCTTGTGAGTGAAGAGTACCGGATCGAAGCCTGCGCCGTTGACCTTGTCCATGAATCCGTCAAGGGCTCCGGTATAATTCGAGGTATCGGCCGGCGCCGCATTCGCTTCGAACAGCGCGGCGCTGCCTAAGACAACTTTGCCGAGATCGCGTCGAGTCATGTATCACATATACACCTTCCGCGCGTCGCGTTCCAGTGCAAAGTGGCCACCCAATTTTTCTAGATTCGCGCGAGCCGTTCGGGGTTTTGGGGAGGAGATCGGGCCGCCCGGTTTGTTCTGGTTATTGCAGGCGGAGGCGGAAGCGGTCTTCGATGTGGTTGAGGCGCTGGTCGAGGTCTGCGAATTTTCCGAGGAGCTCGCTTTGGTTCTTGGCCATTTCTGCCCGAAGCATGCCGGTGTGTGCGTTGAGGAGGTCGCGTGTGTCGCCCTTGATTTCGGCCACGCGGGCGTTGAGGTTGGTGTTCTGGACGATGTAGCCCGCGATGACAATCACGAGGCTGAGGATGGGCGCGACGGCGATGGTGATGATGAACTGCTGGGTGGGGTTCATGTGCTCCGTGTTTCCTCGATCGGACGACAAGGGGCGGAATGCCGCGCCGCCCTTTCATTGCAATTCACCGACCCGCGGCGCGGCGGACCTGCAAACACTCCCCCAACTTCTCCAAGAAACTCCGCACCTCGCCGGGATCGCGCAATTGAAACTGCGCGCGCGTGAGCGCCCGGCGTCCCACCCGAATCGTAATCCCCTCGGACAACGCGGCGAATGCGGACTCATCCGTGCGATCGTCCCCGGCATAAATAGGTAGAACATGACCGGCAAGCCGGCTCAACTGATGGCGAACCGCAGTCCCCTTGTCGCCGATCTCCCGCGGCAGGAACACGAATTTCTCGCGGTGGTACCCGGGGAATTCGCGGACCTCCAGGACGTGGGTCTCGAGCGGCACGCGCTTCGCCGGAAAGCCGCCCAGCAGCTCCGTGAATCCGGAGCGGCCCTCGCCGGGCTGATTGCGGACGCCGAAAAGGGCGGCAAACTCAAGGCCGCCAAGCGGACGATACGCTTCCACTCGACTTTGGGTTTCTGGAAATTGACTAGCAGACAGAGAGTCTTGCCGGAGGCGCGCAGATAGTTCAGGCATTGCGCAGTGTGCTCAGGGGCCAGACGCTCAACACATTTCAGCTCGATCACCAGCACGCCTTCGACGAGGATATCAGCGTAGTACTCCCCGACGTAGTGGCCCTTGTAAGTCACGGAAAATGAAGCTTGGGCCTTCGCTCGGGTGCCACGAAGGCAAAGTTCCCTAAGCAGGGCGCGCTCATAGACTCTCTCGAGAAAGCCCGCACCCAGGGTGTTGGCGACTTCAAAGATGGCACCGGGCACGCGCTCGGTCAGGGAATCGAAGTCATCGGCGTTCATCGGCGGCCAATATTCAAGTGCGGACATTGACCCACACTTCTCAGAACGGTTATTGGCCGCCGATGAACGCCGATGAACGCCGATTTTGGGGTGCAACTGGGATTCCATTGTCCAGCTAGCTCGTGGACACAAGACTAGTCTAGAAAGCTCCGCGCAACCGTTCCAGAAACCTTCGCACTTCCCCTGGATCGCGCAATTGAAACTGCGCGCGCGTGAGCGCCCGGCGTCCCACCCGGACGGTGATGCCATCCGGCAACGCGGCGAATGCGGGCTCATCCGTGCGATCGTCTCCGGCGTACATGGCCAGCGCGTGACCAGGCAGGAGGCTCAACTGATGGCGAACCGCAGTCCCCTTGTCGCCGATATCCCGCGGCAGGATTTCCCACGACAAGCCACCTGGAATCGCGCGCAACTTTACCGCGGATGCCACTGCGACGCCGACCGCCGAGCGCGCCTCGCTGACGGACCCATCCGGCGCACCGCGGTAATGCACCGAAAAACCCGCGCCCTTATCTTCGATCCGTATCCCCGGCATCGCCTGAACGCGGGCTGCCAACCACCGCCTGGCGCCATCGAGCGACGACTGCACCTCCGGCCGCAATCGCGGCGTCGAGCCGTTTTCCCAACCGTGCAATCCCAGGTATTGGACACGTGCCAGACCGACCCGCGTCTGAATGTCCGCCCGTCTGCGCCCACTCACGATCGAAACATGCATCCGCGGGTCGATCGCCAGCCGCGCCAGGGCGTTCCTGGTCTCATGGCCGAGGCGCGCATCTTCGGGGCGCGCCGCGAAGACCGCCAGCGTACCGTCGAAATCCAGGAACAGCGCCACCGATCCGGCGGCACGCACCCGCTCCGCCACCTGCTGCCAACCATCGAACAGGTGGAGCATGGGCTATCCGGCACTCTCCACAAAGACTTCCACCGGCTGCTCGCGCACCGGGCTTCTCGATTCCAGCCGGATCGCCGCAAGCTCGGCAATCAGGCTGCCTGCCCACGCGTAGACGTTGTGCTCGCGGATGGTGGCGCGCATCCGGTCCATGCGCATGCGCGCCTCCTCGGGAGGCATCTCGAGAGCCGTTTGGATGGCGTGCGCCAGCTCATCGGTATCGTACGGATTCACCACCAGGGCGTCCACCAGTTCGTGGCTGGCGCCGGCAAAGCGGCTCAGGATCAGGGCGCCCTGCCGGTCGGCGCGCGCCGCGACGTACTCTTTGGCCACCAGGTTCATGCCGTCGTGCAGCGAAGTCACCAGGCAGAAGTGGGCCGCCCGATAGTACGACTGAATTTCCTCGTGGCTGTGCTGCCGTTTCAAAAATACAATGGGCTTCCACGGGCCCTCCTGGAAGCGGCGGTTGATGCGCAGGGCTTCCTCTTCCACTTCCGTCATGAGGTCCTGGTAACGCTTGATGCGCGTGCGGCTGGGAGCGCCGATCTGCACGAAGGTGAGCTTGCCGCGGTAGGAGGGATGCTGCTCCAGCAGGCGCTCGATGCCGCGAAACCGCTCGGGGATGCCCTTGGTGTAGTCCACGCGGTCCACGCCCAGGCCCATATAAGTCGCCTCCACGCCCAATTGGCGGAACAGCGCGCCGCGTTCCAGGTATTTCGGCGGGCTCGCCGCGGAGGGCGGCTTCTCTCCGTTGAACGCCACGCTGATCGGAAACGGCCGCACCGCGGTCACGTGGTCGCGGCGGCTGACGGCGAAGTGTTCCCAATCGATGCGCGACTCCAGCGTGTAGTCCACCGTCTCCAGGAAATTATTGCAGTGCTGCTGCACGTGGAATCCAATCAGGTCGGCGCCCAGCATGCCGTCGAGCAGCTCGCGCTGCCACGGACAAATGCCGAAGGCCTCGGGGTTGGGCCACGGAATGTGCCAGAAAATCGCGATGCGCGCATCCGGCCGCTGCTCCTTGATCATGCGCGGCAGCAGGGCGAAATGGTAGTCCTGCACCAGCACCACGGGCTTCTCCTCCCCCTCCATTTCCTGGACCACGGCGTCCGCGAATTTGCGGTTGACGGCCTGGTAGTATTCCCAATCGCCGGCCTGGAAGGCGGGGCGCGTGTGCGCGATGTGGCAGAGCGGCCAGAGCCCTTCGTTGGCGAAGCCGAAGTAGAAGCCGGCGTCTTCCTCTTTGGTGAGCCACACGCGCCGCAGCGTGTAATGCGGATGTTCCGGAGGCACGCGCAGGTGGCCGTTGGCGTCG
>OMOG01000725.1 GCA_900290305.1 Candidatus Sulfopaludibacter sp. SbA4
GCGCAGCGCCGGCGGCAAGCACGATTTCTTCTCCGAGGGCGACTACTGGTGGCCCGATCCGCAAAATCCCGACGGCCCGTACATCCAGCGCGACGGCATGAGCAATCCCGATAACTTCGTGGAGCACCGCCGAGCCATGGTGCGGCTGAGCCTCATCGTTCCGGCGCTGGCCGCCGCCTACAAGATCACGCGCGAGCGCAAATATGCCGATCGCGCCGCACGCCATCTGCGGGCCTGGTTCGTGGACGACGCCACCCGCATGAACCCCAACCTCCAGTTCGCGCAAGCCATCAAGGGGCGCTTCACGGGACGCGGCACCGGCATCATCGACACCCTGCACCTGGTCGAAGTGGCGCGCGCCGCCGGGCAACTGGACCTCGCTCCCACGGACCTGGGCGGCGTCCGCAAATGGTTTGCGGCTTATGCCGAATGGATGAACACCCACCCCTACGGAATCGCCGAGCGCGACGCCAAGAACAATCACGGCACGTGTTGGGTGACGCAGGTGGCGGCCTTCGCTCAGCTCACGGGAGACGCGAAGCTGACGGCATACTGCCGCAATCGGCTGCAAACGGCGCTCATCCCCAACCAGGAAGCGCCCGACGGCAGCTTCCCGGAGGAACTCCGCCGCACCAAGCCGTATGGCTACTCGCTTTTCAATCTGGACGCCATGGCCATCGCCGCCCAGACGCTCTCCACTCGCGAGGACGACTTGTGGAAGTGGCAGTTGCCCGACGGACGCGGGATGGCCAAGGCGGTGGCCTACATGTATCCGTTCATGCTGGATAAAAAGAAGTGGCCGCTGCCGCCGGACGTGATGTATGACAAGGAGTGGCCGGTCCGCCAGCCCTGCCTGCTGTTCGCCGGCCTGGCATTGAAGCGGCCCGAGTATCTCGCGCTGTGGCGCAAGCTCGATCCCGACCCCACCGTGGAGGAAGTGCTCCGCAACTTCCCCGTCCGCCAGCCCGTGCTCTGGGTGTAGCTTACTCAGTCAGGATTCTAGTTACTATTCTGTTACAAAACGGGGCGCAACTTTCTACATTTTGTCCAGTCAGAGGCTTAAGCCTGCCCACCGCCGGCTTTCAGCGGGTCCTGTCCGGACCATGTCATCGTTGCGGCCGCGGTTTGGAACCCTTCTTGTTAGCGCTTATGGGCTGGTAGCCTGCCGGGCGCCCTCTGGCCAACTGGCAGTCGGCCCCGGCCGGCCTCTAGCCCGACTCTCGCAAGTTTGAGAGGGTAGGGCACCGGCGGGAAGGCTCCGCGGGCCTGTTAAACAATGGTTTCGCGTCTGACGCGCGCCGATTTACCGCTAGATGAAGGAATAGGTACAGTTAGAGCGAGAAGCGCCATCGTCCC
>OMOG01000785.1:0-13954 GCA_900290305.1 Candidatus Sulfopaludibacter sp. SbA4
ATTCGGCAGGACGCGAGGAAGGCCGACGAGGGCGTCGGCCGCGGACCAGGGGGTCCGCCCCACTGCCAAAGTAAGCGGCACGCTGAGAGCGTGCACCACGCGAGTCGTCGCGCTCTTCGCTCTCACTCTCACCTTCTGCGTCCTTCTCCCAGCGGCGGAGCCGGCGCGCCTGGAGAACAACGGAGTCCGCCTCGAAGTCGATCCCGCCACGGCATCGGCGCGCCTGCTCGACAAGAAAACGGGCGAGCGATGGACGCTGGGCGCCCCGCGCCTGATCGCGCAGGACAAGAGCACGCTGCCCTTCCGCTTGCCGGGCGGTGTGACAGTCCGTGGCGGAGCGTTGACTTACCGCACCGAACAGGGCGTGGAGTTCCAGTTCAAGCTGGCCGCCAATCCGCCTGCGGTCGACTACTCCTTCGACAAGCTCCCGCCGGACGTGACCGAGGTCCGTCTGCTGGACGCCTCCCTGCCGCTCGAACCGGGGCCGGATAACTACTACGCCATCCCTAACCGTCTAGGCATCCTGCTGCTTCCCGAGGGCGAAAAGCCGTACACCCGGAGGTTCCCGGCTTACAGCGGTTCCGGTTACTCGATGGCGATGTTCGGTGTGGTGCGGAACGGCTCAGCCCTGCTGGCCACGTGGGAGGATCCGTACACCGAGATCCTCGCCGATTACGCCGTCTCGCCGCCCCGGCTTTCCATCAGCCTCGCGCTCCGCCGCACCGCGCACGGCGTCCGCCTCCAGCCGCTGGGCCACGGAGGCTACGTGGAAATCGCCCAAGCCTACCGGCCGGTGGCCAGGCAGCGTGGCTATCTCAAGACACTGGCCGAGAAGGTGCGCGAAAATCCCAACGTGGCGCGCTTCTTCGGGGCCGCGGACTTCAAGCCGTTCGCCTTCCAGCGGAACGTACCCAATACCCGTTGGAACCAGAGCGATCAGGAGCGCCTCGTGGTCCGCTTCACATTCCAGGAATGCGCGGACCTGGCCGAGCACTTCGCCAAGGACCTGGGCATCGACCGCGCACTCCTCGTGCTCAACGGATGGATCAACGGCGGCTACGACAATCGCCATCCCGACGTCCTGCCCGCCGCGCCCGAAATCGGCGGCGACGCGGGGTTGGTGGAATGCTCGCGGCGCCTCCATGCGCTGGGACCGGGCTGGGTCTTCGGGCTTCACGACAATTACCAGGATTTCTACAAGAACGCCGCCTCGTGGAACGAAGACTACATCATGAAGAATGCCGACGGATCGCTGCATGCCGGAGGCGTATGGGCCGGCGGCCTGGCGTACCTGATCTGCTCGCGCAAGAGCGTCGAGCTGGCCTCGCGGCCGATGAATGTGCCGCGCGTGAAGGAACAATTCACGCCCGACCTGTATTTCTCCGACACCATTTTCGCGTCTCCCCTGTACGAATGCTTCGATCCCAAGCATCCGCTTACCCTGGCCGACGACCTCCGCAACAAAGTCGCCTTGTGCGACTACCTGCGAAAACAGGCCGGACTCTTCGGGAGCGAGGAAGGCCGCGAGTGGGGAGTGGCGCATGCCGATTATTTCGAGGGGCTGATGTCGCACAAGACCCACTACCAGCAGCCCAATAACACCGACATCATAGTCCCCCTGTTCGAAATCGTGTATGGCGATGCGATTTCCATCTACGCGCATCAGAGCGACCGGCCGCGCGTGGATAACCCGAGCTACATCCTCGATCACGTGCTCTACGCCGAGATGCCGGTCTACGGGTTCGGCGATCACCACTACTGGACCAATGCGGATCCGTCGCCCCAGCAACGAAATCTCGACCAGTCGCGCCTGGTCTTCGCGCGCGGAGGCCGGTTCAATCTCACCGACCAGTTCATCAAGAACACCTACGAAGTGCTGAGCCCGCTCGGCCGCGACACCGCCTTACTCCCCATGACGGACCACCGCTTTGTCACCCCCGACCGAAAGGTGGAGAGCACGCGTTTTGGCGCCGACACCCACATCACCGTGAACTACGGCCAGGCCGATTACGCCGCGCCCTCGGTTGCACGGAGCGGCGCCGTGTTGCCGCAGTGGGGCTTCCTGATCGAAAGCCCGGCGCTGGTGGCCTTCTATGCGCGGAGCTACGGCGGCCTGCAATATGCCGAACCCGCACTATTCGTGATCCGGAGCCTGGACGGCAAACCTCTGGCCTCCTCGCGCCAGGTCCGGATCTATCATGGCTTTGGCGACAGCCGCGTGGAGTTCCGCGGCAAGACCCTGGAAGTGGCAACGGAGAAATTGATTCCATGAACACTCACAATGCGACAAGACCGCTCCCTTGCTCGCCAAGGTCGAGGCACGGTCGCGGCTCTGATGCGAAGTCTCGTGGCGTCAGCGACGCCATCAGAGCCACGACCGTAAGGGAGTGGTTGCTTCTCGTCGCCTGCTCGCTGGCCGTTCTGCACGCGGCCGACACACGACCGATCTGGTCGTTTGAAAATCCCGCGGAGTTGCAGAAGATCAAGACCGCCAATTCCCGCGTTACCCGTGTGCGACAGCACGCCGTTCAGGTGGAGTTCGAAGCGGCCGATCAACCCAAGATCGAGCTTACACCCGGCAACGCCGACTTTCGCCCTTTCGCATCGGTGGCCTTGGATGTCACGAATCCTTCCGGAGAGCCCCTGAGCTTCGCCATGGAAGTGGAGGACGCGGGCGGTGCGAAAACCATGGCGCATACGGCACTGCCGCTCGCAGCGGGTGAGACCGCCAGTTTTGCCCTGACGCTGAATTCGCCGCCTCCCTTGCAAATGGGCATGCGCGGTGAAGCCGCGCTCCCCGGTTTCCGCCTGCTGGCGGAAGATCACCACGTGGTCGACACCGCTCACATTGCCGTGGTTCGAATTTATCTCAATAAACCCGGCAAGGCGCGATCCATGATTCTCGATAATATCCGCCTGGCGCCCGGCCTTTCTTACGACCAGATCGTGGATGCCTATGGCCAGTCCGCCAAAGAGGAGTGGCCCGGAAAACTGACCCGCCTTTCGCAATTCCAATCGCAGAGGTCTGAAGAAGAGGCCGAGCTGAAACTGCGTCCAGCCCTGGCGGACCGCGACGAATTCGGAGCGTGGGCTTCCGGTCCGAAGCTGGAGGCCACCGGTTTCTTCCGCGCCGCGAAACACCAGGGCAAATGGTGGCTGGTAGCTCCCAACGGGCGCCTGTTCTTTTCCGTCGGCTTGGATTGCGTGACCACGCGCGAAGGCGGCACCGTAGTCGAAGGCCGCGAGAACATGTTCCAGTGGCTGCCTTCGGCGAACGATCCGCTGGCGGCCTTTTACGAGACGTCGCGCACCTCGACGCCGGTCGGCCTCCGCGACATCAAATTCTATTCCGGTAAGGAGTTCAATTTCTACGCCGCCAATCTCCAGCGGAAGTATGGCGACGATTGGAAACAGAAATGGCAGGAGACCGCCCTGGCGCGCCTGCGCGCCTGGGGAGTGAACACCATTGCCAACTGGTCCGACCCCGCGCTCTACGGCAACGGGAAGGTTCCGTACACCGTGACGCTCGGCATCCGCGGCGGCGTGGGAGAAGTTTCGAGCGGCTCCGATTATTGGGGCAGAATGCGCGACGTCTTCGACGCCCGGTTCCCGCAGGCTGTGGACGACAGCGTGAAGACCATGGCGCAGGCGCGTCGCGACGATCCCTGGTGCATCGGCTATTTCGTGGACAACGAATTGGCCTGGGGCAACATGCGGAGCGATCGCGGGCGGTATGGCCTGGCCCTCGGCGCCCTGTCGCAAGGTGCGGACGTCGCCGCCAAGCGCGCGTTCGTCGATCAGGCGAAGGCCCGTTACGGCACCGTCGAGCGGCTCAATGAAGCGTGGGGCTCTCACCTGGCATCGTGGGAAGACTTCCTGGCCAAACCCTGGCAGCCCGAAGGCGAATGGAAGCCCGCCCTGAAGGAGGATCTCGCCCGCTTCATGACGGAGTTCGCCACCCGCTACTTCCGCACCATTCGCGACGCGCTGAAGAAGTACGATCCGCATCATCTGTATCTCGGCTCGCGCTTCTCGGGCTATACCCGCGAAGAGGTGCTGGTGGCCGCCGAATACACCGATGTCATCAGCTTCAACATCTACCGGGCGCGCGTGAATCCCGCGGACTGGACCGTGCTCGATGGAATCGACAAGCCCGTCGTCATCGGCGAGTTCCACATGGGCGCTTTGGATCGCGGCATGTTCCACACCGGTCTCGTCTCCACGCCGAACCAGGCCGCCCGCGCCGCCATGTACCAGGATTACGTCCGCAGCGTGGCCGATCATCCCCTGTTCGTCGGTTGCCATTTCTTCAAGTTCAACGACGAACCCCTCACCGGCCGGCCTCGGGACGGCGAGAACTACAATATCGGTTTCACCACCGTGACCGATAGCGTCTACCCGGAGTTGGTCACGGCGGCCAAGGCGGTGCATAGCGAGATCTACACTCGTCACGCCCGCGCCGGGACGAACGGCGGCGCTGGGAATTGAGTGGGGACCGCCGCCGGCCTCGGTCTTGCTGTTCGCAGCACGGGTGCTTAACCGCCATTTCTCACAGTGTTCAGGTGCAGTGAACGTGGCGCAGGCACTCATGCCTGCCGGGGTACCCTCTGGGTCGGGCACTCATGCCGACGCCTGTCTCCGACAGTGTGTCACAACCGGGAAGAGGTGTCGAGACGAGNNNCCGGGAAGAGGTGTCGAGACGAGTCTCGACACGGCAGGCACGAGTGCCTGCGCCACATCGGCCGGCCGAGCGTGAGAAATCCGGGTTAAGCACCCGAGTTCGACTGCCGTGCCACTCCACGTTGCGCCGTGTTATACAATCGTCCGCGATGCGACGCTCTACGATACTCCTCCTTTACGCCGCCGCCGCGGTAGTCGCGACCGCCTTGGTCTATCGCCAGACCGGCGTGGTTTTCTCGCAGCCCGCAGGCGCGCGGCTGACCGACGACGGCGTGATCTCCTTCCGTGTCCGTTTCGGTGTAACCGACACCGCCCCCCGAGCGTGGGATGGCGCGCTCACGATCGCCAACGGGGAGTTGCTGAATCTACGCAACTGGCACCCGAGACCCGGCGACTCCGTGTCCGATAGGTCCTGGAAGCTCGGGACCCGGCGCGCACCCAACTTCGTACGCCGTCCGTGGGAAGAGGAGCAGATCGCGCCACCGGCCAATTACATAAACGTTCCCGGCTTAGTGGTGGACGTCAAGGCGGTGGCCGGCATGCGCGTCTCCTTCCGGACCGTCAATGGGTCTTTCGAAGTGGAGCCCCAGTCGCTCAGCGCGGGCGCACTCTTGCGTCTACTCGACGGAAGCGTTTTGGTGGATCGGGTTCCGGCCGCCGAGATGCTTTCCTCCACGGCGTATCAGAACGATTTCCCAGCCATGACCGGCGGGCGCGACGGCGAGGTCTGGGTGGCCTGGGTCGCCTACCGCAACCACGGTGACGAGGTCCTCGCCCGCCGTTTCGACGGCAAAGTCTGGGGTCCCGCACAACCCGTCACCGACAAACCTTCCGACGTGTTCGTGGCCAAGATGGGACGCGACCGCAACGGCGGCGTGTGGGTGGTCTGGTCCGCGCAGGTGGGCGGCAACTTCGATCTATACGCGCGCCGCTTCGACGGCAAGGCGTGGTCGGCCGTGGAGCGCTTGAGCGACGATCCCCAGCCTGACATCTATCCCAACCTCGCCAGCGATGCGAACGGCAACCTCTGGCTGGTGTGGCAGGGCTTCCGCAACGGCAAGTCGGACATCTTCGCCCGGCGCTACGACGGTGCGAAATGGTCGGCTCCGGAACGAGTCTCCACCTCACCGGCCAACGATTGGGAGCCCGCCATCGCCGCCGACTCCGCGGGCGCCGTCTATGTCGCTTGGGACACTTACGACCAAGGCAACTACGACGTTATGATGCGCCGCTATGCGGGCGGCAGTTGGTCCGAGCCCATCGCCGTCGCTAACACTCCGAAATTCGAGGCCCACGTCAGCCTCGCCTGCGACCGGGAGAACCGCCTGTGGGCGGCCTGGAACGAGAGCGGCTTTGAGTGGGGCAAAGATGCCGGCTTTGTGGTCAAGAAGGAAGCCACGCGCCTTTACCAATGGCGGTCGATGGCCGTGGCGGTGTACCAGAACGGTGTCTGGCAGGAGCCTGCCGCCGACCTGACACTTTCGCTCCCCGAGACGATGCGTGAGTACAACGACTTTCCCGTCGTGCAGGCCGACCCGTCAGGGCGGGTATGGCTCTTCTTCCGCCATCGCCTGGCTCGCTTTCGCGACGTTCACAACAACACTCCGGCCCACCGCGCGGCTTGGGAGATCTTCGGCGTCACTTACGAAGGCGACCGCTGGAGTGCGCCGCTGGCCGTACCGTTCTCACAGGGACGCATTGATGTACGCGGCGGATTCGCCGACGACGGCCGTGGCAACCTCTACGCCGCCTGGCATACCGACAACCGCGATTTCGAAGAGTTCCTGTTCAACCGCGCCGACGTGTACGCCGCGCGACTGCCGCTGCCCGGCGGCGCGTCCGCCGAGCCCCGTCTCAAGGCGCGCGTCGAGCCGCGGCTGACGGTGCTCTCCCGCGCCCACCAGGACGAGGCCGGCGACCTCCAGCGGGTGCGCGGCTACGCCATCCAGTCGGATGGGCAGACGTACCACATCTATCGCGGCGACACGCATCGCCACACCGAGTTCTCCATGGACGGCAACAACGACGGCACGCTGCAGCAGACCTACCGCTACGCCATGGACGCGACGGAACTCGACTTTCTCGGGGTGAGCGACCACAACGGCGACGGCGGGCCGGACATCGAGTACGTAAACTGGCTGGAGCAGCAGATGGCCGACGTGCTCATGTTGCCGCGCACATTCGTGCCGCTGTACGCCTACGAGCGCAGCCTGAATTACCCCAACGGTCACCGCAACGTCATTTTCGCCCAGCGCGGCAATCCCACGCTGCCCATTCCCCCAGAGGAGCAGCAGGCCAAAATCGGCGCCCAGCCCCTGTACGCGTATTTGAAGCGGTACGGCGGCATCGCCATCTCCCACACGTCGGCGACCGATATGGGGACCGACTGGCGCGACAACGACCCCGCCGTAGAACCCCTGGTCGAGATCTACCAGGGCGACCGCGTCTCGGCCGAGTACGAGGGCGCGCCCAAGGCCGCCTATGCCGGGAACCCCGCCTCTGCTCCGGGCGGATTCCGTCCCGCCGGTTACGTGTGGAACGCCTGGGCCAAAGGCTACAAGCTCGGCGTGCAGTCCAGCTCCGACCACCTTTCCACCCACATCTCCTACGCCTGTATCATCGCCAGCGAGTACACACGCCAGGGACTGGTCGATGCCATGCGCAGGCGCCACTCCTACGGCGCCACTGACAACATCATCCTCGACTACCGCATCCAGACCGAAGGGCGCGAATACCTGCAGGGCGACATCGTCGCGGCGGCCGGCGATTTCCGGCTGTCGGTGAAGGTGATCGGCACCCGTCCCGTCCGCCAGATCGACATCATCCGGAACAACCAGTTCATTCACAGCGTGCAGCCGCAGAAACAGGAAGTGAGTCTTACTTTCATCGACAACCAGCCCCTGCCGGGTGAGAGCTACTACTACGTTCGCGCGATCCAGGTGGACGACCAAATGGCGTGGTCGTCGCCCATCTGGGTCACTCGCTGAAGGCCGCGATCTGCGCGGATCTCCGGCCACTGGAATTGCGGCCAGCGATGGTATTCGACCACGTGGAGGATGCCGCGGTGAACGGTGTTACCTGGCCGGCTGATGCCAAGGCGGAATCGATCACGCGGTTCATGGATTCCCGGGACATATTGCCGAGCGCGGTCCGGGTGAATAAGCCAGGCCCGGTCTTCTTGCGGGTGGAGGGAGCGGCGAGCCACGGGATCACGATTGACGGCGGGGACTTGTCGAAGTCGGAAGAGCCGTTGTCCGCCGGCGCGTGCGGTGATTCCAGCGTCAAACTGCGCGTCCGATCGAGACGCCGCGCAGGTTCACGCGTTTTCTTGAATGGCCACAGCGGCGGCCAACGCTCCAATGCAGGGGACGACAGAACCGGCGTGGCGCCCATCAGGACATTTGAAGATCCGCAAATCCTAAATGCTGTTAGAATGGACCATGCGTTCCTTGAAGTGGAGCACATCGCATGCCGTGTTCGTCACGGAAATCGATGACGAACACAAGGAGATCTTTGAGGCGCTGGTTTCGCTCCAAAAGCTTCTTTCCAGTCGTGGCCTATCCCTAGAAATTCGCAAGCAGACGCAACGCCTGACCGCTTGCATCGAAGCGCATTTCGCTCACGAGGAACGGCTCATGCGTGCGGCCCGATACGGCTCATTGCGTTGGCATAAACAGCAGCACGACAACGCACGGAAGCGGGTGGGGCAATTCGTCCTCCGGATGGAACAGGGGGAGACGAAAGCGGGACCCGAACTCTTGGATTACCTGACGTCCTGGCTACGCTATCATACCCGTCTGGCGGACCGAATGATGGGGGCTTTCCTTCGCAATCAGCGACGCGGTATGTGCAAGCTGACCTTTCGGGCCGGGACGAAACCGATGGATGCCTGCGCTTGGGTCGACTCCAACGGCGACACATTCGACCCACAAACCAACGAGTATGGCTTCTGACAGGCGGGTCGCATGAAATCGACGCAGGTTGGCCCGGTTTTCTCGTTTATGGCCGGTTCCGGACCCGGGAAACGACGGCGCGCATGAGTGCTTTTACGTCATTGCCGAACAGCGTACGGGCCGGCGTATCCCGATATAATACATCATGTGACCGCCCTCATAGCACTTGAACTCAACAGCCCCCTTGTATGGCGGGTCCAGGCGGCGGGCATGTTCCGCGTTGATGGAACAGCCGCCGAGAGGATCGTAGGCACCCTGAGCGACGAGCACTTTCAGCTTCGGCTTGAGCAGAATGGCATCGGCGGTTGACGGCATGGAGCCAACGGTCGGAAACCCCAGCATGCCGGCCAGGGCGAAATCTTCTCGTGCCTTGCTCATCTGCTCGGGCGTCGGGTCATAGACCGCCGAATGGACCCACCGCGAGTTCATGCTGGGCGGATACTTTCCGGATGGTGCGAACCCTTGCTCCACGGTCTCACCTCCCTCGACACCGATGTACGGCAGATCCGTTCGATAGCCGAGCTGGCGCCGCAGATATCGTATCGCTAACGGCGTCCATGAATTGATCTGTGGCTCGGATCGGCGGAAATCGGATGTCAACGGCCGTTTGCCATTGACCGAGATAGCCCCGTACCAATTCTGCGATGACAGGATCAGCTTCTTCCGATCGATCCGATCGGGATTCAGCCCGGTGTAGCTTGCCAGTTCTGTGGCGATCAGGTTCCGTTCCTCTTCCGACAGGCTGTCAATCCGAAGAATGGCCGGCAGATAACGTTGACGAACCCACTTCTCTGTTGCGGCGCGCACTGAATCCGGCGTCGATCCCAACTCCGGCGGCGTTTTCTTGAAGTACAGCGCCACCACTGCCATATCCGCGACGTGCATCGCCCAGTCCACCGTCCTCGAATCTTCAAACGACGGCAACCCAGTACCTCCCGATATGAGCACAAGCCCCGCCACGTCGAACCGGCGTCTGAGCAAAGCGTAGCCGACTCGTCCCGCTCGCGCCGAGCCATAGCTTTCACCTGCCACGATGACGGGCGCCTCATCGGCATCGTGGAGCAGAAGCCAGCAGCGGATGAATTCCGCTTCGGCCATCACATCGCCCACAATGATGGCGAACTCCTTCACGTACTCCGGCTTCGTTGCCCGGCTGAAGCCGGTGCCAACGGGATCGACAAACACAAGATCGCTTTCGGTCAACCACGTGTCGTCATTGTCAACGAGCCGATCACCTTCACCCCGCAGGGGGCCGGCGGCCTCGAAATGCAGAGGCAGCGAAGGCCAACCCGGCCCGCCATTCCAAATAAACGTTACGGGTCGTGGTTTACCGGTCGAGGGCACTCGGTATGCGGTGTAGAACATGTAGGCGTGCGGCTCGCCCGTTTCCACGTCTCGAATCGCAATGCGTGCGGCCTCGGCGGTGTAGGCGAGCGGCCGGCCCTTGATGACAATCTGATGACGCGTGGTGACGGGCCGACTTTCCGGCTCGACTTGGGCGCTGGCCGGGCCGGTGTTCCATAGAAATGCCGCGATTATGAAGACCATCGATGCTAGGCGATCGCACATGATAGATTACTCTCTTAACATTGAATACAGCATCATCGACACATGAGTGCTAGGGCTAGGGAATCCGGATTACACCGGCCGAATCTTCGATTGAGATCTTTGTACCGAACTGTGCGGAATCCTTCTGCAAGGCTTCCAGGATTCGGCGGGCATTGGCGGCGTCGGCCAGATGCGGAATACCGCGTCGGGAAGGTTCGTAGGTGTTGCCCACGTCGAGCGGATAGAGCCGCACCGTTTTGGCTTTGGCGTTATCGAAATCGGTCACGGCCACGACACCGTCGTACCAGCTTGCCGGATTGCCGCCTGGCCGGACGGAGCGCTCGGGAGGCTTGGGCGCAGGCGGGCGGCCGTTCGCGTCGGGAAACATGCGGAATATCGTCTCCTGTAGTGCCTTGATCTCCCCTTTGATGAAGAAGACTCCCATGCCGTAGAACACCGGCCGGCCCTTGTAGATCTCGACGCCCCGCAAGGAATGGGGCCCGCCACCGAGGATCACGTCTGCTCCCGCGTCGACCGCGTTGTGGAACAGTCTGACCAGGAAATCCGGCGGCTCCGGAGTATCGTCGTCGAGACCGGTCGGGCTTTCGTGAGCATGGATGGTGAAGACAACCAGATCCGCCTCCTGCTTGGCGTCCCGAACAGCCCTCAGCAAGCCCGCATGATCGTATAAGTCCATGTCATACCGAAGGCCCGGTTTGTCAGACACGCGATAGAACTGCTCCCCAAATGTGACCTCTTGTGCGTCCGGCGCCGGAGCGGGCTGGAGCGGGGAGGCCAATGCGGTGGAAAGCTTGCGAATCATGGCCATCTGATCGCCGGTGACGAGGTTCACCTTCCGGGTCCGCAGAATGCTGACGCCGGGCCGTGACGGCACTTCCCCAGTGGCATCGTTGGCGCCGGCGTTTGGCTTGAACGTCGAGGCTACGGAAACCAGGGCTACGCGTCCTTTCGGTGTCACCAGGATACCTGCCTTGCGGGCCTCCTGGAGTGTGCGGCCCCCGCCCGAATGCACGATTCCCGCTTCGTCCAACAGCCGGCAGGTCTCCAGCAATCCCTCGGGGCCCCAGTCCGTCGAATGGTTGTTCGCTACTGAGACCATCCTGACTCCCATCGCCTTCATGTCCTTGGCGAGGGTCCCTTCGCCCCACAGCAGTCCATTGCCGTAGCCCTGACCCTTGAAGGTCTCGAGATCGAAGAAGACACCTTCCTGGTTGCCGATGGTCACGTCGCCGCGCTGGATGAGCTCGACCACTTTCTGAAATTCGCGGTCCGGGCTATTGGCCATGGGATGCGAGTAGAGGAGGTCGCCAATCGCTACCAGCGTGAATGCGCCTTTGATACTCGCCGGCTTAGGGGGATCGCGAAGGAAATCCTCAGGCGATCTGGATGGACCCGGTCTCTGCGCCAATGCCAAGCCGGCAACACACATCAGCGTTACGCAGGTAGCGCCGATGACTTCAGGCGTCGAATTTCTTGAGTGCGTCCCGAACATTGTCGCCTCGGAAATAACTTCATTCAGCCGGTTTCGGCGGCAACCCGACCGGCGCCTTGCATCCGTCTTCCGCGATACCGGAGATGCGCTCCCACTGATACGCGTCGACCGCCTCGCCGCGCGGGAGGTAAGTGATGGGAAATGTCTTGCCGTCGCGCGTTACCTGCAAAGTCAGCGTTCGGTGCACGTCGGCCTGTATCGCGTCCAGGCCCGCCGAGTAACTCACCTTGTCCCCTTCCCGCAGTCCGGCTTTAGCC
Organism: Candidatus Sulfopaludibacter sp. SbA4; assembly: GCA_900290305.1. Classification (GTDB taxonomy): domain Bacteria; phylum Acidobacteriota; class Terriglobia; order Bryobacterales; family Bryobacteraceae; genus OMOG01. Next base: position 11,952 of record OMOG01000785.1, read on the forward strand.
GCCTCGGAATCCGGCATGAGCCCGTGGATCGTCTGTTGTGTACCGATCAGCGACTTGGGATCAAAACCGAGTTCGAAACGCCGGATCTTCTTTGTGGTGCGCCGGAAGCAGGGCCCGTAGTCATCCGATTCCGGCAACATCAATCGCCCCGCCATCATGGAACGGTGCACAGCCGGACCGTCCTCGCCAATCTCTTTGCGCAGCAGGTCGAGCCAGACGGCCTCGGTGACGGGTTGATCGGCCCGCGAGCGGCCGATCATCGCGCGAATCAGGTCATCGATGGAGCGCTTGCCTGCTGAACTCCTGCCGATCATGCCGTTGAGCACGGCGAAGTACATGGCGCCCCGATCGTAGGGGAGCACTCGGATTCGCGTATCCTCCCAGAAGCGCGGCAGGATCTGCTCGTCCGGCGTGTCCTTCAGCGGATTGGTGTAGTAGCGGCCGGCCGTCTTGTTAAGGTCTGCCAGGAACTGGCCGGCAGTGATCATGCCGGCCCGCCAGGACAGAAGCGCCTGGTAATAGACCGCGTTTCCTTCGCTGTACCACTTGCCAAGGTCATTCGCGGTCCAGGTATGGGTCATCTCATGCCCCAGAATGCTCTTCAGGCTCTCACCCGTCACACCCTCGCCATAGGTGACAATAAAAGAGTTGGTAAGCGCGGCGCCTCCGCCCGCGTTCATGGGGTTCAAACGCAGGAACACGCGGTAGGGGGGCTCGGATTTGTCATTGAAGAACCTGCTCATCCAGGCATGCAGTTCGCCCGTCCACTGCATCGCCGGACGAGGGTCGAACGGCGGTTCGCCCAACCAGACGGAGGAGAAGCCGCCTGTGACTCCGGCTTGGGGCTCGCGTTTCAGGTGACCGGCCATGAACAGGCAATTGTTCAGGCGTGCGACCTGACCAGCCGGAAGTTCCACGTTCCCATCCCCATAGCTGGAGACCGCAGCAGCCCCGACGCCCATGGCGGACAAATCCCAGTCGATCGCAATTCGGTAGGGAGCTTTGGTTTGAGGCGACATCAAGAACATGCTTCCGACACTGGAGAAGCCATCTCCGTCGATTCTGGGCGCTATCGGCGGCCCGCCCTGTGTGATTGGTGCGTTCTCGATCGGCTCCCGGTACTTGATCGCCAATTCGCCTTTCACCGCGCGAGTGGAACTCCATCGCCGGCTGCCGCCCAGATTTCGCGATTCCAGCGGCACCGGGCCAAGCCCGTCATTCACAGTGAGGCCCTCGACCGTCTGCGGCTTGCTTGAGCCGGGAACCATTGTGCTGAGCGACAGCAAGGGAGCGCCAGCGGGGACGTCTATCTCAGAAATGCTTATATCTATAGCCACATCCCCTTTCCCCGCGGCTTCGCTCATCGCGCCAGGTTTTATCAGAACCCTCATCCGATGAGCGGGCTCGGCGCCGCGCAACCCGGCAGCCACAAACAGAACTGTCGCAAGCCCAATTCCGATCAACGTCTTCATTTACTATTGCCTCGTGCCCGGCTATACGAAACGGGACAGCCTCAGAGCCTGTCGGAGTAGAACGTTCGTCGCTTATCGAATGAGCGATATGATATGCCGGGTCCACTAACAAGTCAAGGCCATTTTGTCAAGTGTCAAGGCAAAACAGAAATGTCCCCTTCCCGGCAAAGTAGAAATGTCCCCCTTTCGCCTTGGCCTCGGAGAAGGGCATGTTAATCTGCGAGTGCCGGTGAAGCGGAGACGGGCAATGCTGGCGAGCAACCCGATTCGCATGATTTAGGGGACGGCCGGTATTTTTCAGAGAATTTCCCGGTGTGGGTTGTACTTTTGAAGTGACGGCGCCGCGCCCTCTCGAGGAACTCGCGTAAAACGGCCGGGGCGCGATCAGTTCCTCTGCTGTATGGCGCCGCGCCCCGGCCTTTGCGCTTCCATGCCCGAATACGATGTCGTGTTCAAACTGATTCTCCGGGAATCCGCGGATCTGACCCTCCGCGAGCTGGCCGGGACCGCCATCGCCACGTGGCATAACGT
>OMOG01000785.1:13964-34946 GCA_900290305.1 Candidatus Sulfopaludibacter sp. SbA4
GATGAGACATTCCTTCCGTATGGCCGACGTTCGGGAACTGGACGGCGCCAGCCTGCTCCGGAGTCCGTGGATCGGCGATAATATTATCGCGGTCCTCACGCGACTGCCGGACTCGCGCCGCACGGTGCATGAGGTTTTGGAGAGGATCGCGGAACTGGAAGAGGGGGCGCGGCAGACGGCGCTGGATCGATTGGCGATCGTGGCGGGTTTGCGCAAGTTAGGGCAGGTAATCAAGGAGGAGAGCGAGCGAATGCCGATTCTCGACGACATTTTGGATCACGATCTGCTGGGACCGGAGTTCCGGAAGGGCGAGTTGAAGGGCCGGGTGGAAGGCCGGGTGGAAGGCCGGGTGGAAGGCCGGGTGGAAGGCCGGGTGGAAGGCCGCGTAGAGGGCCGTGTGGAGGGCGAGCAGAACCTGCTGCGTCTGCAGATCGCCAAGCGTTTCGGCACGCTTCCGGCGTGGGCGGAAGGTCGGTTGGCGGGGCTCACATCGCCGGAGTTGGAAGCGCTGGGCCTTCGGCTGCTGGAAGCCGGGAGTCTGGAAGATCTCCTGTCGTAGGCCGGCCGAAGCGCCGAGCGCACGCGCGGCGCGGGCCGGCAAACCTGCGTCAATTTTTTATGCCGGCCCGAACGGCTTCAGACGTTCCGGCCGGATCTGCCCAGGATATCCTCGTCGCTCAATTGAACGTTGCGGGGATGAGCGCTTAGGCACATCGGCGCTTGCAAACGCACGGGGATACCGATCGGCAAGGTTCGGATCCTCGGCAGTCCACTTGGCAGGAGCGCTCTCCCCATCGGTCTCCGGGCATCGAGAGGTCCTTGGCCGTGTCGATTACGATCGAAGGAATGCCGCAGACGGTTTTAGGCGGGAAAGAGCGATTGTCGGCAGGTGCTTGAATCCATTGGGGCGGGAAGCCCCTTCTTGATTTCCTGGTTTCAGCCGATAGAAGAGCATGCAAACCGTCGCGGTAAAGCACACGACGAAGATCGATGTCGCGCCGCCCTACCAACTCGTTCAGTCGCGGCATGGATGGATGCTGTGCAATGTAAACGACTTCTACATGGGCAAGGCCCTCTCCACCTATGGTGAATGCTGCGAGTTTGAATGGCAGATTCTCGGTCAGTTGGCCAGGTACGGCGGGATGGTGGTGGAAGTCGGGGCTAACATGGGGATCCACACGGTTCCGCTGGGGAAACTCCTGGCCGGCGAGGGCCGCAAGATGCTGGCCTTCGAACCGCAGCCGATCATTCATCAGCAGCTATGCGCAAATCTCGCGCTGAACGGCTTGATGAACGTGACCGCCTTGCCGTGCGCGTGTGGCGCGGAGACCGGAAAAGTCACGTTCGCGAAGCCAGACTACCGCCGGCTCGGGAATTTCGGAGCTGTCTCCGTGGACGGCCCGAGTTTGGCGGCCAGCGCCTCGCTGGTCGAGGTACCGTGCGTGCGGATCGATGAAATGACCGGAGGCGAGCGAGTGGGCCTGATCAAGATCGATGTCGAAGGTTTCGAGCTGAATGTCCTTAAGGGCGCCACGGCTATCATCCAGCGGTCCCGCCCGGTGATCTATGTGGAAAACGACCGCGTGGACCGTTCCCGGGACCTGATCGAGTGGCTATGGGCCGCCGGATACACGATCTGGTGGCATCTTCCCCTTCTTTTTAACCCGAACAATTTCTTCGGAGTCACTGAAAACCTCTACCCCAGCATCGCCTCCTTCAACATGCTGGCAATTCCCTCGGACAAAGCCGGCGAAGTCCCGCACTTACCCATGGTCACGGACAGCAGTTTCCATCCGCTGCGCGCAACGCAGCCCTCCGCCACAGGGAGATCGTCGTAGGCGTCTGTAAGATCCCGGCCGAATCCGCGCCGCCCCTTCTGTTAGCTTGAAGATTCGATGATTTCGCTCTCCAACATAAACAAGCAGTACGGCAAGCAACTGATCTTCCTCGACGCGTACTTCCAGTTGAATCCGGGCGAGAAGGTGGGGCTGGTGGGTCCCAACGGTTCGGGCAAGACTACGCTTTTCCGCATGGTGGTCGGGGAGGAGGACCCAGACGAGGGTGAACTCTCCATTCCCAAGCGTTTGACCATCGGCTATTTCCGGCAGGATGTGGAGGAGATGCGTGGGCGGTCCACGCTGGATGAGGCCATCGCCGGCAGTGGGCGTGTGGGCGATCTGCATCACGAACTGGAGAGTCTCCACCGGGCGTTGGAGGATCCGGAGCAGGCCGGCCGGATGGACCACATTCTGGATCGCTTCGGGCACGTGCAGGAGGAATACGAGCACCTGGGCGGCTATGCCCTGGAAGCGCAAGCCCGCGAGGTGCTGCATGGCCTGGGTTTCGCGGACGATCGGATCGATGGCGACGTAGGGGATCTCTCGGGAGGATGGAAGATGCGGGTGGCGCTGGCGCGCGTACTGCTGGGGCGCCCGGACGTGCTGCTGATGGATGAGCCCACCAATCACCTGGATATCGAGTCGATCATCTGGCTGGAGCAGTTCCTCAAGTCGTATTCCGGTGCGTTACTGATGACTTCACACGATCGCGAGTTCATGAACCGTGTGGTTTCGAAGATCGCCGAGATCGATTCCGGCGAGATCGTGGTGTACTCGGGCAACTACGATTTCTACGAGCGCGAGCGGGCCATTCGGGCGTCCAACCAGCAGGCGGCGTTTGCCCGGCAGCAGGCCATGTTCGCCAAGGAACAGCGGTTCATCGAGCGTTTCAAGACGCACGCGGCCAAGGCGGCGCAGGTGCAGAGCCGCATCAAGGCGCTGGACAAGATCGAAAAGATCGAACTGCCGAGGCAGCGCCGGGTGGTGAAATTCGAATTCCGGACGCCGCCGCGGTCGGGCGACCAGGTGGTAGTGATCGAAGATCTGCACAAGGCCTATGGGGCTCGCGTGATCTATGCGGGCTTCAACCTCACGGTACGGCGTGGGGAGCGATGGGCGGTAATGGGACGGAACGGGGCGGGTAAGACCACGCTGCTCAAGATCATCGCTGGCGCTACCGCGCCCGACGCCGGAAGCGTACGGCTGGGAGCGAGCCTGAGCATGGGCTATTTCGCCCAGCAGTCGTTGGACGTGCTGGACCCGGAGTTAACCGTCATCGAGCAACTCCAAAAGGACTTTTCGCAGGACGGTCTGGGCCAACTGCGCACGCTGGCCGGGGCTTTCCAGTTCTCGGGCGACGATGTGGACAAGAAAATCCGGGCGCTCTCCGGCGGCGAAAAGTCCCGGCTGGCTATGGCGCGGATGCTTTACGACCCGCCCAACTTCCTGGTGCTCGACGAACCGACCAACCATCTGGACCTGGCGACGAAGGAAATGCTGGTGGAGGCGCTGGGGCAGTTCGAGGGCACGATGATCTTCGTGTCGCACGACCGCACCTTCCTGCGCGGCCTCGGTTCGCGCGTGCTGGAGTTGGGAGGGGAGAGCGGCACGGAACGCAATCCGCTGGTGTATCCCGGCTCGTACGTGGAGTACGTGCAAAAGACGGGCCATGAAGCGCCTGGGATCTTCTCCTGAGGGCTGTGTCTTGGCGAGGGGGTCGAGCCTGCCGTTCAGTTGCCTTTTCGCACCACCCACGTGGTCATGGAGCGTTGATTCTGGACGATAGTGGTCTTTAGCGGATCGAGCAACTGCCCGCCAAGCTGGTTCGTGAGCTGCAGCAGAAGGCCCTCGTTCACCAGGTAGCGCTCCGAATGGTCCGGCAGGAGGAAGCGCTGTCCAACAATGCGCTCCACCCGGTCTTCCATACCGATGGAGGATGCCAGGCGGCAGAAGAACATTCCGCCGGCCTTCAAGACTCTCCATGTGCCGTGCAGCATGGAATGGAAGTGGGCGTCGTCGCGGGCAAAGTGCAGCACGGCACTGCTGATGACCACATCCGCGAAGGCATCGGGAAATGACATGGCCTCGATGGCTTCCACGTGGAAATTGCCGATCGGGAGAGCCGGAGCCAGGGAAGCGCCCAGGGCGCGTGTGGCAGCAATGGCCTGAGGATCGGAATCGACGCCGAAGACCTCGTAGCCTTCGCGAAGCAGATAGACGAGGTTACGGCCGGACCCGCAGCCGGCGTCGAAGATCCGCATGCCAGGGACAATTCGGCCGCGGAGCAGTTGGTCGAAGAGGTAGATGTCGATCTGGCCGAAGTTGGATTGGAGCGTGGACGCCGGCCGCCGGGGCGTCAATCGCTTACCCTTCCGCCGTGGTCTGAACGTGTGGGCGAGTTGCGTGAGCGTGAACAACCCTTTTCGGGCATATCGGTTAAGTTCCTTTTTTCGCAACCCCGGCAACAGGAATAGGCTATCCTGCTCGACCGCTTGAGTATGGCATTGGCGGCGAAACTGGCAGGCCGAGCAATGAGGGATGAGCAAGAGCTTCGGGGTCGCGTCACCCCGTTGAATTCGCATCACCTCGTCAACCAGTTCTGCCGCTGCCCTGAGGCCGTTTGTGAAACGGACGGTCGCGGCGGCGGCGCAGCCGCGATAGATGATACCGTTGCCGGGTTCAACACCTTGGACGCGCGACAGGAACAGGCCCAGAAGCTCCAGCAGGCGCCGTTGGTTTTTGTGGATGTGTCGAGTACCGCAAAACATCAGCGGCACGTAATGAAAGTCGCCCAAGTCAGACGACCCGCTTACGCGCTTCAGACCGTCTAAATGGATCGAGAAGCGATCATCGTGGAGGTCGGCATCAAAAACAAATGCATCGCCATGGCTGAGCGTCGAGTGGCTTAGGGCAACACCGGACACAAGACTCGGTTCAGGATGCTGCCTGCGAAGCTGGTCCACGACTTTGAGCTTCACGTCCTCCTGTAGCTCGGCGAGGACGATTTCGTAGTCGGATTTGGTACCCTTTTGCCCCGCCAATAGGAGGTAAGCTAGGTACGGACAGTTCAGGTACCCACTCAGGACATCGAGCGTGATCTTGCTGTCGGTGAGCACGGAACCTCCATCGCGACGTAATCATCCAGTCAAGCGTACGGTACTTCCCCAGCAAGAAGCTCGCANNTCGTCGGCATCCTACGCCAGCAGTATACTCCCGGCCCCGGTGTGGTAGCACGAGCCGTCCAGCCGCGTCGGCCACAACGTGAGCCAAGTGTGCGCGAACGGCGCTGCAGCCACACGAAAACTGGGAGTTCCGCAAGTTCGACACGCGACGGGCTATGTGCTGGGCTGGTCCGGCTTGCCGAATTCGGCCTCAAGAGTCGGACCTTATGGCGCGGGGCAATTGTGCAACAAGTTGTTGCACAATTGGCCGAGTTTGGCAAAGGCCGCCTGTATTCGAGATTTCATAGGCAGAGAGGTCCGAGAATTCGGTAAGGGGATCCTTGGCGCGGCGCTCAATCACCTTCGTTCCGCACCCTTCTTCCTGTTGCTGAACTCGTCCGATTGCCGAGCTCGGGCAACGTTAATTTTGCATCGAGCTGGTGCGAAATTGCACCGTCCACCGGCCCGGGTAGCGTTTCGATATGCGGGAACTGCGACATGCACAATACCGCGTGATTTTTGCAAGCGGCGCTTGCAAAATTGATTCGCCGGCGCTGGACTGCCTCAGAGGCACCGCGCCGTCTCCGTGACCGTGCCGACTCGCGACACCAACCCATGGCCGGCGCCGTGGGCTAATCTCTTTCGCCCTGCGGGGTCCTAACTCAGGATTGCATCAATCCGCGCCAGTTCTTCCGCCGAAAAACTCAAATTCCCCAGCGCCGCCACGATCTGCTCCACCTGCTCCACCTTGCTGGCCCCGATCAGCGCGCTGGTCATCTCTCCATGCCTCAAAACCCACGCGACGGCCATCTGCGCCAGGCTCTGGCCGCGCTCCCGCGCTACTTCCTGCAGCGCGCGCGCCTGCCCCACGCGCTTGGCATCCACTTGGTCGCGCTTCAGGTAACTTTGCGGCCGGGCCGCCCTCGAGTCGTTCGGAATGCCGTCGAGATAGCGGTCCGTCAGCAGCCCCTGGGCCAGCGGCGAAAAAGCGATCCCGCCGATGGCCTCGGCGCGCAGGCGTTCCAGCAGTCCCGCTTCGGGCGTCCGTTGAAACATCGAGTAGGAGAACTGGTGGATCAGGCACGGAGTCCCCATCGCGCGAAGCGCCGCCACCGCCCGCGCAGTCTGCTCCGGGTCGTAGTTCGAGATGCCCGCATACAGCGCCTTTCCCGACCGCACCGCATGGTCCAGCGCCGACATGGTCTCCTCCACGGGCGTCTCCGGGTCCGGCCGGTGGGAATAGAAGATGTCGACATATTCCAGCCCCATGCGCTTCAGGCTCTGGTCCAGGCTGGCCAGCAGGTACTTGCGCGATCCCCAGTCGCCGTATGGCCCCGGCCACATGTCGTAGCCGGCCTTGGTGGAGATGATCAGCTCGTCGCGGTACGGCCGGAAATCCAGCCGCATGGCGAGCCCGAAGCTCTCTTCCGCGGAGCCGTAGGGCGGCCCGTAGTTGTTGGCCAGGTCGAAGTGCGTGATGCCCAGGTCGAAGGCGCGCCGCAGAGTGGCGCGCCCATTCTCGAAACTGTCCACTCCCCCGAAGTTGTGCCAGAGCCCGAGGGAGACCGCGGGAAGAAGCACGCCGCTGCGCCCGCATCGGCGGTATTCGATGGCGTCGTACCGGCCGCTGTTCGCTGTGTACATGGTGGAATCTCCGCTCCCATGCTACCCCACCTACAGCGCCGCCCGGATCACCTTTCGATAGTTCTCCAGCACCTCGCGGCCGCGCTCCGTCAGCCGGCAGATGGTCAGCGGGTACTTGCCGCGAAAGGTCTTCTTTATTGCCACGTAGCCCGCTTCCTCCAGCTTCGAAAGATGCACCGAGAGGTTGCCCTTCGACAGGCCGGTGGACCGGTGCAGGTACTGGAAATCCGCCTCCTTCACCGCCGAGAGCAGCGCGACCACCATCAGCCGCGCCGGTTCGTGGATCATGCGGTCCACCTCGCCCAGCTTTTGGATGTCAGCGCTCATCGTTCATGAATCGCAGGAATGCGACTCCCCCCGTGAGCAGGTAATACAGCCCCTGCGAACCGAACAGGATCGCCATGCCGATCATCACGGGAACGCTGGAGAGCGCCAACAGGATGGCGGTAGCCAGCATGATCGCCCCGCCCGCCATCAGCCGCACCATTCGCGCGGACCACCCGACCAGCCCGCAGATCAGCGCCCCGAGCGCACCCGTCATGGGCAGCAGCAGCCTTTCGGAGTAATTGAAGGCCAGGAACACCAGGGGCATCACCACCGCCATCACCGCAAGCAACCGAAGATTGTTCCGCTTCAGATTCCTGTTCGGCAAGTGCTGGACATAGCCGGCCCGTTCCAGCAACCACCGGCTGCGAATGCGTTTGACCAGGGGCTGCGCGCAGAATCCGTAAAGCGGAAGCACGAACGCAAAGATGAGTATCGCCGCAATTTGGCCGGGCGAGCGCCGGGGAAGGATCTGCATGGCATAGATCAGGCCAGCCGCCACCAGGGAAAACAAACCACTCCCGATCTCAGGCAGACCGTCGCGGTTCCAGGCTCGTTGCAGGAGCCGGTTCGCCAGGACTTTGGGATCTTTTGTCATAGACTAGTCTATAGTACAGACTAGTCAGCAAAAATGTCAAGTGCTTTTCGTCACAGATGTTTTGGCTATACTAAGATCCTTGCTATGTGGAAGAAAATAATACTCATCGTAGTGGTGGTGATCGTTGGAGTGCCGGCTGCCGGCATTGTGTATCTCTATCTTCGCAAGCCGGCCCAGGCACCGGCTTCCGCGATCAAAGTCGCCATGACGCCCGAGCGCATCGCTCGCGGCAAGCTGATTTTCCACAATATTGCCGATTGCGACGGATGCCATTCCGAGCGCGATTTCTCGCGGGTGGACGGTCCCGTGGTGGAGTCGGGACGCGGCCGTGGAAACGTCATGTCCGCACTGTTGATCGGGATGCCGGGAACGGTGGTGGCGCCCAACATCACTCCCGATCCGGAGACCGGCATCGGAAGCTGGACCGACGGGGAGAAGATCCGCGCCATCCGCGAAGGAGTGGATCGAAACGGCCGCGCCCTTTTCCCCATGATGCCCTACACGGACTACCGCAAGATGAGCGACGAAGACGTGGAGTCGGTGGTGGCATACATGAATTCGCTGGCTCCGGTGAAGAACCCGCTGCCCAAGACGCAACTGGCCTTCCCGGTGAACCTCCTGATCAAGGGTGCGCCCCAACCCGCCGCGAGCGTGCCCGCGCCCGTCCGCTCCGACAAGCTGAAATACGGCGAGTACCTGGTGACCATTGCCGCCTGCGGGGATTGTCACACGCCCGTGGAGAAGGGCCAGCCCATTCCCGGCAAGCTCTTGGCGGGGGGCCAGGTCTTCGCGACTTCCATGGGCACGGTGGTAACGGCCAACATCACCCCCGATCTCGAAACCGGCATCGGCAAGTGGAGCGAGGAGTTCTTCCTGAAGAAGATCTACGACTACAAGGAATACGCCACCAGCGGACCGCCCAAGTCGCCGGGACCGGAGGCGTTCACGCTCATGCCGTGGCTCGGTCTCTCGCAACTGCCGCCGGACGATCTCGGCGCGATCTACGCGTACCTGCGGACGGTGAAGCCGGTTCACAACCCGGTAGAAACCCACCCGAAGAATGCGAGCGCAGCGAACCACCTACCCTAACCCCCAACCCCTATCCCCAACCCCCGGTCTTAAGTCACCATTCCCCGCCGCACCGCGCTCAGCACCAGCTCGGCCGTGCTGTGCAGATCGAGCTTCTCCATGATACGCCAGCGGTGCGTCTCCACAGTATGCAGGCTCAGATTCAAACGGTGGGCGATCTCCTTGTTGCTGTTGCCCTCCGCCAGGAGCTGGTACACCTGGCGCTCGCGGTCGGTAAGCAGCTCGAAGCGGTCGCCGATGCCTCCCACGTCCTTCAGCCGGACGTAGCCATCGCGAAATATCTTGGCCACCGCCGGGCTGAAAAAGGGAGTGCCCTTCTGGACGGCGTAGATGGCGTGGATCAGCTCGTCGCCGGCCGAGTTCTTGAGCAGGTACCCGCGCGCTCCAGCCTTCACCGCGCGCAGCACGTAGCGCTCGTCGCTGTACATGCTCAGGATCAGGACCGCGGTGTGCGGCGAGTGCTTGAGGATCTGGGACGTGGCTTCGATACCATTCAGCTCTTTCATGGCCACGTCCACCACGGCGACATCGGGCTTGTGCTGACGGGCGGCTTCAACCGCATCGATGCCCGAGCTGGCTTCGGCCACCACGTCGAAATCCGGCTGCTGTTCGAGAATGTGCCGCAAGCCTTGCCGCATCAGCGTGTGGTCGTCGGCCAACAGGATGCGCAGCATTACGCTGTCACCTCTTGCCGGCTGGCGGGTTGAGGCGCCGGCGAAGGCGCCAGCGGGATGCGCAGCGCGATCCTGGCGCCGTGCCCGGGCGCCGAATCGATCACCAGCGAGCCGCCGGCGATGGCGGCGCGTTCGCGGATTCCCAAGAGGCCGAGTCCCGTGTTTTTCGATGGCATGCGCTGTTCGTTCAGCGCGAATCCGCAGCCGTCGTCCTCGACCTCGGCGGCCAGGCAGTCGGGCAACTGGCGCACCACTACCCGCACCTTTTTCGCGCCCGAGTGTTTTTCACAGTTGTGCAAGGCCTCCTGCACGACGCGGTACACGCACGTCTTCACGTGATCGGGAAGCTGGTCGGCAACGTCCTGCTCCACGAATTCGCAGGCGATACCGCTGCGCCGCAGAAAGTCCTCAAGCTGAAACTGCAAAGCGGGTACCAGACCGAGATCGTCGAGCAGCGCCGGCCGCAGCAGAACGGAAATGTTGCGCACGGTCTGCACGGTGCGTTCCGCCAGCTCGCGGGCGCGCTGTAAACGCTCGCGGGCAGCCTGTGGTTGCGCGGCCAGCATGGCCTGCGCGTGCGAGATCTCGATCTGGAGAAGCGCCAGGGTCTGCCCGATTTCATCGTGCAGCTCGCGCGAGAGGCGGCGCCTGCCTTCCTCCTCGATCTCCAGCAAGCGGGCCGAGAGCTGCTGCAATTCGCGCTTGGTCTGTTCCACTTCCGCGTAGTGGCGCTCCGCCTGGCGCTCCAGGTTCTCGGCGTGCCGCAGGCTGAGGCGGGCCACCACGAAGCTCAGCAGAAGGCTGAAGGCCAGCATGATGATCAGCCGCTCGGCCGCGTGGCGGCGCGCGTCGGCGAACTCCCGCTCGCTCTCCTGCAGCTTCTGCTGGTCGGCCGCCGCAAGATCCAGCAGGGCGTTGTACAACTCGCCCCTGCGCGGCACGATCTCGCCTTGCAGAAACTCGAACTGCACCTTGTTGGGCTGGTGGAGCATGGTACGAGGGAGCGGCTGAACCAGCGCCCAGAATTCTCCCAGGCTCTTCCGCAGCTTGGGCACCACATCGCTTCGCGTGGACGTGCGGGCCAGGTGATCGAGCGCGATCTCGTTATCGTTCTTGAGCGCCTCCAACTGGGAACTGAGGATCTCGGCCTGGGCCGGGGTGGTGTTGATGAAGAAGTCGCGCACGTCATTGCCGGCCAGCCACAGGTTGCGCCGCAGCGTAGCCAGGGCGGTGTCCTGGTCGACATAGTGCCGGTAGATTTCCAGGTGCTGACGGGAAACGCTCGCCTGAATGCGATACGCCTCCACCACGGACAACACCAGGACCGCGATGACCGTGCCGTAACCCGCCCGCAACACCGCGCGCTTGCTGAACCCGCTCGTCACGTAAGAACCCCTCGCCGCGAATGGTCTTGTTCTAATAATATGTTAGCTCCCCCGGCGGGGTCATAAGAAATACGATGTTGCCTGTATTTGTTTCCCACCCGTTTCGACGTACTCTTAAGTCAACAACCAGTGCCGTCACCACCTCGCAATGGCGCAGAGGCGGTGATGACGCAGCTTAGTGAACAGTGTTGCCTCCCGGGCAACAAGCACCGCAGAGGGGCAGGAGCGATCCTGCCCTTTTCTATTCTTTCCGGCTTACACTGAAACTGCGGACTCCCCATGCACGTGCTGGCATTCTCCGTAACCGTATTTGCCGTTTCCGCCCTGGCGGGCTTTCTGGGTTCCCTGACGGGCCTGGGCGGCGGGGTGATCATCACGCCGGTCCTCACGCTGCTCCTGGGCGTGGATCTGCACTACGCCATGGGGGCCTCGCTGGTCTCGGTGATCGCCACGTCTTCCGGCGCCGCCTCCGCGTACGTCAAAGAGGGCCTTTCCAACATTCGCGTGGGCATGCTGCTGGAGATCGCCACCACGCTCGGCGCCATTGCCGGAGCGCATCTCATCCGCGTGGTTCCGGTGTCCGCGCTGGCGGTGATCTTCGGCGGCGTGCTGCTTTACTCGGCATGGCACTCGTTCCAACAACACTCCGAGCGGCCGGCTACCGTGTCCGACCCGCTGGCCGTGCGGCTGCGGCTGGACAGCACCTATCCCGACGGGGACCGCCACGTGCCCTACCACGTGCGCCGCGTGAAGACCGGCTTCGGACTCATGTTCGGAGCGGGACTGCTCTCCGGCCTCTTGGGCATCGGATCGGGAGCCATGAAGGTGATCGCGATGGACCAGGCAATGTGCATCCCTTTCAAGGTTTCGACCACTACCAGCAACTTCATGATCGGGGTCACCGCGGCCGCCAGCGCCGGAATCTACCTGAGCCGCGGCTACATCGCGCCGGGTTTGGCCATGCCGGTGATGCTGGGAGTGCTGGCCGGGTCGCTCGGCGGGGCGCGCCACCTGATGGCCGCCGGAATACGCCCGCTGCGCCTGGTGTTCTCCGCCGTGATCGGGCTGCTGGCGGTCGAGATGATCTACAACGGCATCTCCGGAGGCCTATGACCGACGACCGCATGGACACGATCATCGGCAACCTGCTGCGCGCCGGCGTGGCGCTTTCCGCCGCGGTGGTCGCTGCCGGGGGCGCGTGGTACCTGGCCGCCGGCGGGTCGGGCACGGTGGACTATCGGCGCTTTCGCGGTGAAACGCGCGGCCTGCATTCGCTGGTCGAGTTGCCGGGGCCGCAGGCGCTCATCCTCATCGGGTTGCTGATTCTGATTGCGACGCCTGTCGCGCGCGTGGTGTTTTCGCTGATTGCGTTTGCGCTGGAGCGCGACCGGGCCTACGTGATGGTCACCGCCATAGTGCTGATCGCGCTGCTCTACAGCATCGGGACGGCGTGGTGGTGAGTGGCGCCGCGCCCGCCGGCATTCGAGCGGCCGTTCCGGTATTTTTCGGCAGCCTCGCCGGTGTATGCCGCCAAATTTTGGCCGCCCCGCCCCGTGGGGCAGGCTGTGCGCCGATTGTGAATCGGCGCTCTTGCCGGCGGACGATGCTCGACTCCCGCTGGTGTGTGGGGAGCGAGTCAGGAGCAATCATGCTATCATGCAGTCATGCCAGTGGAAATTAAGACGGTTGGCGCCAGTGGACAAATCTCGCTCGGAAAACAGTATGCCGGCCGGACCGTCACTGTCGATCGGGTGGCGGAAGGAGTTTGGACTATTAAGACCGCCCAGGTTATCCCGGATGACGAGCTTTGGCTGCATACTCCGGAAGCGCGGGCCAGTCTGGATCGTGCCTTGGACTGGTCGAGGTCGCACCCTCGCTCGGAAACGGACCTCAAGGCTGTTGCCAGGAAAGTCCGTCGCAAGCGGTAGCCGCCGATGCCAGTCCGGCTTGATCTGAACAATCCAGTGTTTCAAGAACAGTGGTTTTCGCTTGGAAAAGAGGAACGGCTCGCACTGTTAAACTGCTGCCGCAAGTTGGCGGCAATGGACTGGAATGCCATCTATGGCGACAGGGGATTACGCTGGGAGCTGATCCAAACCCGCTCGGGCGCCGGCAAAGAGAGGCTTCATTCCATTCGTGTCACTCAGAAGATCAGCGCTGTGGTAAAACGTTCAGGCGACTTCCTGGAATTTCTAACCCTCCACGAAGACCATGATTCAACGTATCGATAGCCTGCAAGGCTTTTCGACTTGGTGGCCCTAGCTGCCCGAGCTTGCCCGAAGATAAGTAAAATTACCGATCACTCTCCCTGTATACCTGTGACGTGCCCAAGCCACCAACGCACAACTCGCGGAGCCTCCGGTCCACCTCCCCACGCAATCCGCCGACATCACCGTGCTCTTCATCCGCATGCACCGCCACAACGGCCCGGCCTGGTCACCCAGTCACCGGGTTCCGCAAAATCCCGATGCCTTCGATCTCCACTTCCACCACGTCGCCAGGCGCAAGCTTGCGCGTGCTGCCGGGCGTGCCCGTGTAGATCACGTCGCCGGGCATCAGGGTGACCCAGCCGCTGACCCACTCCACGATGGCGGGACAATCGAAAATCAGATCGGCGGTGTACTGGCTCTGCACTCGCTCGCCGTTGAGCCGCGTCTGGAGCAGCAGGTTGCCGTATTCGATGCCGGTCACGATCGCGGGTCCCAACGGCGCGAAAGTGTCGCAGCCCTTGGCGCGCCACCACTGCAAATCCTTGCCTTGCCCGTGCTGCCAGTTGCGCTCGCTGACATCGTTGCCGCAGGTGACGCCGAAGATGGCATCGCGCGCTTCCTCGCGAGAAGCGTTCCTCGCCCGCTTGCCGATCACCATCACCAGCTCGCCTTCGTAGTGCAGGTCTGTGGCGTCGCGCGGAATCACGATGGGCCCGCCGGGCGATTGCAACGCGCTCACCGGTTTGTAGAACATCTCCGGATGCGCGGGCCGCGGGCGATTGCCGATATGGCTCCCGTAGTTCAGCCCCACCGCCAGGATCTTGCCGGGCTGGCAGGGCGCCAGCAGCTTCACGCCAGCCAGCGGGTGCGTTACTCCGGTCTCGGCGGGGCTGTCGAAGAGGCCGCCGCTCAGCTCGCGGACGGTGTCGCCGTCCAGAATCCCATAGGCGACGGTGGAGTCGGTTAGGTAACGAATGTACTTGGTCACGTTCCGTTATTGTAACCGGTGAGCACGCGCTTTTCGCCATGCATTTTCGCCAGCCCCATCCCGTTCAGACCAGATGGTCGTATTCGGAGTGACCGCCGATCCAATACCACACGACTCGATCTTTCTTCATCACCGCGAGAGCGCGATATTCCAGACCGATGCGAACCGAGTAGATATTATCCTCGCCTTCCAGCCTTTTGAATTGCAGACCGGGGTGCGCCGGGTTGCTCTGGAAGAGACGATAGGCGCGCTTGGCGTCCCGTTGTGCAGGGAAAGGTAGATCTCGAAACAAACGCCAGAACTGCCGTGTAGTTCGGGACTGCATCAAAGCAGATCGTCCAATGGCAGCGTCTCGCCCCGGGCGTCTTCCTCAAGGGCTTCCCGTGCCATTCGACGGATTACTTCGCGTTTCTCGGCAAAGCGTGTCTTCCAGGCGTCCTCGTCGGCTAGCGAAGCGAGGATCTGGGATGCAATCGCATCCTGCTCCTCCTGGGGCAGCGTGACGACTTTTTCCAGGGCCTTCTCCAGCAGCGTGGACATAAATCAATTCTATCAACGGATACCGCTAGCCGTCAGGCCGTCTTTGAAGCGGCGTTCTCCAAAAACGGGTTGGCGACAAGCCGTCAACTTGGATTTGTAAACGCTACGCCGTCAGCGAGGATCTATTCCGTAGTGAGCGCGGCAAACAGTTTTCTCGACGCGTAACGTAGCACTCGCTGCCGGAAGCCTGCGTCGCAAGAAATTGTTGACACTGTTACCCCTGTAGCAGTATGCTACGTACGTAACATAGCTATGGCGAACTCTCTTCATTCATTGCTCACGCGCCGGGAGCGCGAGATCATGGACGCTGTCTTTGCGCTGGGAAACCGCGCATCGGCGGAGCAGATCCGGGCACGGCTGACGAACCCGCCAACCGACTCCGCCGTCCGCGCCATGCTCGCGAGGCTCGAAAAGAAAGGGTGTCTCAGACATCGGTACGACGGCCCCCGCTTCATGTACTCGGCCAGCGTTTCGCCCACTACGGCCAAACGAACTGCGGTGAGGCGGCTGGCCCAGACGTTCTTTGGCGGCTCGTTGCCGCAGATGATGACGGAACTGGTGGCGGAAGAGTCATGGACTGAAGCGGAGCTTGACGCAATGCAGGCTGAAATCGAGCGGGCACGCACGGAAAGGAGGAAGTAGCCATGATGCGAATCCTCAGTGAAATTGTGGTGACGCTGAGCGCGTCAGCGGTCATGTCCCTCATGATCAAAGGGACCGCCGTCGTGGCGTTTGGTCTTGTGATCGCGTGGCTTGCCCGAAGAGGCCGGGCGGCGGTACGCCACGCGTTGCTTGCATCGGCCTTCGGTGTATTGTTGGCGTTGCCGGTTGTTTCTTTGATTGCCCCGCCGGTCACGATCAGCGTGCCAGTGGCGGCCAGCGACAGCGTAATTTTGCCGTTGTTCGATTTCATTCTCTTGCCACCACTCGGCCAGAGCGCGCCGGCGCGTCTCGGCGCTGCTCCCGCACAGCAAGGATGGCCACTGCGGTCGCTCGCCGCAACGCCGCTCTCTACGATGGTGCTCTACGGATGGTTCGTGGGCATTGCGCTCTTTGCCATTCCGGTGATCAGAGGGTTGCTGCAAGTCCGTTCCCTGCGCCGATTTGGCCTGCCTTGGCGGCACGGGCAGGCGGTAGCCGAAAGGCTGGCTCCACGCGCTCGGCGTGGGGTTGAAGTCCTCTTAAGCGAATCGGTGTCGGGGCCTATGACGTGCGGTGTTCTGCGCCCCGTTGTCATTCTTCCCGAGGATGCGCAGAGCTGGGACGGAAAGGACCTGGAGCGGGCATTGGTCCACGAACTCGAGCATGTGCGGCGCTATGACTGGGCGATCCACTGTTTGGCTCGGGTGGCATGCGCGGCGTACTGGTTCCATCCGCTGGTTTGGGCCGCATGGCGGCAGCTTACGCTGGAGGCAGAGCGTTCTTGCGACGATGCGGTTCTGGGGATTTCCGAGGCAACTGCGTACGCGGATCAACTGCTTGGACTCGCGCGAAGACGATCCGCAGTCACACGATCGCCCGCGCTTGCGATGGCGAACCGGTCCGATCTGGCGGCGCGCATCGGAGCGCTGCTGGACCGAAGACAGTCACGCGGCCCGGTGGGGGCGTTGCTGGTGGTCGCCTGCGCTGTCGCCATCGCGATCGTGCTGGCTATGTCACCGCTCCGAATGGTTGCCGCGCCGCGCTCGTCCACACCAGGCGCCGTGCAGAGTATTCCGAAATGGGATGCAGTTTCCATTAGGCGCTGCACGAACGCGCCAGTCGCACCCGCGGAGGGCCGAGGCGCCGGAGTCAGTCAGTCCCCCGACAGGCAGATTTGGAACTGTGTGCACGTGAGTACCCTTATCAACCAGGCATATTCGATATTCGCCGGCGGGCAAAGTAAACTCCCGCCGTACCCTGCGCCAATCGAGCGCCTCCCTTCGTGGGCAGATTCAGAGCGCTATACGATTGAAGCAAAACCGCAAGGCAACCCCGGCGCTGGACTCATGCGCGGACCTATGCTTCAGGCATTGCTCGAGGACCGTTTTGCTCTTAAGATTCGCCGCGAGACGCGGGAAGGGCGGGTCTATCTGATGACAGTCGCAAAAGGTGGATCGAAACTGCTGCCATTCCAGGGCGGATGCACGCCGTTCGATTTGGTGCATATTGCTGAATCCATGCCTACGATTCAGAATCCATGCCGGGAGTCACATCAAACCAAAGGGCCGAATGTAACGATCGACATTCCAGGACTGGATGTGGATTCGTTCGCGTTGTATATCACCCGTCAAGGGGGCTTTGATGGACCGGTATTGAACAAGACAGGCCTCACGGGCATCTTCCATTTTCATCTGGAGTTCTTGTCCAACAGTAAACCTGGCGATCCGGGCTATACCGCGGCGGATGACCCGCCATTTCCTTCCATCTTCACCGCAATGCAACAGCAGCTTGGCCTGAAGGTGGAAGCTGGCAAAGGGCCTCGCGAATTCCTGATGGTCGATCACCTGGAGAAGCCCTCGGAGAACTGACGCGGCCGCCGCGATTCAGATGTTCGTGGAGACCGTGTTTTGGTCTCACCCGCTGGTATGGTGGATCGGCAAACGAATGCTGGAGGAGCGCGAAAAGGCATGCGATGAAGCAGTGCTGCACACGCGCTGCTGGCCGAGGGCATACGCAGATGCGATTCTGCGGGTGTGCAGGCCGTGTGCAGAGTCGCCGGTGCCCAGTAGCGGCACTGACAGGCGCGAATTTGAAAAAACGAATCGAGGAAATCATGGCGAATCGTAGGATGTACGGACCGACTTGCGGAAGGAAGTTGCTGCTGGCGGGCGCCGTTGTGCTCGCGCTGACTGTGCCCGTGGTTATCGGCTTGATTGATGTTTCGCAGGTACGCGCGCAATCGGCGGAGAATCCGAGATTTGAGGTGGCGTCGGTGAAACTGCACGTCGGAGGAGCCGACCGCAACACTTTGGTGCCCCCGACGGTGCTCCCGGGCGGAAGGTTTGTTTCCAGATTTCCGCTCGCGATTCTGATTTCGTACGCTTATAAACTTCCGGGCAATCAGAGCAGGGTGACGGGCATCCCCGATTGGACCAAAAGTCCGCAGGGAGTTTACGACGTTGAAGCGACAAGCGCAATGCCGCCTGGCTTGTCGATGGAGGCTCGCAACGATCGCGTGAGAGCGATGGTTCAGGCGCTGCTGGTCGATCGCTTCAAGCTGGTGATTCGTCGCGAGTCGAAAGAAATGCCGGTGTACGCGTTGCTGGTGGCAAAAGGAGGTCCGAAGCTGCAACGCGCGGACATTGATGAGAAAGATTGTCCGGAAGCGTCGCCGAATGTTCTGGGGCCGCAATCTCCTTCTACCCCCATGCCGGATGTCTGCCACGCCTTTAACGGAGGCGTGGGACGCGGACTCCACGCGAGGGCGGCAAACATGTCGGACCTCGCGAGTTTTGTCGAGAACTGGACGGACCGCCCATTGCTGGATAAAACCGGCATTCAGGGACTTTATCGCTTCGAAACGGGACCCTACCTGCGGATGGACGCAATGGCTGCCCGATCGGACGTCCTCGACGCCCCCACGGTCTTTGAGATGTTCGGACAGGTGGGTTTGAGAATGGAACCGCAGAAGGGCGTCGTGGAAGTTTACGTTATCGATCACATCGAGAAGCCATCGGAGAACTGACAGACACATTTCTAATCCCGTAAACCCACGCCGCCGAACTTCTGCGCCGGGTTCCCGTCGTTTGCGCCCGGGGCGTGATGCGCCGATGCCGGACTCGAGGAACTTCAGCCGGAACGGGCCGACACCAACGCTCTCACGAAAGAAGTAGTCCACCTGCCGCTTGGCTGCGAAAAGACCGATCTTTATCCGGACTGCCCTGCATCCGCTCCGGGCGCATCGTCGGCAGCTACACGGAAGCGCGACGTCTCACCCTGCAGCGGTGAAGTTGTTGGGTCCCCACGCTGTGTCACTGGATAGCTCCATGCTGGTCGCGAAGCGTTTAGGAACGGCTCGAATCACTTGGACGTATAACGCCCAAACCGGAGACTTGCCGGGCCGCATCGAGAGCGGCGGGATTCCCGTCGATAAATCCCCTTCGCATCAGGAATCTCGCCGCCGGAACGGCGTTTCGGGATGTACGCGCCCGGTCAGGTCGCATTTCATCGCGGAGATCGGCGCTTTTCCGCCCCCGCTCTACTCGTACCGCAAGGCCGTCACCGGCTCGATCCGCGCCGCCCTTCTGGCCGGCACCCGGCGCTTTTCCGCCCCCTCTACTCGTACCGCAAGGCCCGCACCGGCTCGATCCGCGCCGCCCTTCTGGCCGGCACCCATGTCGCCGCCAGCGCCGTGACCAACAGCAGCACCGCCGCGCCCGCCACCGTCCAAACGTCCCACGCCTTCACCCCGAACAGCAGGCCCTTCACGAGCTTTCCAGACTGCCCGGCGCCCCACGCGCCCACCACGATCCCGGCCAACACCACCGCGACCGACTCCCGCAGCACCAGCCACATCACGTCGATCCTGCCGGCCCCCAGCGCCAGCCGTATGCCGATCTCGCCCGTCCGCCGCGCCACCATGAACGACAGCACGCCGTACAGCCCGACCACCGCCAGCGCCAGCGCGATCGCGCCGAACGCCTCCGAAAGCGTGGCCAGCAGCCGGTCCTCGACCAGAGAGCGCTCGCTCTGCTCCTCCAGCGTGCGCACTCTCGCCAGCGGCATGTGCGTGTTGATCGCGTGCAACTCCCGACGGATGGGCGCCGCCACCGCCGCGGGCTCGATGGCCGTCCGCACGTACAGGCCCATCGCTTGCGCCCCATAGGCGCGCGGCGGGATGTAGCACGCCGGCCGGTCCCCGTCGCGCAGATCGACGTACTTCGCATTCCGCACCACCCCGATGATCTCCGCGTCCGCCTTGCCCTGGATGCCGAGCCTCCGCCCCACCGGGTTCGCATCGCCGAAACAGGCGCGCGCCAGCGCCTCATTGATGACGATAGTTTTCGGCGCATTGGGCAGGTTGTCGCGCGCCGTGAAAGCGCGGCCCGCCACCAATCGCATGCGCATGGCCTCCAGGTAGCCCGCCGACACCACCGTCATGAGAGCGTCGGGGTGCTGGGTGGCTCCTTCGGCCGTGATGTTGTGGGTCACCATGCCGCCACTGAGCACGGAGAGGCTCGCTACACCCGCGGCCTCCACGCCCGGAATCTGGCGCACTTGTCCCAGCAGCTCGTCGTAGAACTGCAGGATGCCATCGCCCCGGTAGCCCGCCTGCCGCGGATCGAGATCGGCCATCAGCACGCCCTGGCGATCATAGCCGATATCCATGGTGCGCAGGTTGCGCAGCGTCTTCGCGAACAACCCCGCGCCCGACAGCAGCACCAGCGAGAGCGCCACCTGCGCCGCCACCAGGATGCGCCGCGCCAGCAGACGGCGGCGGCTGCCCGTCCCCCCGGCGTCCTCTTTCAACGCTGGATTGACGTCCACGCGCGTAGCCGAAAACGCCGGGAAGATCCCGAACAGCACGCCCGTCGCGACCGAGATCGCGAGCGTAAATGCCAGGACGCGGACATCCGGCCGCACGTCGAGCGGCAGCGCCCGCGCGCCCGCGCCGAAGATTCGCAGCAGCGCCGAGTCGGCCGCGTACGCCAGCACGATTCCCAGCACACCGCCCGACGCCGCAATGGCCAAGCTCTCCGTCAGAAGCTGTGCGATCAGCCTCGGCCGCCCCGCCCCGATGGCCAGCCGCACCGAGATCTCGCGATGCCACGACGCCGCGCGCGCCATCGTCAGGTTGGCCACGTTGGCGCAGGCGATCAGCAGCACCAGCCCCACCGCTGCCATCAACACGTACAGCGCGTTCGCAAACCGGTCGCGCTGCCAGTAATCGCCGCGCGCGGCGGGCTCCAGCACGATCGACATCCGCATCCTGGTCTCCGCGGCGCTGCCTTTCTCGATGCCGGCGAACGCACCGGTCAGGGCCGCCTCCGCCCGCGCACGCGATACACCCGCGCGCAGCCTTCCGCCGATGGAAAGCCACTTCCACCCGCGCCGCGCCAGCGCCGATTCCTGCCCTTGAATCTGCGGCTGCATCATCATCGGCACGAAAACATCCGGGTGCGAGTTCAGGGTTGTCCCCGTGAAGCCGTTGGGCAGGACCCCGATCACCGTGTAGGCCAAGCCGTTCATCACTACTTGCCGGCCCACCGCCCCCGCATCGCCGCCGAAGCGATTCTTCCAGAAGCTGTAGCTCAGCATCGCGACCGGGTGGCCCCCCGGCACGCGATCGTCAGCGGGGGTAATCGTGCGGCCCAGCACGGGCTGCACGCCCAGGACTTCGAGGAAGTTCCCGCTCACCAGCAGCCCGTCGATGCGCTCCACCTCGCCCGACCACACCAGGTCTACTCCCGCGCCTCCAAAAGCGAACAGCTCGGCCGATGCTGCCGAGCGCTCGCGCAAGTCCGAGTACACGGGATAGGCGTAGCCCGTGTAGACACTCCCCGCGGACCTTCCCTCCAGATACTTGTAGCGGACGAACACCAGTTCCTC
>OMOG01000724.1 GCA_900290305.1 Candidatus Sulfopaludibacter sp. SbA4
GGAGGCGTGAAATCCTCCCTAATTTGACGCTAGCACGCGATCACGGGGCGGGCGTGGGTTCGGAGGGGGGAAGTGGTTTAGAATCAGCGTGAAAAAAAAGTTCCAAGTGCCGGACTAGTTAACCGGCCAAAGTGCGGATTCGGGGCGGGGCGGTGTAAGTAGTTGAGCGGCAATGGGTTCGGGGGTAGACGGAGGTGTTTGGCTGGAATTTGGTCGAATTTGCCGTTGTCTGGGCCAAACGGCGGGCTGCCATTTGATCGGGATGGGCGCCGCAGGAACGCAGGTAGTGTCCTAACTAGGCAAGGGCTCCGCCCTTGATATCCCTGCGGGATATGGGAGTCAGGAGTCAGAATCGCGGCGTCCGGCAGGCGATTGCAACGAAAGAACTTGCCAACACAACGAGAACAAAATTCTCGTTTGGGTTCCCATAACGGGAACTAGGCTTTTTCGGGGACTGGGCCCCGAAAAAGTGGCCCTGACGGGCAGTTCTGAGCGAGCCTGTCGCCCGTTTGGGGACGGGATCTGTCTTGGCGGTCTTCGGCGGCTTGGCGCGAGATCATTCCTGGAGTCCATTGACGATGCGGGTGATGCCGTCTTTGATCAGCGCCACGTTGAAATTGATGAGCAGTCCCAATCGCTTGTCGGCCAGCTTCAGATAAGTGAGAAGCTGCTTTTTGTGAACCGGCGCGATGGTTTCCAACGCCTTGATTTCCACGATCACCTCGTCCTCCACCACCAGGTCTGCGTGGAACCCGGGGTGGATGCGAACCGCCTCATAGACGACGGGAATAGCCGATTGACGACAGACACGCAATCCACGTTTTTCCAACTCGAAGGCTAGAGCCGCCTCATATACAGATTCCAGCAGGCCCGGACCGAGGGTCGTGTGCACTCGGTACGCCGCATCCACGATCTGCCGGGCCACCGCATTTACGCTCCTTCCGATACAGTATATCCGGCAGGGACCTTCAAAACCGGGAATCTCGCCAAGCCGCCAAGGTCCGCCAAGATCGCCAAGGTGGAACCGGAGGCGTGATTCCGCTACCCTGACCCCATGGCGGATGGTTTGAGCGCACGGTATCAGGATCTGCTCACCGGCAGCTACGACTGCGTGGATCGGATCGTTCTGAATGGCTACTTTCGCCCTGGGCATAATGCGGGAGGCTTCCGCGTCTGGTGGCAGAATCTGACCGGCTCCGTGGATACCTTGGACGATACCCATCTCATGCGCATGGCAGGCCGATTCAGCCGGCGGGTCCGGGGCTGGGCCAAGGCCAACGGTGTTCCGGTGATCGATTGCCGCGCGGGCGAGCGGAAGCACGATCTGGCGGAAGAGTACCTCCCGACGACCAAGGTTACGCGAGGGGTGTTTCTGATCCTGGTGAGGAAAGCGCAAGCCCCGGTATGGGAAGTGAGTGTGAGTGCCAAGCAACACCATCTGGAACGTAAGAAACCCATGCCTTATGTGAATCATTATTCTTTTCATGTCCTGGGTCCCGACTGGGGCCACGTGACGATCAAGATCAGTGGCCACCCTCCCTTTCCTGCCCAGATCATATTCAACGGGCATGAATACGT
>OMOG01000723.1:0-13831 GCA_900290305.1 Candidatus Sulfopaludibacter sp. SbA4
TTAACCCGACGGAGGCCTACAACATGGTCCCAGGCCGCGACCCCCAGAACGGTTAAGCACCCCGGCAGCGACGGCCCGCGATGCGTTAGTATACTCAATCGGATATGAAAGCACCACGGTCACCGAAGCCGAGGTGAAGGCCAATGCCGGCTGCGGCCGCCGTAAACGCACCCCACAGGAGATCACATGCTCTTCGCGGCGTAGGACGTTCCGTAATCGCCCGACAGACCTTGGGATCTCCATGGCCGACGATCCGACCACATGGCACGCAGTCGCCGGCTGCGACACGTTCTCATTGCGGCGTACGTACGCGCGTCCGCAACGGCTGCCCGGTTATGTGGATGATCTCCAGCCGCCCGACTCGTGATTCTTAGCTTGCGGCTCGCAATTCGGTTTGTAGAACAGAATGGCCGGCGCAGCCGTTTCCCCCAAGCTTTATCTCCAGGCGACGAACCGGACGAGCCACATGCTCCTCGTAGCCCGCTATAACAAATACATCGCCGGCGATCACGGGAGCCGGAGTTCCAACTTGCAACTGCCACGAAGGTGATTCCTGCACAATGTAAGCATACCTCCTGAGCGTTCCGCTGTCGGCTTAACGCTGCCGTTTAGACATTGCTTATACACGGCTGCCAGCGGGCATCAAGAAACAGTTGACACAAGCTCGATTCGAACGAAAAACTGCCCGAATCCTGACGCTTGTGGGGCAGCCATTCCTGGCTGCCCCACTGTTGCCACATTGCTTTCTCGACCCTGTCACGCACCCCTGCATAAACCCGGGATGTTGACAGGCGACGAAAAACGATCGTCTGTCCCACCGAATCGCCGGAGCGAGTGAAGGGACGTCAGCGCACTGTGCAGGTCCCGGAGACAGCCGTTGGTTGGAGCACGAACGGGATGGGACGATCGGCCGTAGTCATCGAGGTGCTGCCATCGGCCCCACCACGGATGAGGATGGCTTGCCCGCGAAGCGTAGTGTCTCCGTCCCAGTTCATCTCGGTGAGTGCCGCTAGCCGAAGCCCCGGAATGTCCTCAAGAGGCAAGAGATGGAGTTCGGTCCTCTGTCCCTGCCGGTCGTGGACCCCTCCCCAGAGCGGATACGATTGAACCCGGCCAGTGGAGTAGTAGAGCACCGCCCGCCCGTGGAGATCGGAGCCATCATATTTGGTTCTGGCAAGGTTGACCCACAGAGAGAGGACCAGCCTCAGCCGCGTGCCGCCCACCCGTGCCTCGCCCTGCCAGTCCCTCGCCAGCGGCGGTTTTGCGTAAGCCCATGGCCTCTGAACCCGATCTGCCCAACGGATTACCCTCACCCCTGCCCAAGACGCCACGAGAATCGCCCTGTAGATCGCTCCCAGAACCGTCAGCGCGTGGATGCCTCTCGACACTTTCGACGTCATGATCATCCTCCTTGTCTGGCCGTTGCCGCATGCCGGACCCCGTGATAGAATTCAGATTCGTTTGGGGCGGCTTCAGCCGGCTTCAGCCCGGCCTGATCCAGTTTCTGATCCCAACCTTTCTTGAAAACCGGGTTGATGCCGGCGGTCCTTGGGGCAGAAACCTCCGCGGCTGAGGACGAGCCCCCAGCCAAACGAGCCGCGCCGGCAACCGTCAATGTGAAGAACTGAGACTCTTTACGATACAGCAAGTTCTAGCGCGGAACGGAGCCGCCCTTAAAAGTACAGAATGGAAATGTCGATTTCTGCCGGACCCAAACCGGTCAACAACTGTTCGCGGCTATTGCATTTCGGATCTTCCAAGACCCGGATGGCGACCGGAGCAACCTCTATAACGGTTTCGAGTTCTTCAACTGTCCGGCGTAGCGCGGCGAAGCCCAACTCCCTGGTTATTTGGCCGGTACACCAAGCGGCTTCACATCGCCGCAATCCGCGCT
The DNA here is from genome assembly GCA_900290305.1 of Candidatus Sulfopaludibacter sp. SbA4. GTDB lineage: Bacteria > Acidobacteriota > Terriglobia > Bryobacterales > Bryobacteraceae > OMOG01. The sequence continues at coordinate 1,895 of OMOG01000723.1, forward strand.
CTTGAAGACGGACGATGATGCGGTCGTCCACTCTATGGGCTTGGTGTTCGGCCCTGCCTGGATGGAGCCGATAAAATGAACTTTGCCCTTGGCGTGCTCGCCGTCAGTCGACGTGGATTCCAGTGTCCCCTTGCCACTCATGGATCCAGTGCATACCATGTCGGCCGTCATGCCGTTACCCTTTTTGACAATATTAGTTATCTGGCAGCCGCGGGTTTGTGGAACTATGGCTCCGTACTTGTCGATCTGTTCTTGAGTAAGGCACACCTTCGTGGTGGTCGTTCCGCCACCGGGAGCCGCGCCGCCGGGGAACGGAGACTGTTGCCACGTCTGGGTTGTTGTCAGTTCCCAGAGACCGGCCTTTCTGTTCTGTGCCAAAACTAGGATCAACATTCCGAAAAAGCCACAGACCAGGATGATGGAAAACCGAATCGTACTCATGATTCCTAATGCTACCAAATGGCTCCATTGCAGCGGCGATCGCGGATGGGGTGGCGGTCGATCGGATTGTTGCCGTGACGGGGACCAGGAGGCCGGTGGTTCGAATCCACTCGCCCGACCATATCTTTTCAGTGACTGCCCGCTATCCTTTGCTTCAGTTTTCTTCGTTTTGACAACCACCAATGACACGGGCTTGGCCCCTGAAGGCGAAAGTTCCGGCCTCACAAGAGCGTGAGCCGCTGCGTCACTGAAAGCGAGCTTGTCGTCGTGTGCGGGCTTGTCATATAGTGTTTCTTCAATGCCGAGAACGCCTTTAGCCAGGCCTCGAAGATCCAGCTCCGGCAGGCTTCATGAAGTCGCGGCAGGCGCCCTGCTTCTCTGCACGACTCTCATCGCTTACAGCCCCGCGCTCAATGGCGGACTTCTGTGGGACGACGACCGCCACTTGACCAATCCGGGTCTGCGATCGCTCCACGGACTGTGGCGGATCTGGTTCGAATTCGGAGCAACGCAGCAATACTATCCCCTTCTGCACAGCGCGTTCTGGGTCGAACACCGGCTGTGGGGAGACGCGATGCTGGGCTATCACCTGACCAACGTCGTGCTGCACGCGTTGTCGGCATACCTGCTGGTGAGGATCGTGAAATACCTTGGTCTGCCCGGCGCATGGCTGGCAGGTTTCCTGTTCGCTCTCGGCCCGGTGTGCGTGGAAGCGGTGGCTTGGGTTTCCGAGCAGAAGAGCACGCTCTCGGCCGTGTTCTATCTCGCTTCGGCACTGTGCTATCTGCATTTTGACCAGTCTCGCAGACGGACGCAATACTTCCTGGCGTTGGCCCTGTTTGTTCTGGCGCTGGCGAGCAAGACCGTGACGGCCACGCTACCGGCGGCGCTCCTGGTGGTGCTCTGGTGGCAGCGTGGACGGCTCGACTGGAGGCGCGATGTGGGACCGTTGCTGCCGTGGTTCGCGCTGGGCGTATCGGCGGGAGCCGTCACCACGTACGTAGAGCGGACCTTCGTGGGCGCCCGCGGATCGGAGTTTGCGCTGACGTTCGGGCAGCGCTGCCTGGTGGCGAGCCGGGCGCTCTGCTTTTACCTGGGAAAGCTGATCTGGCCCGCCAACCTTACATTTATTTATCCGCGGTGGACGGTGGACCCGGCGGCATGTTGGCAGTACGGGTTTCCGGCTGCGGTGCTGGCGCTGCTTGCGCTTTTGGTCTGGCTAGCGGCGAGGCACCACCGGCGGGGGCCCTTGGCCGGCTTCCTTTTCTTCGCGGGAACGCTGTTACCGGCGCTGGGATTCTTCAATGTTTACCCATTCATTTATTCCTATGTCGCCGATCACTTTCAGTACCTTGCCAGCCTCGGGGTGATCGTTCCGGCGGCTGCCGGCCTGTCGGCGGCTGCGCGCCGGACTCAGATCTCGGGCGGGCAAAGGACCTTGGCGGCGGGAGCGCTTGTGGGGGTGCTGGCTGTACTGACATGGCGCCAGAGCGGCATCTACGAGAATGCGCAGACGCTCTACCGGGCAACGCTGGCGCGCAATCCCGATTGCTGGCTGGCACACAATAACCTCGGGGGTGAGCTATTGGAGGAGCGGGGCGGATTGACGGAAGCGATTTCGCATTTCGAGGCGGCGTTGCGCCTCCAACCGGATTACCCGCAAACTTACAATAATCTGGGGCTGGCACTGTCGCGAGTCCCAGGACGGCGCGCCGAGGCTGTTCCCTATTTTGAAACTGCGGTACGGATTCAGCCGAATTACGCGCAGGCGCAGAATAATCTGGGACTGGCGTTGTCGAGCTTGCCGGGCCGCTTGACGGAGTCGATTGCGCATTTTGAAGCGGCTCTACGGACCGACCCGGATTACGCACAGGCGCACAATAACCTGGGGAGCGCCCTGTCGAACACGCCAGGCCGATTGCAGGATGCGATTGCCGAATATGAAGCGGCACTGCGCATTCGGCCCGATTTCGCCGAGGCGCATTACAATCTCGCGAATGCCTTATCGGAAACCCCTGGCCGCCTGCCGGAAGCCATTGCCCAATACCGGGAAGCCTTGCGCCTCGAACCGGATAATCCGCAGGCGCACAACAACCTGGGGATCGCGTTGTCGGCCATGCCCGGGCATCTGGCGGAAGCGATCGCCGAGTACGAAGCGGCGCTGCGGATCCGCCCCGATTTCGCGGACGCGCACTACAACCTGGGATTGGCGCTGTCCCGGACAGCCGGGCGGCTGCCGGACGCGATATCGGAGTGTGAGGCGGCGCTGCGGATCAATCCGGATTTCGCGCCCGCACGGCGGATGCTGGAGCGGCTGCGGGCCGTTCGGTAGCGGCGGACCCGATCGATAAACTCTCGATTTGACCGTTACAAAGCGCGGTTTTTTGGTGTATCATAGGCCCATCTCTGGGTTTCGGGAGGCTGGGTTTGCTGAGTCCACGTAAGATTTTCATCGCTCTGTTGTTGACGATAGTGTGTGCATTTGCACAAGATCGGGGAAGCGCCACCGGGACAGTAACCGACGCGTCCGGGGCGGCAGTTCCCGACGCGGCTGTAACCCTGAAGAACCCGGCAACGGGGGTGACGCTGCGATTCCGCACGGGAGCAGACGGCGGTTACACCTTCGCGTCCCTTCCGGCCGGGCTTTACAATATCACTGTCGAAAAGCAGGGTTTTCGAACGGCCGAGATAACGGACGTCAACGTTGCCGTCAATACCGCTACGCGCACCGAGATCCGGATGGAAGTCGGCCAACTGACGGAGAAGGTTCAGGTGGAGGCGAGCGTCTCGGCATTGCAGACGGACCGAAGCGACCTCGGAAAAGTTATCGATAAGCAGGCGATTTCGGACCTGCCCTTGTTCGTCAGCGGCGGCATGCGCAGCAACCTGGCTTTTGCGACCCTGGCGCCAGGTGTGAGAACCGACATGTCGCAAGACGTGGATGAAGGCGGATCTCCGGTGGTCGGCGGCGGCACCGGCGGCTCGAACACCAGTTACCTGGTAGACGGAGGAGAAGCCACAAGCCAGCGCCGCAACGATCCCCAGATGCGGGTAACCAGCGCGGAAGGAATCGAGGAGTTCAAGATTCAGACGGGCGCCTATTCGGCGGAATACGGCCACACATCGAATGGCATTTTGAATTACACGACGAAGTCGGGAACCAACGAGTTCCACGGAACGCTGTTCGCGCAAATTCGCAACCAGGCGCTCAATGCGAAAGGGTTTTTCTACGTCGCTCCGCTCCCCTCGGCGCAGACGGTGCATAACCAGAACGACGAGGCGGTGAGCATCGGCGGTCCGATCCTCATACCGAAGATCGTGAATCTCCGCAACAAAGCGTTCTTCTTCTTCTCGGGCGAGCGGTCGCGGGCCAAGGACATCGTTTCCAGCGCCTTGTTGAGCGTGCCGACGGCAGCCGCGCGTCAAGGCGATTTTACCGGCTATCTCGGCTCCAACGGGGCGCCGATTGTAATTTACAACCCCTTCGATGGAGCCGGCAATGTTCTGGCAAATGCGAATGCGCGCGTGCCTTTCCCGGGCAATCTCATTCCGCAGTCGATGATCAACCCGGTGACGGCGTTACTGCTGAGCTACGAGCCGTTGCCCCAGAATCCAAGTTCATTCATCAACAATAACCCGGTGGTGAACACCGGCCAGCGCGATCCCGGCGAGAACCAGGGCGTCTATGCGATCAAGGGCGACTATAATCCCACGGACAAGCTGCGCTTCAACGGGTTATTCAGCAAACAGTACTTTAACGGCTGCCAAATCTGCCTGGGACCGATTCCGGGCCCGGAAGGTGAAGGATTCCAGGAGGCTTTCGATAACAAGTACGTGTCTTTCAACATGGACTATGTGATTCGTCCAACCTTCCTGAATCAGTTCAGCTTCAATTATTACCAGCGCGACGGCATCGAGGCGGGCAACGAGAGGCTGGGGGCGAATACCGGAACGTACGGCATGGCAACCGCAATACCGGGCGATCTGAGCTACAGCAAGGCGCCTAACTATACGTCATACGACACTTCCGGGAATGGCTTCGGGAACTATAACAGTTTCGTTCAAACTTACTCGCCCAGCCGGACTTACGGCCTTCGGGAAGGCATGACGTGGATCAAGGGCAAGCACACCATCAAGTACGGGTTCGATTATCTGCGCATGAACTATGGCAGATCGGATTGTAACGGATGCGGCGGAGAAATCGGATTCAACAGTACCGCGACCTCGAATCCGTCGGTGAGCGGCACGACCGGCGCGGACCTGGCGTCGTTTCTGCTGGGCTTGGGGAACAGCGGATTGTTCAACTTCAACGGGAATATCAACTACATTTATCCGTATTACGCCTGGTATTTTCAGGACGACTTCAAGGTGAGCAGGAAGTTAACGCTCAACCTCGGATTGCGTTACGACCTGCCTCTTGCGCGCCGCGAGCCAAAAGGCCAAAGCAGCAACTTCGATCCGTTGATACAGAATCCGGGTGCGGGAAATCTGCTGGGCGCCCTGATCTTCGCTGGCAGCGGGACGGGCCGCACCGGCCTGAGCTCGATTCTGCAGCATCGGTCGACTGCGTTTGGTCCCCGTGCGGGGTTTGCTTATCAAGTTACTCCGAAGACGGTGATCCGCGCCGGGGGCGCGATTTATTACAATTCCAATAAGGAAGACGGCAACGCCGACGGCGGCATCCAGGGCTTTGGCGGCAATTTCTCGGCTCCGGCCAATTACTTTTCCTCGGGCATCTCGATCCTGCTTCCGAACGCCACAAACGCCGCGATTGCAGGCTTCAATCCATACAATAACTTGATTGCGGCCGCCAAGCCGCCACAAGTAAATCCTTCGTTAATCAACTTCGGCGGCCCAAGTTACTTTTCAGACGGTAAGGTTGGCCAGTACTACGATTTCAACTTTACAATTGAGCAAAGCATCACGGCGGCTACAGTGTTCCGAGCCACCTTCCACGCCACCTACGGGAATGAGACTCAGTCAAGCCAACAGTTCAACCAGCTCAACCCGAAGTACATTCCGATTTATGGGAATCTTCTCACCCAGGCGCTGAGCTCGCTGGTGAGCGCAAATGGGACCATCACCAACTCGGTTTTGCTGGCGAACGGATATTCGCTTCCGTATGCCGGTTATCCGTTGACGCAAACCCTGGCGAATTCGTTGGAGCCCTTCCCGCAATACGGCAGCATCAGCGGCACTACAAATGGCGGCCACAGCACGTACAACGCCCTGGAGACCCAACTGTCGCATACCTTCTCGAGAGGCCTGTTCGTTCAGGTGTCCTACACGTTCTCGAAGTGGCTTTCCGACAACACGTCTCCGAATGTCTATGCGGAGAATCGGGAAAAGGACCTTAGCGGGTCCGACCGGCCGCAGATCCTGGCGATCGCCTATGTTTACGAATTACCATTCGGAAAGGGTAAGCAATTTGGCAGCGGCTGGAATCCGGCGGTCAATGCGATCCTGGGCGGATGGAAGGCTTCAGCGGTTCAGCAATACCAAAGCGGAGCGCCGTTTGGGGTGAGCTGCGGCCAGAATCTGTTTGGCGCGGGAGCTGCGCGTTGCAGTATCAATCCGGGCGTGCCGTTGATTAACCCCAACTGGGATCCTTCCTCCGGAAGCAGTTCGTATCTCAACAAGGCGGCATTCTATCAACCGGCGAACGGGGTTTTTGGCACGGTCGGAGCCATCGTCCCCGGGCTGCGAAATCCGTGGCAGTTAAATGAGAACGTGGCCCTCAGCAGGGTCATCCGGCTGGGAAGCGAGCGGAAGACACTGGAGTTCCGCGGATCGGTGTCCAACATAGCCAACCGCCACTGGCTGACGGGCATAAATACAACGGCTACCAGTTCGGCGTTCGGCGAGTTCTCCAACCCGCAGGCCGAACTGCCGCGTAACATTGAATTCAGCCTCCGGTTCAAATTCTAGGCAGTTTCCCAATGGTGAAGCTACGCATTATCGCGGCTGCCCTTCTTTTTTCGTTTGCCGCGTTGGGTGGCGACGACTATTTTCCGCCGCCGGATAGCGAAGGCGGTTGGCGGACTCTCAGGGATAGCGCCCAGATTCGCAAAGTCGCCGGCATGGATCTCACCAGGCTGAACTATGCGTTCGAATATGCTTCCCGCACCAGCCAGCACGGCGGCCTGCTGGTAGTGCGGCACGGATACCTGGTCTACGAGAAGTATTACGGCAAGGGCAGCCGGATGGCGACACCCGTGGTAGCCTCATGCGCGAAGGCGTTCACCAGTATGGCGTGCGGCATCATGCTGCACGAATACAAAGACAAGTTTCCCCAGGGACTGAACACCAAGGTGTTCACGCAGCAATATCTGCCCGAAGCATTTCCGCTCGACGATCCGCGGAAGGCCGATATTACTCTTGGCCAGTTGCTATCCATGGGCGCCGGCCTGCATGGGGAGGGCGGCAATCCCGGTTTTGTGAACGGGGCGCCTTCGGTGAAACTGGAGCCGGTGGGCGGCCGGGGCGGACGCGGCCAGGGGCAGGCGCCCCGTCCCTTCGATCCGAACCAGCAGGATCAGAGCGCTCTCCATACACCCCTGTGGACCGATCCGGGGGCGGGTTATTCGTACACCTCGCAATCTCCGCACATCGCATCGATCGTGTTGCGGCACATCACGGGCATGGAGATGCAGGAGTATATCGATAAGAAACTGGCGCAGCCGGAGGGCTGGGGCCAGTGGGGCTGGGGTGTGTACCGTGGCGAAAACAAGATCCATACACCGGGCGGAGCCGATATCGCGATGCACGCCACGGATTTCCTGCGGTTCGAATACGCCATCCTTCACAAGGGGAAGTGGGGCAAGCAGCAATTGATTCCCGCGGATTACGTGGAAGCTTGCGGCAAGCCGTCGCCTTATCAGAAGCACGCCCCGATGAGCCTGATGTGGGAAGTGAATGCGGACGGCCACGTGGCGGGCGCTCCGAAGGATGCGTTTTTCAAATCGGGCGGCGGGGGTTTCGGAGTGGTCGTCATTCCCTCACTGGACATAGTGATTTACAAAATGGCCGGCAGCGACCGGCAATACGATCCGAGCCTCACACACATAGCGCAAGACTACAAGTATTACGACGGCTCCCGCGACCAGTGGAAACCGGCTGACCGGAGCCAGTTCAGCGACGGATCGATCGGGACGGACGACGGCTTGCGGCGGACCATTGAAATGGTGGTCGCTGCCGTTGTTGAATAGATGGGTTCAGTAGATGGGATTGACGCGGTCTGTTGCGGGCGATACCATTGAATCACCAGGATCTCTGGCAGGTCCAAGGAGGGTTCGTCTGTGTCTTCACGCATGCGCCGGCTTGTTCCTGCGCTGTTTCTGATTGGCCCCATTTGCTTCAGCGCCTTTTCCGCTGCGAAAAAGGTCGAAGATCTGTGGGTGCTGAAGCCGGTGGTGCGGCCCGCGGTTCCCGCCGGCTTGACGCAGTCAACGAACCCCATCGACGCGTTCCTGGCCGCGCAATATAAGGCAAAGGGACTGCGCCCGACCCCGCCCGCAGACAAGCGTGTATTGCTGCGCCGGCTTTACATAGACCTGATCGGCATCCCGCCAACGCCTTCCGAGCAGGACGCGTATCTCGCCGACCAGTCGCCCGACGCGTATGAAAAGGCAGTGGACAAGTTGCTGGCCAGCGAGCAGCACGGCGTCCGTTACGCGCGCCACTGGCTGGACGTTCTGCGCTACGCGGACCAGGATGAGCGGATGCTGGCTGCCGCGGGCATCCACTATTGGCGGGATTGGGTGATCTACGCGATCAACGGCAATATGCCGTACGACCAGTTCGTCCGCGCCATGCTGACCGGGTATCGCACCAATGAGCGCACTGCGATTTCGAATACCGGCTATCGCCAGAAACTCGAGCCGCGGCCCGAAGATATGTACGCTCTGGGATTCCTGGCGCGCGGGGACGTGATTCGCGACAACCACGAAGTCCACGAGATGCCGATTACGGCGGTGGAGACGGTGTCCACCGCGTTCATGGGCCTGACGGTGGGGTGTGCCAAGTGCCACGATCACATGTACGATCCGATCAAACAGCACGATTTTTACGCAATGAAAGCGCTGTTCGATCCGCTCGAAGTGAAGAAGGTAACACTGGCGACGCCGGAGCAGATTCTGACCGCCGCCAAGACTACCGACGAGACCGCCAGGAAGCGGGAGCCCATCGAAGCAGCGGTAAGCGCCCTGATCGAGCCTTACAAGAAGCGGCTCTACGACGACCGGGTAGCGATGCTGCCGCCGGATGTAAAGGCCGTTATCCTGAAGGCCGAGACCGAGCGCACCCCGGCGGAAATGAAGATTGCGGACGATTATTTCCCGGTGTTGCGCATCGACTCGGACAAGATTCTGGAGATCATGCCGGATGCCGACAAGGAGAAGTATAAGGCGCTGCAAAGCCAACTCCAGCAAGCCGGAGGTGGTGGCCGCGGCGGACGCGGCGGCGGAGGGCTGCCGGCCTTCTGGACCGTCGAGATCAATCCGAAACTCGCCGGGGAGCCGAGCTACATCCTGACCAGCGGCGATCCGGATCGGCCGGAAAAGGATAAGCCCGTGAAGCCGGGCTGGCCGTTCATGCCCGAAAAGGTCGACATGAGGAACGGCGCCCTGGATGCGTTCGCCAAGTGGCTTACCGCTCCGGAGAACCCGATGTTCGCGCGCGTGGCGGTGAACCGCCTGTGGCAATGGCACTTCGGGGAGGGCTTGCAGAAGCTTTCGAGCGATTTCGGAACCCTGGGCGGTGCGCCGTCGAATGCGCAATTGCTGGACTGGCTGGCTTCGGAGTTTGTGGCGCGAGGCTTCGACATGAAGGCCATCGAGCGGCTGATGGTCACGTCGGACGCGTACAGGATGTCGTCGGAAGAAGATCCCGCGCTGATGACGGCCAACAACAAGATCGATCCGCAGAATTTCTATCAGTGGCGATTCCGTCTGGAGAGGCTGGAAGCGGAGCCGCTCTGGGACGCCATTCTGTCGGCAGCGGGAACGCTGGATACAGCCGTGGGTGGGGCTTCGTTCAGCATCGGCGGAGCCGGACAACCGCGACGGGGCGGACGGGGCGGTGCGCAAGGTCCGCAGAGCACGAATCGCCGCGGCGCTTATATGGCGAGGGGCTTCTCACCCAGCGCGGATGTCACTCCGATTTTCCTGCAGGCCTTCGACGTTGACGATGGCCGCGTGCCTTGCCCGATGAGAACCCAGACAGTAACGGCGCCGCAGGGGCTGTTCATGATGAACGGAGAGGAAATCGACAGCGCTTCTCAAAAGCTGGCCGAGCGGGTGATGAAGGAGTCCGGAGGGGACCTGAAGGCCGCGGTCAACCTCGCGTACCGCATCACGCTGAATCGTCCGCCCGGGCCGTCGGAAGAGGATCTCGCGCTGAGTTACCTCAAGGGCGACCCCGAGCGGGTGAAGAACTTCGCATGGCTGCTGTTTAACCTGGATGAGTTCCTGTTCGTGAGGTAAGCGATGGGCGATCTGAGCAATATCTTTCCGTGCGGGCGAATCGGGCGCCGGGATTTGTTTAAATCCGCCGCTGGATTCATGGGCTGTTTCATGGGCGGCGCACTGGGGTCGATGTGGGCCGAGGATGGCCACATCCCGGATGTACGGATCGCCCCCACGCTTCCAGTAAAGGCGAAGTCGGTCATCTTTCTCTATATGTGCGGCGGCGTGAGCCACATTGACACGTTCGACCCGAAGGACAACAAGTGGGCCGGGAAGTTGATCGATGCCACCGGATTCGGCGACAACGTGGCGGAGATGAAGCGCCCGGTGATTCCCATTCTACGCACGTTCACGCGCTATGGGAAATGCGGCAAACTGGTCTCGGACTGGTTTCCGAATATCGGCGGCGTAGCGGATGAAATCGCGTTTGTCCACTCCATGTGGTGCAACGAAGGAAACCATTTTCCGGCGGTGATCGAGACTCAGACCGGGCACCGGGGCCGGCAGTTCGATCATCCCTGTCTCGGCAGTTGGATTTCGTATGCCCTCGGCACGGCCAACAAGAACCTGCCGACGTTCGTCAATATCGGACGGCCGTCTTCACCGGTTCAATTGCGACGTTCGTCAATATCGGACGGCCGTCTTCACCGGTTCAATTGACCGGCGGGTATCTGGGCGCCACGGTGGCGGCCACGCCTTTTCAGCCCGGCGACACGCCCATTCCCAACCTCAACCCGCCCAAAGGCGCCAGTTCGGCGGAGCGCGAGCGCCAGATGCAGATGCTGCTGGAGATGAACAAGGGATTTCGCGAGCACTACGCTTTCAACTCCGACATCGCGGCGCGCGCGGGCGCCTACGAACTGGCCGCGCGAATGCAGCTTTCGGCGCCGGCTGTCGTCGATTTCTCCAAAGAACCGAAGAGCGTGCAGGATCTGTACGGCATCGGTGAGAAGGAAACCGACGATTTTGGCCGGCAGCTCCTGTTGGCCCGCCGCCTCTCGGAGGAGGGCGTTCGATTCATCCAGATCTGCCACGCCGGCGGCGGCAACGGCAAATGGGATGCCCACGGCGACATGAAGGAACACGCGCCTCTCTGCCACGCCACCGACAAACCGGTCGCGGGCTTGATCAAGGACCTGAAACAGCGCGGCATGCTGGATTCGACGCTGGTGGTATGGACCAGTGAATTTGGCCGCAGTCCCTGGTCACAGAACACCACGGGCCGGGATCACAATCCGCGAGGCTACACTTCGTGGATGGCCGGTGGCGGAATCAAGGGCGGCGTGAGCCATGGCAGCACCGACGACGTGGGCTATCGTGCCGAGCAGAACAGGCATTATTACAGCGATCTCCACGCCACGATCCTCAATCAGTTGGGGCTGGACTACAAGAAGATGACCCTCAACGTTTTCGGCCGGACCATGCGCCTGGTGGAAGACGGCGACGGCCCGATCCAAGAGATCATCGCTTGACCGCCGCCAGGCGGGCCGCCTTGAGATTTTCGCGGTAGGCCTGCTGCTTCGGATCGAGTTCCACAGCGCGTTGGAAGCTCTCCACCGCGCGCTTCGCATCGCCCTCCGCAAGAGCCACCTGTCCCAAAGCATTGTGCACTTCGGCCGCGGAGGGCTGCAACTCGACCGCGGTTTCCAGACTGCGCCGCGCCTGTTGCCAGTGTTTGGCGCTTTGTTCGATGAGACCGAGCAAGTAATGATACAGCCACTCGGATGGAGCCAGGCTGGCCGCTTCCTGCACATAATCCCGCGCCAGGTCGTAGCGCCGCAAATCGTAGTGGAGGCTCCCCAGACGGAACAGGATCGTAGCATCGGAAGGGCGTATTTCACGCGCCGTCTCGAGGCGCAATGCGGCCGTAGTAAAGTCTCCGGAATCTACCAGACCCTTGGCCTGCTCCACCAGTTTTGCCGCCTCGCGCAGGGCGGCCGCGTCGGCTTTGGATTTCTTCGTCAGCTCGGCGAATTTAGTTAGCGCAACCCGCCGGTCGTCCGCGCGCCCCAGCCCGCCATAGGCTCGCGCC
>OMOG01000723.1:13841-48968 GCA_900290305.1 Candidatus Sulfopaludibacter sp. SbA4
CCCGCCATAGGCTCGCGCCAGATGGTAGTAGATCTCGGACTCGTTCCCGCCCAGCTTCAGCGCAGCTTCCAACTCGGCCGTCGCTTCCTGATAGCGGCTGTGGCGGTTGTAGGCCGTGCCGAGCAGGTAGTGCGGTTCGTACGCATTGGGAACCAGCTTAACGAGCTTCTGAAGCACGGCGATGGCCTGATCCTCCTGGCCCTTCCGGAGATCGATGTTCGCCAGCCCCAACATGGCGGAGGCATGGTTCGGGTTGATGCGGAGCGCCGCCTGAAACTCCGCCTCGGCCGCATCCTGGTTCCCGGCGCCAAAGTACGCGGCGCCTAAATCCGCGTGCGCTTGGGGGTTGGCCGGATCCAATTTGATCAGCACCTCGATCGTTTCGACGGCCTTCTCGAAAAGTTTCCCTCGGAGATAAAGTTCCCCGGCGCCGCGCAAGGCGTCTCTGTTCTTCGGCTCCAGCTTGAGCACTTGGGTGTAGGCCGCCAGGGCCTCGTCGTCGTTGCCCCTTTCGGCATAGGCTTCTCCCAGCCCCAGGTAGGCAAACGTAAGCTTCGGGTCGCACTGGACGGCGGACTGGAAGCTGATCAAGGCGGCATCCGCCTGCTTCATCCGGTATTGGGCCATGCCGAGAAAGAACAGAATGTCGCAACGTGGGGACTGCTTGTGTGCGGCCTCGAAAAGGCGCGCGGCTTCCGCATAGTTGCCGGCTTCGAAGGCGCGTTCCCCCTGTTGCAAGGCTGTCTGCCCCCATGCCGGCGCCCATGCGAGCCCCCATGTGAGAAATGTCAGGTTGCAGGCGGCGAGGAGTCTCGGGAGCACGGTTCTTCCTATTGTAAGCCACGCAAGCTACAATGAAGTTACTCCCTTGCATCGCAGATCCTTTTTGCGCGCTAGTCTTGGATGCGGTCTCTTCCGGCAACGCTCCGCGTCGGCCGCGGCACATCGGGGATTCGAAGATGTAGCCGAAAAATCGGGCGTGCGCTTCCGGCACGCGGCTTCCAAAACATCGCAAAAGTATCTGCCGGAATCGATGGGCGCAGGCGTGGCAATGCTGGACTATAACAACGACGGGTGGCTGGACCTGTTCTTTGTGAACGGCGCCGCGCTGCGAGATCCCATGCCGCCCGGTGCGAAGCCCGACAAATCCGATCCGCGCTTTTGGAATCGCCTGTTTCGGAACAACGGCGACGGGTCTTTCACCGACGTGACGGAGACCGCCGGTTTGCGCGGTGAAGGCTACGGCATGGGCGTGGCCGCCGGCGACTTCAACAACGACGGCGTGACCGATCTTTTCGTTACCAGCCTGGGACGCAACCATCTATATCGGAACAACGGCGACGGCACCTTCACCGATGTCACGAATCGGGCCGGTGTAGGAGGGTCGGGCTGGTCTTTGGCGGCGTGCTTTGTGGACTACGATCGCGACGGGCGCCTCGACCTCATCGTGACGCGCTACCTGGACTGGGACTTCAGCAAGAATGTCTTTTGCGGCGACCGCCGGCCCGGATACCGCAGTTACTGCCACCCCAACGAGTTCAAGCCTGTTACCCACCTGGTCTATCACAACAACGGCGACGGGACGTTCACGGATGTATCGAGGACTTGTGGGCTGGGGAGCGCGCCGTCCAAAGGCCTGGGGATTGCCATCAACGATTTCAATCGCGATGGCTGGCCGGACGTCGTGATAGCCAATGACTCGTTTCCGGAGCAGCTCTTTCGCAACAATCACGACGGCACCTTCACCGAAGTGGCCACTGAGCTGGGCTTAGCCTACGACGAGGACGGAAGGACCTTCGCCGGGATGGGTGTCGATTTCGCCGACTACGACAACGACGGCTGGCCGGATGTATTCATCAACGCACTGTACTCCCAAGGCTATGCGTTGTATCACAACCAACAGGGCCGGGCTTTCGACTATGTCTCCCGCCAGTCCGGAATCACCTCCGCCACCGCGAATCATTCAGGCTGGGGAGCGAAGCTCGTGGATTACGACAACGATGGCTGGAAAGACCTGTGTGTGGTTCAGGGCCATGTGATGGACAACATCGAACTGACGGAGCCGGGAGCCCGGTATCGCGAGTCGCTATTGATGCTGCAAAACCGGAACGGAAGATTCGCCGACGTGTCGAAGGCGAGTGGCGCGGCGTTTCAGATTCCGGTTGCGGCCCGTGGCGCCGCATTTGGCGACCTGAACAACGATGGCTTTATGGATGTGGCGGTCAACTGCAACGATGGCCCGGCTATGGTCCTCATGAACCGGGGTGGGAACGGCAACCACTGGCTCCTGGTGCGCACGGTGGGGACGCGCAGCAACCGCGACGGAATCGGTGCGCGGATCCACTTGGTCTCGGAATCGGGGCTGGAACAACATGGCTACGTGAGCACCGCGGGGAGCTATGCATCCGCTAATGATAAACGCGTCCATTTCGGGCTGGGGCGAGATGCCACGGCGCGGTCGATTGAAATTGCCTGGCCGGGGGGTGCCGTGCAGCGTCTCGAAAACATCCGCGCGGACCAGGTGCTTACGGTGACGCAGCCGCGATAGAATCTCGATGAGGTGACTTTTGCGCTTGCTTCTGGCACTACTGGGAATCACTCTCCTTTGGATAGGGCTCTCGCCCGTCCTGTCACCGCAAACCGCAGGCAAGAAGGTTCTGCATCCCGATCCCGATATCGGCGTGGAATCGCTTCCGGCTCGAAAAAAAGCGCAGATTGAGTCGGTGAGCCAGTTCAAGGTCTTCTACCAATTCCAGTTCACCGACAAGCTGAAGGAAAGCGGCATCACCTTTGTCCACCGCATCGTGAACGATGCAGGCAAGACCTACAAACCGGTCCACTACGATCACGGCAGCGGAATCGCAGTCGCCGACGTGGATGGAGACGGCCTCTACGACATCTACTTCGTGAACCAGCATGGCGCCAACGAGCTTTGGAAGAACCTGGGCGGAGGTAAGTTCCGCAACATCACCGCGGAAGCCGGAGTAGGGGTCGCGGACCGCATCAATGTCACGGCATCGTTTGCGGACATCGACAACGACGGCGACCAGGACCTGTTCGTAACCACGGTGCTCGGCGGCAATGTTTTATTCGAGAACGACGGCCACGGACACTTCAAAGACATCTCGCACGAGGCGGGAGTCGACTTGGTATCGCACTCCTCAGGCGCGGTCTTTTTCGACTACGACAACGACGGGCTGGTGGATCTACTGGTATGCAACGCCGGCAAATACACGACTGACACCAAGGGGCCGGATGGTGCTTTCGTCGGTCTTGCGGACGCGTTCGACGGCCACATGTATCCCGAGCGCTTCGAGTACCCCGTTCTCTACAAGAACCTCGGGCACAATCGCTTCAAGGATGTTACAGCAGAAGTCGGGTTGCATCCGGAGGGTTGGTGCGGAGACGCCAGTTTTGCCGACCTCAACGGGGACGGCTTCCCCGATCTCTACGTTCTGAATATGATGGGTTCGAACCACTATTTCGAAAATGTCGGCGGACACAGATTCGTTGAGAAGACGCGCCAGTATTTTCCGCAGACACCCTGGGGCGCCATGGGAATCAAGTTCTTCGATTACGATAACGACGGGCGCCCCGACCTGTTCGTCACCGATATGCACTCGGACATGTTCAAGGAAGTGGGCCCGGAAGGCGAGAAGCGCAAGGCGCCGGCTCATCCCCCGGAGACATTTTTGATGGGACCGCCGGGCGATTTCGTGTTCGGAAACGCACTCTATCACAACCTCGGGGGCGGTAAGTTCGAGGAAGTCTCCGATCGCATGGGTGCCGAGAATTTGTGGCCTTGGGGCGTAAGCGTCGGCGACATTAACGCGGACGGTTGGGACGATATCTTCATCGCGTCTTCCATGAACTTTCCCTACCGCTACGGGATCAACTCGATGCTGTTGAACAATCGGGGGGAAAAGTTTCTCGACGCCGAGTTCCTGCTGGGAATCGAGCCGCGCCGCGATGGGCGGACGCACACTCCGTGGTTCGATCTGGACTGTTCCGGGGCGGACAAAGAGTCGAAGTACTGCAAGGGGCAGACGGGCAAAATCACGATAATGGCTCCTCTCGGCAGCCGCTCCTCGGTGCTCTTCGATCTCGACAACGATGGCGACCTGGACCTGGTAACCAATGACTTCAACTCGGAACCGCAGATCCTGGTGAGTAACCTGTCGGAACGCAGGGCGATTCACTGGGTCAAGATTCTGCTGGCTGGGACGGCGTCGAACCGCGATGGCCTCGGCGCAACGGTGCGCGTGCGCGCTGGAGGGCACGTCTACATGAAGTATAACGACGGCAAGTCGGGCTATCTGTCACAGAGTTCTTTGCCACTGTATTTCGGTCTGGGAGATACCGCCAGCGTCGAGCGTGTGGAAGTCGATTGGCCCTCCGGAAGGAAGCAAGTAGTGACGGAGGGACTTCGCGCCAACGATACCCTGCGCATCACCGAGCCGAAGTAGCCTTGACCATCAGAACCGCACGGTCTTCACAATGCCGGAACCTTCCTTCACCACGACCAAATGGTCCGCGGCAACCCTCTTCAGAGTCTCTCGCGCGCCGCTCGGCCAGCGGATCTCCAGGTCTGCCACGGCCGCCGTCCCTAACCCGAAATGCAAACGCGAGTCGCTCGCGGAATAAAAGCTGGATTGGCTGAGCACTTCCTGCACCTGCGTCTTGCCTCCGTAGTGTGCCGTCACGCGCGCGCCAGTCGCTCCGCGGTTCGACTTTACCCCGGCTAACTTCACCTTCAGCCAATGATTGTTTCCGCTCAGATCGTTGCGCAACAGAGAAGGCGGCTCGTTCAGATTCACGATCAGAATGTCCAGGTCCCCGTCGTTGTCGAAGTCGCCGAAGGCGCAGCCCCGGCTGCAATGAGGTGCCGCAATGGCCTCGCCGGCCTGGTCAATCAACTCTTCGAACTTGCCGTTCCCGAGATTGCGAAAAATGACGCGCGGAGTCTTCAGCGGATAGGCGGGAAGTCTTTCCGCAACCTCCGGATAGGTGCTTCCGGTCACGATGAACAGATCCGGATTTCCATCGTTGTCCAGATCGACAATGCCCGCGCCCCAACCGACAAAACGCGTCTCCACGCCGAGCCCGCTTACCACGCTCACATCGTCGAAGTAGTCCTTGCCATTGTTGCGATAAAGAACGCTGGTGTCGTCCGAGAAATGGGTCTTCAGAATATCCAGGTTGCCGTCCAGGTTGAAATCCCCGATGCCGACTCCCATGCCCGCCTGCTCGTTGCCATCTTCATTTAGCGCCACACCGGCTTCCAGCCCGATATCCGTGAATGTCCCATCCCGATTGTTGCGGAGAAGAAAGCTGGGCGTCGAGTCACAGGCGATATAAATGTCCGGCCATCCGTCGTTGTTAAAGTCGGCGGTAACCACCGTCATCATGTAGCTCCCCTTGGCCTTGAGAACTCCTGAGGCAGCACTCACATCGGTAAAGACACCCTTGCCATTATTCCGATACAGTGCCGGCGTGCCAGGCGTCAAACCGCGAGGTCCGCACATCACCGGGATGCCTTTCCAGTTGCAGTTCGAGTTACTGCCCGGTTTGCCCGCGGATTCGAAGTCGAACTCCAGGTAGTTCGCCACGAACAGATCGAGATGACCGTCCCTGTCGTAATCGAGAAAAGAGCAGCCGGAGCCCCAACGGTTGCCCTCATGCAGGAGTCCGGCTTCCTTTGTGACATCCGTAAACGTGCCGTTGCAATTGTTCCGGTAGAGAACATTCTGTCCCCAGTAGGTGACAAAAATGTCGTCGAACCCATCGTTGTTGTAATCGCCGATTGCGACGGAAGAGGCCCATCCGGTACGGCGAAGCCCGGCCTTGTCAGTCACGTCGGTGAACGTCCCATCGCGATTGTTTTTGTACAGGCGGTTGGTGGCCTCAGGCGCGCCGGCGAGGCGTGTGCCGCTCAGCACAAAAATGTCCAGCCAGCCGTCGTTGTCGTAATCCAGAAAGGCCGCTCCACAGCCCACCGTCTCGAGAATATAGGTCTTATGGTCTTCGGCCCCGCAAATCACCGGCGCGCGCAGTCCGGCGGCGTGCGCAATATCTGTGAAGTGTGCGTAGAATGGCAGTCCCGAGGGCTTGCCTCTAGGGGTCGGCGTTACGTTGCGCGTGGATTCGCCCTGCCCGGACGCGCGCAGCGCGCCCAGAAGCAGCAGTTCTATGCTCCGTCTTCGAGTCATCCGAAGTTTCAGCGTACCGGCGTTGTTTTCAGCGTACCATCGTTAGGGAGTCATCGACGGCGGGGCGGCATCGGGAGCGGCGCCCCACGTCTTGTTGGGCGTCGGGCCCATATAGAATACGATTTTCCCGCCGTTGACTATTTCCGTATGACTGAACCACGGCTTGTTCAGCGGCCGGCCATTCAGGGTTGCGGACTGAATGTAGATATTCTTCTCCGAGTTATGATTGGCGACGATTACCAGATCCTTGCCATTGCCGAGGTGGATGGTCGCCTCGTCGAAGATAGGGCTGCCGATGATGTACTCCGGACGGGCGGGATCGACAGGATAGAATCCCAGGGCGCTCATCACGTACCACGACGAGGTTGCGCCCTGGTCGTCCATGCCGGGAAATGCGAGTCCATACTTGTCGCTTCCGTACATCTCGTTCAGAATCCGGCGCGCCAATTCCTGCGTCTTCCAGGGTTGGCCCGCCCAATCGTAGTAATAAGCCGTCTGCTGATCCGGTTGATTCCCCTGCACGTATTGCCCGATCATGCCGGTGCAATCGCGGCAGATACCTTTCGGGTTGTACGGGGTTGTGAAGAACTCGTCCAGCTTGGCCACGAACTTTTCACGGCCGCCCAACAGATTCATCAGACCCTTGACGTCGTGCGGCACCAGCCACAGGGTGGACCAGCCGGACGCCTCCTTCATCATGAAGTTGTAGTAAGGCTCCCCAGGATCGAATGGAGAAATCCAATTGCCATCCGCCGTTTTGCCCCGCATGAATCCGGTGGAAGAATCGAATACGTTCTGGTAATTGTGGGCGCGCTTGAGGAACATCTGGTAGTCGTCTTCCTTGCCCAGTTTCTTGGCGTAGGTCGCCAGGCAATAGTCGTCCCAACTGTATTCGAGCGTTTTGGCGACTCCGGCATTGCCGGCCGCATAAGGAGGACTCGGGTTGCGGTCGGGTATAAAGTCCGAAACCCATCCCTTTTCGAGATACTCCTGCAAGTTACGCCTCGGTCCTTTGATATCCATAGCGTTCTTGCGGAGATACTCGTAGGTCCCTTCCCAGTCGAATTTGAGGCCCCGCTGCCAGTCTCCGAGGTACATGAATACGGCGTGGTCGCCATGGAACGACACACCCATGTAGCCGGACTCTTTGGCCATGTCCAACTGGGAGCGAAGGATGTCCACTTTGGTGTCCGGCTCGAGGAGGGTAAGCAGCACGATCTGGTTGCGCCCGGTGTCCCAGAATGGCACGGCTCCGTAACGATCGTATTCCGCCGTTTTGACGCTGCCGTCCGCCCCTGTCAACTTCTCGCCCTTTCTGGCGACCAGCCGCGGGCTCGCCAGCGAGTGCAGAAGGTTGGAGTAGAACAGCATCCTCTGCTTCTCGGTTCCGCCTTTCACTTCAATCTGGTTCAGCTTTCGGGCCCAGGCGCTTTCCGCTTCCTTCCGGATCGCGTCGAAGTTCCAGCCTGGTTCCTCCGCCGCCATTCTATTCTCGGCGGCTTCGAAGCTCTCGCCGGATGCCACCTTTATCAGCACCTGCTCGCCCTCGGTGGTGGCGAACTGCAAATATGCACCGGCGTAAGGTCCGGACGCCGTCCTGCTTCCCGGGTTCACATTGCTGTTGCCTAGCATGGAACCCCTGCCTGGCGACGCTCCTTGCGCCGGAGGCGCCTGCTTGAACACGCCGAACGCCTTGAAAGGCTTGGAAAACTCGGCAACGTAGAACGATCCGCTCCCGGCGAAATTATTGCCGCCCCTGCCCCGTCCAGCGAAGGTGCGGTGCCCGCGGATCGTGCGATCGCCGACGATCTCAACGTCACCGCCCGCTCTGCCGAGGTCGAGAATGACGTGTGCCTTGTTGGTTGCAGGGAAGGTGAACCGGAATATGCCCGTCCACGTAGTGGCCGTCATTTCCACCTTGGTATTGTAATCGTCGAGGAAGGCCGTGTAGTATCCCGGGCTGGCTTTCTCTTTAGCCTTGTCATAGAAGGAGGCGCTGCGCTCGGGCGGAACGGTCCAGTCGCCAACCACCGGCATGATCGTGAAACCGCCACCTGCCCCGCGGGAATCCCCGCTGGAGAAACCGATCATGGTCCGGTGCGGGTAAACGTAGGGATAGTTGACTCCGGCGGGATAAGCAACGTCGAGGTTCTTGTTAATCGGACTGAGGTTCGTGGAACTGTGGGGGAGCACAGCTCCCGGCGAGGTGAAGCCGGTATAGAGCTCTTCGCCCGGCGGCGGCGCGTTGCCAATCAGTTTTGGATCGTCCAGCGGCGCCGTCCCGACCAGGCCGTTGGCGTAATCAACGGGCCTCTTGTCCGAGGTTGCAAGCTTGCTCTGGAAGCCCAAGAGCAGAAACCCAAAGAGTAGAGGCACGCCGGCATACCTGGTGGCTCTCTTCGCAAACACAAACATGGATACCCCTCCTAAAGGATCGCCGTTCGACCCGGGCGAAAGCAAGGACATAATGAGATTGTTTGAGATTGTGGCACTCAAGAGCGGTTTCGGAAACCATCCGGCGGGCCAAGTTGGTGGGCCGGTTTCGTGAGGAAATAGCCGTCATCTGGGCGCGCCGCCCAGTAGTTTCTTTCCGCCGGCTATGACCCTTTGCTGACAGGACAATTCCCAATGTCAAGATCGTCACCGTGTCACACGGTGACCCGATCATAGGTGCTCCCGCAGAAACCTTGGACATAACTGTGCATTGACGTAAGTGCCTCCTTATCAGTCTGATGTGAGCTTCGAGCCAGCCGATGAAGCCCGATGGGGCTGCCCCACTGTGATCGAGCACGTTGTTGCAAATCAGCGCCGTCCCGCCATCCACCGGTGCTTCCAGTACGTACTCGGTGAAGTTCAAACCGACGACCTTGTGGAGCTTGAGGCCCAGCGACGGCAGCACGCGGGCGGGGTCGTCTGTGATCTTCGTACCGTGCGCTTCGATGCGGGAGCGTTCCTCGTCGGGCGTCAGAAAAGCGGCTTGCGGATAGCGCTGGAAATACCAATGCGCGTCCATACCATCGTAGCCGTGCGGCACGACCATGATGGATGGTTTGCCAAGCGCTTCGAGCTGCTTCATCCCCGCTTCGCTGAGTGCGACGAGACTATGCAGCACCAGCCGTCCGTCGGGTAACCGATAGACGACCATATTGCGATAGAGCGGGAAAGACAACCCGCCGCGCACGATCCAGAGGTTCGGCGCGAGTTGACGGAATCGCCGTGCGGGAAAAGCCGATGCGGTTTTGTGGACATGAGGCTGCTCCTTAATGGGCGCTATTATATCCCCGCCAAGCGTCACAGCGTGCATCCCGTGCAATGGGTGTCGCGGCCAAGTGAAAAGTTCCGGTTTGAGCCAAGTAGAAAGTTCCTCTTGACAGCCTTCGGGCTGGAGGGATGGAACGAATCGCGATGAGCCAAAAGGAACGAGACTGGTTGGACTGGTTGAAGAGAGTTCGAGATGAAGTGGTGACGCAAAAGCGGGCAGCCGAAAGGACGGGGGTCAGGGACCGATGGGTGCGCAAGCTGTTGGCACTGATGGAAGAGGAAGGCGATGGGGTAGTAGTGCACGGGCTGCG
This sequence comes from Candidatus Sulfopaludibacter sp. SbA4, assembly GCA_900290305.1. Classification (GTDB taxonomy): domain Bacteria; phylum Acidobacteriota; class Terriglobia; order Bryobacterales; family Bryobacteraceae; genus OMOG01. The sequence continues at coordinate 23,623 of OMOG01000723.1, forward strand.
GGGCCAGGCGTCGGAGCTGATTGGGGACACAGAACAGATGGTACTGAAACACTATGCCCGGTGGGTTCCAGAGCGTCAAGCGCTAACACTCACCCGCATTCTGCAGGACGCCATATCTGGTCCGGCGAAGCTCGTTGCGATATCCGGGGGAAGGAGCAAGAAATGAAATACTGTTGGTCAGAGTAGGTCAGATTTCAGCATTTCTGCCGCTAACTTATTGATTCAATTGTGGCGGTGAGGGTGGGATTCGAACCCACGGAACCCGCAAAGGTTCAACGGTTTTCGAGACCGCCCGATTCAACCGCTCTCGCACCTCACCGATTTCGAGCGGAGCTTTCTTATTGTAGCAGACCTTACTTTGCGAGCGCCTCCAGACGCCCCGCCACCACGGCCTTGAAACTCTCGTCCTGAATCGAATCCAGATTGATCCGAACATTTTCCAGCACACCTGTTTTGGCCGCCGCGGCCAGCGCCTTGGCCACCGCCAGGTCGGAACCGAACTTCGCCGGAATCTCGAGCGCCTCCAGCCGCGACTCCATGGCCGATGCCCGCTCCAACACTTCCAGCGGCACTTCGGCGGCGCCGTGCAGCGCCTCTTCCACAAACGGACCGCGCTCCTCCTTCGGCCGTTTGTATGCCGCCATGACCCCCTGGAACGCCTCGGCATCGCGCTCTACCGCCTCCGTGAAGAAGCGCCGGTCTTCTTCGAACCCGCCGCTGTCCTGCTTCGCGAGCCGCGTCACCATGGCGCCCAGCGCTGCGGCCATCGCCGCCGCCGCCGCCGCCGCGCTGCCACCGCCGGGCGTGGCCGTGGGCGCCGCCAGGGCATCCAGGAATTCCGGCAGGCCGCTGCGCGATGTCATGGCCTCCGCGATGCGGTTTTCCAATACCAGCTCGGGGCGAAAATTCTCGTAGCGCAGAAAATATTCCGCCGACATCTCGACGGCCTTCTTGGGAATCAGCCCCACGATCTCGCTCCCCACCACCGGCACGCCGTAGCGCTCCGCCTCGCGCCGCACGGTTTCGAAGACCAGGTGCATGGGCGTCTGCTCGAAATCCGTCAGGTTGATCGAGACCTGGGCCAGGTTGCGCGATGCCAGCGTCACCCCCATCGACTTGACGTAGCGGAACCCGCCGGAGGAGAAGCGAATCGTCTTCGCGATCTTCTTGGCGATGCCGACGTCGGGCGTTCCGAGATTGACGTTGTAAGCGATCAGGAATTTCCGCGCGCCCACCACCACGGCGCCCGCGGTGGGATGGCAAACCGCATCGCCGCAGTCGGGCTGGCGCTCCGGCACGGTGCCCATCTCCTTCACCAACGCTTCGAACTGGCCTCGCCGGATGTTCTCGAGGTTCACGCGCTCCGGCCGCCGGGCCGCGGCTTCGTAAAAGTACACCGGCACCTGGAGTTGCTCCCAAATCGCGCTTCCCACCCGCTCGGCCAGCTTGACGCAGTCCTCCAGGGTGACGCCTTCAATGGGGATGAAGGGCACGACGTCGGCCGCTCCGATGCGCGGATGCGCGCCCTGATGCCTGGTCAAGTCGATGAGCGACACCGCCTTCGCGACGGAGCGCAGAGCGGCATCGGCCACCGCGGCGGGAGGTCCGACAAAGGTCAGGACGCACCGATTGTGGTCGGCGTCCGACTCGCGATCCAGCAACACCACTTCGGGGACCGCCAAGATGCTCTGGACGATCGCATCGATCTTGGCGGCATCGCGCCCTTCGGAAAAATTGGGAACACACTCGACCAGTTGTCGTGCCATAGGAGGGAATCCTTATTCTAACGAACATGCCCGCGGCAAAAACACCGCTCCCTAGGCCTAGGCCTAGGCATGTTGAATTCGTTCCGACGGTACCCGCACCTCCTCTTCCTCCGTTCTCTCTGGACCTGGTTTTCTCTTGGTCTTCTCCGCGTCTTCCTCCGCGCCCCCGCGCCTCCGCGTCAAGGACACAGCTCGCCCGCGCTAGCGAACCGATGCGCGCCCCCCGCCCGAGCGGTAAATCAGCACCCCGGCCATGTTCGCAATCACCACGATGCCGCAGATCTTGGCGGCGTAAGCCGCCTTGCTCACCACGTCCACAATCGGGTAGACCGCAATGAACAGCGACACCAGGCTCGCCCCAAAACCGCAGAATGCAACCACCTTCAGCCACCCGGGCAGCGCCTTCCGCAGCGTGCGATTGCCCATCCACGGGAGTGCAAACAGCGCGACGTAGGTCAGCGCATAGAGCACGATCGAGGCGGTCGCCAGCAACTGGTTGGCCTCCTGCTCGCCGACTCCCAGCATGCTTGCCAATATGAAAAGCATCACCAGCACGGCCACGAACAGAATCGAGTTCACCGGCGTCCGCCAGCGCGGGTGCAGCTCGGTGAACCAGCGCGGCACCAGGTTGTCCCAGCCGGCCGTCATCGGCAGGCGGGTCAGTCCGGTGAAGATCAGGCTGGCGCTCGCCACCGCGCGGGCCAGCAACAGCAGGATGGCGAATGGCGCCGCCCAGGCCGCCACGCCCGTCGTGCCGAAGGCCTGCCGCATGGTCTGCGGGATGGGCCCGATCACGTTGATGGGCTGCCCGCCGAGGATGGCCAGCACCGAGCTGGTGCCGAGAATGAACATCAGCGCGATCACCGGCGCCGAGATCATCACGGATTGTCCGATGGTGCGCGCCGCGCTGCGGCATTCGCCGGCCAGGATCGCCACGTACTCGAACCCGCTGAGCGCGCCCACGGTCATCTGCCCGAAGACCGCCAGGCTGAACCAGTCGAGCTTCGGCCACGCCCACGGAACGGGCTCGTAGTGCGCGATGGAGCCGCGCAGCAGGGCCCACACCGGGAGGCCCAGAAGAATCGCATACGCCAGCAGGATCATCACGCTGCCCGTATTGTGCAGCCACTTGCCGATGTCCAGCCCGCGCACCGCCACCAGCGTGATCGCCGCCATGACGCCGCCCGTGAGGACCAGGGTTGCCGTCTTGCTCCCCGGCAGCCAGGCAGCCGACGGGCCCAGCATGTAAGAAAGGTCCGTCGGCACCACGAAGATGATGGCGCCCGTGACGATCACCGCGTAGACCCAGAGATTCCAGGCCGTCAGGAATCCCGCCATCTCACCGAATCCCGCCTTGGCCCACTGGTAGAGGCCGCCTTCGAGCGGCAGCAGCCGGTTCAGATAGATCACCACCGCGGCCAGCGGCAGGTAGAAGACCAGCATGGCGGCCAGCCAGAAAACCACGTGGGCCCGGCCGACCTTGCCCGCAATCCCCACCCACGAGGATCCCACCACGCACAGAACCTGGGCCAGCACCAGGTCCGGCAGTCCCAGTTCCTTGCGCAGGCTGGTTTCCTGGATTCGCGCGGCCGAAGATCCGCTGGGGGATTCAGTGGGCACAGTCCATCAATGATGCCACACTCAGTCGCACAGGCATTCTTGCCTGTGCGGGACAGCCCGTCAGTCCGCCGCGATCCTCAAGGCATCCGTAGCCCTCTTCAGGGCGGCCTGGTACCGCTTCTTCTCCGAGCCGTAGCGCCACCGCCACACCGATGCGGCCGCCACCGCCACGAAGCAGCCTTCCACCAGGACCTTCTCGCCATCCAGCAGATCGGGCGGCCCGTTCTTGAGATTTTGATCGATCAGCGTCCCGTGGACATACATGATCGCGGCCGCAAAATACGCCACGTAGTGCAGCTTCTTCCATGTGCGATAACCCAGCCGCGGGCGGAAATAGGAAGTGACCACCACCAGGGCGAAGCCGTAGAACGTCGCCGCGCCCAGGCAGTTGTACAGCCGCTGTCCGGGAGAATGGAGCGGCCAAAGCAGATCGAAGATTCCAAACTGCGCAAGCTTGCTTGTGGAAAACAGCAAAATCAGCGGATGCAGGCACACCACCACGATCGCCAGGTACGCGTTCCAATTGTGGATCTTGAAGAGCGGGATCTTGCGGTGCGGCCACTGCCGCCGCGGATTGTAGTTCACCGACACCAGCAACCCGAGCAGAATATTCACCGTCAGCAAAACCATCGCGGTCAGTCCCGCGAAGCTGGAAAGATCGATTGCCGTCATGTTGCGCCGTCAGGGAAGGGGTGTCGACTTCTGTGCCTTGCGAAGCTGGGCGATCGCCGCCTCCACCTCTTCCAGCTTCGATGGAATCCCCGCGGAGATCGTCTTCGGCGCCCCGGCGGTCACCAGGATATCGTCTTCAATGCGAACACCGATGCCCTTGTATTTCTCGAACGCCGGGCGCACCGCCGCGATGAACTTTTCGTTTTCGGGCGTCTTGGGAAGATTGTCGAGCGCGTCGGGCCGGATGTAGATGCCGGGCTCCAGCGTGACCACCATGCCTGGCTGAAGCTCCCGGATCGCCGGCCCATCGTGCACGTTCAGTCCGATGTTGTGGCCGATGCCGTGGTTGAACCAGATGCGAACCTGCTGGTCGCTCGTGACGTCCGTGATGAGGCCGAGCTTGAAGAGTCCCTCTTTGAACACCTGGTTCGCAGCGCCCGTCACGGAATCCGCGCCACCCGACCACGTGTGGCCGGGCAGCGTCATTTTCAAGGCGGCCTGCTGGGCCTCCCACACCAAGCGGTAAATCTCGGCCTGCTCCTTGGTGTACTTGCCGCTCACCGGAATGGTGCGGGTGACATCCACGCTGTAACCGTCGAACTCGGCAGCATCGTCCATCAGCAGCAGATCGCCCGCCTTCATGCGGTCTTTGTTGGTCTCGTAGTGCAGGGTGGTAGCGTTCACTCCGGAAGCCACGATGCACGGATAGCCCCAGTGGGCGTTGCGCCGCAGGAAGGTAAACTCGAACTGCGCCTGGATTTCATATTCCCAGGCGCCGGGCTGGCCCAGCGCGTACACGCGCTGGAAGGCTTCGGCCGTGATGTCGGCAGCATGCTGGAGGACGTCGAGCTCGCGCAGCGACTTGACCCTCCGCAGCGTCGAGAAAACAGGCGTGACATCCTTCACGGTCAGCCCGGCCGCGGTCAGTTTGGCCGCGAAATCGATCTCGCGGCGATACTCGGCCGGACGCCCGCGCGAGATCATATGGATCTCCGCCTCACCCTTGGCCACGTTCTCGATAGGCTTCTGAAACGCGCTCCGCACATCCACCGGAATCGAAGGCGGTGGCCCGGGCGGGCCGCCCCGTCCGCCTCTCCCGCCCCTGCCTGCCTGGTCAGCGTCCGCTTTGAGAATCTCCTTCGCTGGAGAAATCAGCGCGGACAGGAACGAGTCCAGCAGCCGGGCGTCCCAGACATCCTGGACGCCCGAAATGCCGCGCCCCTCGGCGGGAGTGAGGACGTGGCCGGTCCAGTTTTCCTGCGCGGGATTCGAGGGCGGCATGAACAGCACCTCGCGGATCTTTTCCGCCCCAGGGACAATCACCAGCGTGCTGCCCGGTTGTGTAATTCCGGTCAGGTAGAAGAAATCGTTTTCCTGGCGAAAGGGCCAATCCACGTCGCCCGCGTAGTTGCGAGGTTCCGCGGCGTAGAGAATGAGAATCCCCTTTTCGCCGATCTGCTCCGCCAGCGCGTGCCGGCGCCGGGCGAGGTCGGCCACGCGGTCGCGGTCCCAGGAGACGGGAGGTGGCGGCGCCACCTTCCAGATGCCCGCATCGGCGGCGCGGGCGGGCGCACCGGACAATATGATACAGAGATAACAGACGCAAAGGTATCGACGATCCATCAAGTCTCCCATTGTGGCACAGGCATTCTTGCCATTGTGGCACAGGCATTCTTGCCTGTGTAGCACAGGCATTCTTACCTGTGTAGCGCCGGCTTTCAGCCCTCAGCAACCAAGAATTTCAAGGCTGTTTATACAAAGTGAACAGTATTGCTTTTAGCCCGCCGCCTGCGAAATCCGCTCCAGCGCGCGGCTCGACTGAAGGTCCATGTCGGTGCCCTGGAAGGTCCTCAGCAACACCGTAACCGGGCCGCGAAATGCAGCCGCCGATCCGAGGAAGCCCAGCAGGTCCGCGCACGCCAGCCGGATCATGAGATCGATCTCCCCATCGCGCATGACGCCGGCCAGCGCCCCGGCCACCGCCAGCGTCTCGGCAGGCAACTCCACGAACCACGGAAGCGCGGCGGAATCGGGATCGCCCAGCAGGTTCGCAATCCGGTCGCGCTGCAATGACTCGCGCAGGATCTCGCGGCCCTCCAGGAAGCGCTCGAAGCCCGCCAAAAATCTACCCGGCGAACCAAAGAAGAACTGGATCGCCGCGGGCGAAATGGCCAGCGGACGCCGCCGCGGAAATCCGAACGAATCGTACCAGCGGTAAAGACAGCTCCACGCTTCGCTCTGCACCTTCACGTCCGAGGGCGTCAGCGCGGCCATCCCGAGGAAGCGGTGCAGCTCTTCATCGCCATACTCGCCGAGCTGCATCTCGGCAAACCGGCACAGCTCGACGCGCGTTTCGATCCCCGCATTTTGCCAGTGGCGCGCCACGAAGCCGGCGGGCATGCGGCCTTCCCTGGCAACGTCCTTCATGCCCCACTGACTCGCGCGAAACGCTCCTTCGGCAATCAGGAATTCTCCGAATTGTTCGAGCACCGGTGCCGGCATGGCCGCGCGCTGCAACAACGCCTGGTAGACCGCCGGGTCGCCCCGGCCCGCGCGCGCGATCGGCAGGGCGTCGCCCGCATCGCAGCCCACGCACAGCCCCATCCACCACCTGCCGCTCCTGCGCGTTCGCCGCCACCTCGAACAGCGCTTCCTTCAGCTCCGGCACGGGTCTCTTGCGCCGTTCCAGCAGGCGCAGCAGCGCGAGTTGCCGATCGGGCGTAGCCGAGCGCAGCACGCCGGCAGCGGGCGCCGCGGCATCCAGCTCGATCAACCTCTGCGCCGCCGCGAACTGCATCAGCGGATCGCCTTCGTGCGCGGCCGTCGACAGGCGCGCGACATCGCCAGTCACCAGCGCGGCGCCGAAATCTTCAGGCGGCAGCGGCCCGCCGCCAGGCTCGCCGAGCAGCGCCAGCCGCAGCGCCGCAGGCTCCTTGAGCGGGCAGCGGCGCAACGCATCCAGCAATTGGCGCCGGTCCGCGGGCGAACCGGGACCGCGCAAAACGCGCCAGTGCGACAAAGCCAGCGCCGCCTCCCACAGAATCGTCTCATCCGTGGTGACCAGGCACTGCGCGGCCTCATTGCACGCCGTCCAGTCCTCCAGGGCGAGCCGCGCCAGCGTCGCCAAGGCCCACGTCTCGCGGAACGGAGTGCTCTCGCCGATGGCCCGCGCCCTATCGAGGCCCTCGAGGTGCTCGGGGACGCGGCGCGCGGCCGACCGCATCTTCTCGAAGCGCTCGATGCTCCACGGCAGCTCCGCGGCCAGCGTGTCGTCGAGCGCCGCGCTCCAGTGCCGCTGCTCCAGGTATTGTTCCAGAAACGCCGTCTGCGCCACGTGGTGCGCGGCCACCACGGCGTGCTCCTGGTAGATGCGCGTGAAATTTTCGATCTGCTCCGCATCGAATTCGCGGAGTTGCCTGGGCACCGAGAAGCGGTCCGTGCCCGCGTCCTTCAGCATGCGCGCCGCGCCGTACAGCTCCGGCTCGACCACGGCGGCCCCGCAGGTGCGGCAGAATTTCGCAGCGGGCGTCCACTTCGCGCACCAGAAGCAGCGGACCTCGCGTCGCGCCGCCTGCCCGCACCAGGCGCACAGGTCACCCGGACGCCAGTCGACGGGCTGCGGCCGCGAGCAGCTTTCGCAAAGTGCGCGCATGCGATCGCTCGACGGGGTCAGGCGCGGCGGCGGCGCACACGGCCCCAGAGCTGCTCCTTGTCGGCGGGGCTCATGCGTTCCAGGCGTTCCGGAATCTCGTCCTTGGGCAGCCCTTCCTGCCGCAACAGCAGCGCCAGGTCCAGCTCGGCCGTGGGCACGAAGCGGGCTCCGCAGGCGCGGCAGAACTTTCCCGGCCCGCTCGCGGCACACCAGAAGCAGGCCAGGCTCCGCCTGCCGGCCGCACGCGATGCACAGATCGCCGCTCTTGTAGTCCTTCGGCTGCTTGGCGGAGCAGTGTGTGCAATACACCACGTCCGCGGTGTCGAGCAGCACTTTGCCCGAGGCCGTGACGGGGCTCGCCGGAGCCGCCGCGCGTCCCGTGGCCCACGCCATCACCTTTTGGGCGGCCTCGGCATCGATCGCCGGAACCAGCTCGCGCAACGTCTCCGCGTCGCCCACCGTCTGCAGATCCTCCTTCGTCGCCACTCCCGCCTCGCCCAGCGCCGCCAGTTGTTCCGCGCTGAGGCCCTTGGCAATCAGGATGTTTCGCTCCACGGTGCTGAATGGATTCCCCAAGCTCCGCCTCCCGTCCTATTAGTATGCGGCGAATTCCGCCTGTCAATATTACCATCGAGCCGCGCCCGTCACCACTTGCCGAGTTGAACCCGCGCCGTCGGGCGTTGTGTTCTCAGCGGTCTCGGCTTCCTCGGCGCCCTCAGGTTTTGACTTTCTCCTGATTTTCTCCGCGCTTGTCTCCGTTACTCCGCGCCTCCGCAGTGAACTTGGTACTACCTTCTGCCAATAATCCACCCCATTTCTCGCCTTTCTCTTTGGAGGGGTATCGATGCCATCGTCGACGGAGCCGCCGGAGGTCGCCCGTCTCCGCGCCGAGGCGGGGCCGGAGAACCCGGAGGCCTGCTGCGCCCTCGGCCAGGCCCTGCTCGCGCTCGATTCCCAGGCCTACGCAGCCGAAGCACTCAACTGGTTCGCGCTGTCCGCCTTCGCCGGCCATCCCGGAGGCCACTACCAACTCGCGCTGCACTATCACGGCCCCGGCAATGACCGCCGCATGGCGCTTTATCACCTGGAAGCCGCGGCCTTTCAGGACTACCAGCCGGCAGTCGAGCTCCTGAACGCGTGGAAGGTCGAAGGGCTGGCCGCCTTCGCCTCCGACGATGAAGCCATCCGCCTGCTGGAGGCCGCCGCGGCGCGGGGATCCAATCCGGCCCGCTACCAACTGGCCGTTCGGATCGCGCAGGGCCGCGGGATCGCGGAGGCTCCCAGGCGCGTCGCCCGCCTCTATCGCCAGGCCGCGCAGGAAGGCCATATGGCCGCCATGCACGGCCTGGGCGCCTGCTACCGGGACGGTTACGGGGTGCCGCGAGACGTCCGTGAGGCGTTCGCCTGGTTTACCGCGGCGGCCGCCTGCGACTATCCCGATGCCTGGTACGCGCTCGGGCTCATTCACCGCCACCACCCGCAACGTCCCGATTTGCCGGCATCGGCGGAGTGCCTGGCGCGTGCCGCCGCGCTCGGCCACGCGCAGGCCACGTTCGCCCTCGCTGCGGCTTACCAGAACGCAGAAGGCGTGCCGCGAGATGCGTCGCGCATGCGCACGTTGATGGCCCGCGCCGCCGAATTGGGACACGCCGACGCGCAGTACTGGCTGGGCAACTACTACCGCTTTGGCGAAGATGGGTTCGAGTGCAATTTCGAGCGCGCGGCCTTTTGGTACGAGCGCGCCTCTCTCCAGGATCATGCCAGCGCCATCTACGCCCTGGGACTCCTCACGCTGCTGGGACACGGCGTCGAGCGGGACCTCCACAAAGCGTGGGGCCTGGTCGAGAGGGCCGCGAAACTCGGAATGGTGGATGCCATGATTTCGCTCGCCACCATGATCGACAGCGGCGAGGGGCGCATGGACGATCCGCATGTGGCGCTCTATTGGTACCGGCAGGCGGCCGACCGGGGAAATGCCGACGCGCAATTCGTCGCCGGCCAACGCCTGCTCGAAATCCCCGGCGAGACGAACTCGGCCAAACTGTACCTGGAGAAGGCCGCTGCCCAAGGCAATCGGGACGCTGGCCAACTGCTGGCGAGCATCCCCGGCCAAGTCCTATCCATCCAGCCCCCCGGCCCCGCGGAATCGTTGGGAGCCGCCATGGGTGGCGATGCGCGAGCCCAATACCAACTGGCATTCGCCCACTACATGGGTATGGGAGTTCCGCGAAGCCTTCCACTGAGTTACTTCTGGTTCTCGGTGCTCGCGAAGACCATGCCCCGGCAGGCCGAGCAGATGCTGGGGTTGCTTTCCCCCCAACTGAGTGCGGAGGTCCGTGTGAAGCTGGACCGTGAAGCCCAAGACTGGACACCCGGCGGCCCGCCACCGGATGTCCACACTTAAGTAGTTCCTGAATCTACCTTCCCGGACCTCCCGGCCCGGCCGGCCCGCCTGGGCCCGGACCAGGACCGTATCCGCCGCCCGAATTGAAAATGGTCTGTTGGACGGTAGTCAGGATCGCGTAGAAGGCCGCGTCGGCCAGGTTCTGAACGGCCACGATCTCTCCGGTGACCGTGCCGATATCGGTGGAAAGCGAGTTAATGGTTGCGGTGGCGTTACTCTTCACGGCTGTCTGCATCGACGTGTAGTCCGTGGAAAGCTTTGTCTGAAGCGGCGTGATGGCTGTCTGTGCGTTGGTAAAAATGGTGGTCGCCTGCGCCGCCTGGGCGGTGGTCAGGCTTAACAGGGCGGTTAATCGGGTCACTTGGTTGGCCACCATGGTAGCCGCGTCGGGCGGAGCGTTCGAGGTCATGACGCCAAACGGCGTCTGCGCCAGCGCCGCCCCCGCAAGCAGAACAGCCAGGGCAATTACCTTTGATCGTTTCTTCATCAACTGATTTCTCCTTAGTGTCCGGCATAGCCGGTACACAGCGGGTGACGCCGCGCCGGTTGCACAGGTTCTATGTGTAGGACAAGTCTTAACGTTCTTAATCAAGTTTTAGCACTCACTTAACTTGGCCGCTCATAGGCTTTGTGGGGCAGGCTGCGGACGGCCATCCACGATCCCGCCACGGAATCGCCGTTCCCCGCTACAACGCGCCCCGTCCTCACCGGTACTTCTATGACTAAAGTACGGACGGCGGATTTTTGTGTCGGTTCGGTGTATAATGGGCTTTCAGCCACCGAATTGACAAGAAGAATGCGGAGCCGGCCTGCATTGCCTGGCTAGATCGGGAAGAAACCATCATGACAAAGCGGACGCTCTGGTCGGCGGTGGCAGCAATCGGCCTTGCGTCGGCGGGCAATTCCGCTCTTGCTTCCGTCATTGACTTCAGGACTCTGTCCGGACCAGATGGCTCTGCTTTCAACAGTTACAACCAAAGCAACTTTAATGTTAGTGTCGCCTCCGGCTCGTGGTTCAGGGGCACGGCCTCCGGGAATCCTGCGCCTTCAATTTTCCTGGGACCGTTGGACGATCCAGCAGCCGGCTCGGTCACCGTGACCCAGGTCACCACAGGGGTCTTTACCTTCGCTGGCGTGGATCTCGAAACTAACAATTACCCCGCCAGCTACACGATCATGGGCTATCGCCAGGGTAGCTTGGTGTTATCCCAGTCGGGAGACCTGAACACACCGAACTCGTTCACGACTATCGCCAGTGCAGCCCCGTCGGTGGTATTGGACAGCTTGACGATAGCCATCACGCCCGGCGATAACACTACGTCCGTCAATGTCGACAATATTAATGTGACCGCCCTGAACCCTCCATCCCTCTTCTGCCCTACGTTCCCCAACGGAGAAGAAACCGTGCCCTACGCCCCGGTGACTTGCTCCGCGTCCGGTGGGTCGGGAGGCGGCTATCGATTCTCGGCCAGCGGTCTTCCCTCCGGGCTGAAGATCAACCCGTCGAGCGGAACCGTAAGCGGTACTCCTGCCGCAGGCAGCAGCCGGAATTACAGCCTGACGGTCTCCGCAACCGATTCCAACGGGCTCACCGGCAATCTCCAGATCCAACTGACTATCGGGGTTCTTGCCCTTCCCGCCTGCCCGGTGACTACCGGCGAGGAATTAGTGCCTTACGGCCCCGTAGCCTGCTCTGTCGCGAGCGGTACCCCGCCCTACTCGTGGTCCGCCACAGGGCTGCCCGCCGGGCTGACCATCAACTCATCCACCGGAGTGATCGCCGGCACACCCGCGGCCGGCAGCCACAACACTTACCTGGTGCCGGTCACCGTCCAGGACTCTCTCGGTGTCGTGGCTCTCAAGTATACCGCGCCGCTAGTCATCAGTCCCCCGCCCGTCCCCGTTTGCCCCACCCTCCCGGACGGTCAGGAAGGTGTCGCTTACGCCGGAGTCACTTGTACCGCGACGGGCGGCTCGGGGAGTTACACCTGGTCGGCGTCCGGCCTGCCCAACGGCCTGACCATTAACTCGTCCACCGGAGCGATCGGCGGAATTCCGGCTGCCGGCACGCAGAAGACTTACAACAGCGTGCAGGTAACCGTCAAAGACGGGCTCGGCGGCACAGTGACCATCAATGCTTCCGCCCTCGTGATCCATCCCGGTGCGGTAATCACGTCCCTCAGCCCTGGCACCGGGGCGGCGGGCAGCGGGGGTTTCACACTCACAGTGAACGGCACCGGGTTCAGCAGCGGCGCCACAGCCCAGTGGAATGGAACCGCGCTCACCACAACCTTCGTGAGCGCCACGCAAGTGACGGCCGCGGTACCGGCCAGCCTGATCGCCAGCGCGGGCACCGTCATCGTCAAAGTAGCCGCGGGCGCCATCACCACTCCGGGCGCACCGTTCACGGTCAACCCGCCGGGCCAGCCGTGTACCTTCCTTCTGACGCCGTCGAGCGCCAGCTTCGGCGCCGCAGGCGGTTCCGCCGGCATCTCCGTGACCGCCTCGCGCACCGACTGCACCTGGGCGGCCGCCAGCACCGCGTCCTTCATTACGTTTTCCAATAACAACCTTACCGGCAGCGGAACGCTCAATTACATTGTGAGCGCCAATCCCGCCGGTACCAGCCGCACCGGCACAGTCTCGATCGGCGCACAATCGTTCTTGGTTACTCAGGGAGGAGTCAACTGCATTTACTCGCTCCCGAGTACGAGTCAGTCGTTTCCCGCGGCCGGCGGCTCTGGTACCGCCGCGGTCGCGGCGGGCCCCGGCTGCGTGTGGACCGCTACCAGCGCCTCGCCGTTCATCGCCATCTCCGCTCCCGCCGGCGGATCCGGAGACGGCAGCGTCATCTTCACTGTGGCGGCGAACCCGTCGTTCACCGGGCGCTCCGATATCTTTACCATCGCCAATCAGCGTTTCGCCGTGTCGCAGGCTGGAACCGGGACCACCGTGAATTGCACCGCCGGCGTTCCCACGGCGCCCCAGGTGGCGCTCGAAGGCCGCACGGAGGTGCTGGGGGATTACGTGGTGAATTGTAGCGGCCTGGCTGGACCTTTGACCGCGGACTTCACTCTGACCCTGAACACCAACGTGACCAACGGGCTGAGCAACGGCGTCACGGACGCCGCTTTGATCGTGAATGGCGGGGCACCGCAGAACGCCAGCGTCACGGGTTACAACTCCATCCAATGGCTTGGCGTTGCAGTTTCGCCGGCCAGTGACGGCACTGCCGTTCTGCGGATTACTAACGTACGGGCCGACGCCAGCCTGTTGGCCACGTCCGGAAATCTGCAACCCGCCCCAATCACCGGTCAGTTGAGTGTCAGTTCACTGGTATTGGTGCCCGTAGCTTCCGCCCAGCAGACTATGGCCAACGCCGTTCCATCGTTGGCTTTCACCAAAATCCAGGCGCTGCCCCCCACCGGCGGAGTCAGGACTCTCATTCCCCTCCAGTTTCAGGAAACCAGTGCCGATTTGTTTCAGCCCGCGATCACTCGATTGCACATCACCCTGACCAACGTACCTGCTGCGGTCCAGGTTTTGGCGCCGGTCTTCCCCGCGGAAGGCGCTCCGCTGGCGCAATTGTACTCCGCCGATGCCACTGGGGCCGGCGGATCCCCGGTGGCGGGCGCTTCTCAACCGGAAGGAGTGTATCAGCCCCTGGCCCTCACCCAGGGAACCGGTACCGCAACCTGGGTCGTTCTGACGGCCAACCCGTCGGCGACCTTCACGTTCCAGTTGCTGGTACTGAACGCTGCCGCCAGTGACCTGAACCAGATCCAGGTCACCGCCAGCCTGGCGCCTGTGAGTGATGTCAGTATTGCCAGCGCCACCGCCCCCGTCCCGCGGTACCGCGACTTTTCCGTCCCGCAGAAACTCGTCAATCTGCGGATGTCCATCTCAATGAGTTCACCACCCCCCGCACCTCGTGCCCCCGTCAGCGTGGGCTCCAACGTGACTTTCACCCAGCAGTTGGTGAATGACACCTCCGACCCCACGCAGGCGGCCACCAACGTAGTGATCCGCGATAATTTGCCCTCCGGCCTGTCACTGGTGAGTTGCTCGGCGACGGGGGGCGCCGTCTGCAATTCGTCGGGGAATCAGGTGCAGGTCTCCTATCCGTCGCTGGGAGCCGGGCAGAGCGAGACCGTGGTGGTGACGGCGGCGGTAAGCGCCGCGGTGCCCGACGGGACCGTGATCCAAAACCCGGCGAGTGGCAGCAGCGACCAGGCGACCCAGGATCTGTTCGCCGCCACGGCGAGCATTAGTTTCATCGTGAATGATGTTCCGCTGACCGTGGGGATCACCCCATCGTCTGGCGCCTCCAACAGCCAGAGTTTCCAGTTTCAATTTTCGCATCCGGCCGGGTACCAGAACCTGGGCGTGATCGATATCCTGATCAATAGCTCACTGGATGGGCGCAGCGCCTGTTACCTGGCCTACGTGCTACAGTCGAGCACTCTCGTATTGGTGGACGACGGCGGAGATGCTGGAGGGCCCTACGCCGGCTCGGTGGTGCTGGGGAGTTCGAGCACCATTCAGAACAGTCAGTGCGCCGTCAACCTGGTGTCGGCGGCCGGCAGCGGCGCCACCCTGACCCTGACGCTGAACATCGCGTTCAAGCCGGCGTTTGGTGGGGAGACCCTGACGCTGAACATCGCGTTCAAGCCGGCGTTTGGTGGGGACCGGATCGTATTCGTGGCGGCTGTCAGCCAGTCCCAGGCGGACTCGGATTGGCAGCCATTGGGCGTCTGGCAGGTGCCGGGACCGCCACCGGCGCCAGTGACCATCGCGGTAACTGGCGCCTCGCCGCCTCGATGGGCGGCCGCCGCGGGCACCAACAAGCAGTTCACGTTCACCTTGACCGACACTGTTGGTGCCGGAGACTTTGGCGTCGTGAATGTGCTGATCAATAAGTTCATCGACGGCCGTCAGGCCTGTTATCTGGCCTATGTCGCTTCCACGAACACGCTGCTCCTGGTGGATGATTCGGGCGATGCGGGCGGCCCTTACGCCGGGTCTATGGTACTGAACGGAACGTCGGCGAGCATCGAGAATAGTCAGTGCCAGGTCAGTAGCGTGGGTTCGGTTGCGGCCCCGGGGCTCGGCACACTGGCTCTGACTCTCAATATCACGTTGAAGTCCGCCTTCACCGGCAATCGGGTGATCTACCTGGCAGGACGCGACCACAGCGACGGAAACAGCACCGGCTGGCAGGCGGCGGCTACCTGGTCGGTGCAGTAGAGAAAAACCATGATGCCAACCCGAACCCTCTGCGCAACGGTGGCCGCGATTGGGCTTGCACTGTCGGGCTATTCCGCTCGTGCCTCCGTCATTGACTTCAACACTTTGCCTGGACCCAATGGCGCCGGTCTCAACGCTTACTTTGAAAACAACTTTATTGTTGCTGTCGACCTTGGCCCCTGGCAAGAGGAGTTGACCGGTCTCGGAAATCCTCCGCCTTCCATTGCCTTTCAGCCGGTGGGCCCAGCAACCGGTTCGGTCAAGGTAACGCAATCCACCACCGGCCTTTTTACTTTCGCTTCCGTGGATCTCGAAACCGCGGGCACCCTCAACTACACGATCACGGGCTCTCGGCAAGGCAGCACGGTTCTATCCCAATCCGGCAGCCTGCCTACGCCCAATTCCTTCACGGCTATCCCCAGTGTGAATTCGTCGGTGGTGATGGACACCCTGACCATCGTAACCAGTGTCGGAAATACCTCGGGCGCCGTCATCGACAATATCAATGTGACCGCCCTGAGCCCTCCGTCCGTTCTCTGTCCCGGTTTTCCCAACGGAGAAGAAACCGCGCCCTACGGTCCAGTGACGTGTTCCGCGTCGGGCGGCTCGGGATCCGGCTACCAGTTCTCCGCCCAAGGCCTGCCCACCGGGCTGACGATCGGGGCGTCGAGCGGAACCGTGAGCGGCGTCCCAGTCGCGGGCAGCCACGGGACTTACTCCACTGTAACGATCTCCGTAACCGATTCCAACGGTTTCACCGGCAATCTCCCGATCCCGCCACTGACCATCGGAGTTCTTGCCCTTCCAGCCTGCCCCGTAACTGCCGGCGAGGAATTGGTGCCTTACGTCCCCGTGGTCTGCACTGTCGCGAGCGGCACGCCACCCTACTCGTGGTCGGCCACTGGATTGCCCACCGGGCTGACCATTAATTCATCCACGGGAGTGATCGCGGGCACGCCCGCTGCCGGCAGCCACAACACTTACCCGACGGCGGTCACCGTCCAGGACTCTGCCGGCGCCTTGGCTGTCCAGTATACCGCGCCGCTGGTGATCGATCCCCCGCCGGTTCCCAACTGCCCCACGCTGCCGGATGGTCAGGAAGGTATCGCTTATGCCGGAGTCGCTTGCACCGCAACGGGTGGCTCGGGGAGCTACAACTGGTCGGCGTCCGGGCTGCCCAACGGCCTGACCATCAACTCGTCCACCGGAGCGATCGGCGGAACTCCGGCTGCCGGCGCCGCCAAGACATACAGCAGCGTGCAAGTAACGGTCAAAGACTCACTCGGCGGCACGGCCACCTTCAAGGCTTCCGCGCTGGTGATCCATCCCGGTCCGGTAATCACCTCCCTCAGCCCTAGCACTGCCGCGGCAGGCAGCGGTGATTTCACTCTCACGGTGAACGGTACGGGCTTCTCCAGCGGCGCCACAGTCCAGTGGAATGGAACGCCGCTGACGACAACCTTCGTGAGCGCGGCCGAACTCACGGCCGCGGTCCCGGCCGCCCTGCTCTCCAGCGCGGGCAGCATCGCTATTAAGGTGGTTCAGGGCATTATCGTCACCGCCGGCGCGCCGTTCACGGTCAACTCGCCGGGCCAGCCGTGTACCTTCATCCTGACCCCTTCGAGCGCCAGTTTCGGCGCCGCTGGCGGCTCCGCCGGCATCTCCGTAACCGCCTCCCGCAGCGACTGCACCTGGACGGCCACCAGCAGCGCGTCCTTTATTACGTTTTCCAACAACAACCTTACCGGCAGCGGAACGCTCAACTACAACGTGAGCGCGAATACAGCCGGCACCAGCCGCACCGGCACGATTTCAATCGGCGCGCAATCGTTCGCAGTCGCTCAGGGCGGAGTCACTTGCATTTACTCGCTCCCCATCACCAGTCAGTCGTTTCCCGCGGCCGGCGGCCCCGGTACCGCCGCAGTGCAGGCGCCGCCCGGCTGCGTTTGGACCGCTACCAGCGCCTCGCCGTTCATCACCATCTCGGCTCCCGCCGGAGGCTCCGGAGACGGCAGCGTCGCCTTCACCGTGACGGCGAATCCGTCGTTGGCGGGCCGCTCCGATACCTTCACCCTCGCCAATCAGCCATTTGCCGTGTCACAGGCCGGAACTGGCGCCACCCTGAGTTGCGCAGCCGGCGTTCCCTCGGTACCCCAGGTGGCGCTCGAAGGCCGCACCGAGGTGCTGGGGGATTACGTGGTGAATTGCAGCGGGCTGGCCGGACCTTTGACAGCCGACTTTACTCTGATCCTGAATACCAACGTGACCAACGCGCTGACCGACTTCGTCACCGACGCCGTATTGACCGTGAATGGCGGCGCCCCGCAGAATGCCGTCGTCACGAGTTATAACTCTGTCCAATGGCCCGGTGTTGTGGTTTCTCCCGCCGGCGACGGCACCGCCGTTCTGCGGATTTCCAAGGTGCGTGCCGACGCCAGCCTGTTGGCAACCCCGGGAAATCTGCAGCCCGCGCCAATCACCGGCCAGTTGAATGTCAGTGCCCTGATAACAGTTCCCATAGCTTCGCCCCGGCAGACTATGGCCAACGCCGCCCCGTCGCTGGCGTTCACCAAGAGCCAGGCATCGCCGCCCACCGGCGGAACCAGGACTCTGATACCGCTTTTGTTTCAGGAAACCAGCGCCGGCTCGTTCCAGCCCGCGGTCACTCGATTGCGCATTACCCTGACCAACATACCCGCCGCGGTCCAGGTGTTAGCGCCGGTCTTCCCCGCGGAAGGCGCTGCGCAGGCGCAGTTATACTCCGCCGATTCCAGCGGCGCGGGCGGATCCCCTGTGGCGGGCGCATCGCAACCGGAAGGAACGTATCAGCCGTTGGCCGTCACCCAGGGAACCACGACCGCAACCTGGGTCGTGCTGGCGTCCAGTCCGTCGGCCATCCAGACCTGGACGTTTCCGCTGCTGGTATTGAACGCCGCCGCCGGAGACCTGAATCAGATCCAGGTGACTGGCAGCCTGGCGCCTGTCAGCGATATCGGTATTGCCAGCGCCACCGCCCCGGTCCCGCGGTACCGCGACTTTTCCGTGCCGCAGAAACTCGTCAACCTGCGCATGTCGATTTCGTTGAACTCGCCGCCCCCCGCGCCCCGTGCCCCCGTCGCCGCGGGCTCCAATGTGACTTACACGCAGCAGTTGGTGAATGATACCTCCGACCCCACCCAGGTGGCCACCAACGTGATAATCCGCGATAATCTGCCCTCCGGCCTGTCACTGGTGAGTTGCTCGGCGATCGGGGGAACCGTCTGCAATTCGTCTGGAAATCAGGTTCAGGTTTCCTATCCGTCGCTGGGAGCGGGACAGAGCGAGACCGTGATGGTGACCGCGGCAGTCGATCCCACGCTGCCCGATGGGACGGTGATCCAGAACGCGGCGAGTGGCAGCAGCGACCAGGCGACCCAGGATCCCTCGGCCGCCACGGCCAGCGTCAGTTTCATCGTGAACGATGTTCCCCTGACTGTGGGGATCACCCCGTCGTCGGGCGCCTCCAGCAGCCAGAGTTTCCAATTTCAGTTTTCGCATCCGGCCGGGTACCAGAACCTGGGCGTAGTCGATATGCTGATCAACAACTCACTGGATGGGCGCCACGCCTGCTACCTCGCCTACGTGGTACAGTCGAGTACTCTCGTATTGGTGGACGACGTCGGAGACGCCGGAGGACCCTACGCCGGCTCGGTGCCGCTGGGAAGTTCGAGCACCATCCAGAACAGTCAGTGCGCCGTCAACCTGGTGTCGGCGGCCGGTAGCGGCGCCACCCTGACCCTGACGCTGAACATCGCGTTCAAGCCGGCGTTTGGTGGGGACCGGATCGTATTCGTGGCCGCGGTCAGTCAGTCCCTGGCCAACTCGGATTGGCAGCCGTTGGGCGTCTGGCAGGTGCCTGGACCGCCTCCGGCGCCGGTGACCATCGCGGTAACGGGCGCCTCGCCGGCTCGATGGGCGGCCGCGGCAGGCAGCAACAAGCAATTCACGTTCACCTTGACCGACACCGCCGGCGCGGGCGACCTGGGCGTAGTGAATGTGCTGATCAACAAGTTTATCGACGGCCGGCAGGCCTGTTATCTGGCGTATGTCGCTTCCACCAACACGCTGCTCCTGGTGGATGACTCGGGCGATGCGGGCGGTCCGTATGCCGGGTCTATGGTGCTGAGCGGGACATCGGCGAGCATCGAGAATAGTCAGTGCCAAGTCAGTAGCGTGGGTTCGGTTGTGGCTCCTGGGCCCGGCACACTGGCCCTGACTCTCGATATCACGTTGAAATCCGCCTTCGCCGGCAATCGGGTGATCTACCTGGCGGGGCGCGACCGCAGCGACGGAAACAGCACAGGCTGGCAGGCGGCGGCCACCTGGTCGGTGCAGTAGAGCGCGGCCGCGACCCTCGCCCCGCCGATCCCCGGCCCCATGGCAGACTGCGGCCACCTGGCCGGTGCAATAAAGGGTACTGTTGATAGAGGAGGACCATGCGCTTCTGGTCGATGAGTCCGGAAAGAAGCAGACCGCGCACCCTGCTTTCGTGGCTGTTCGTGGGCGCGCTGTTTGTCCTTTGCGGAGTCCTCGGCATTTTTCAATACCGGTTGATCGGGGAAGTCAGCGACGCCGCGCGCGAACGGCTTCGCGGCAGCCTGCGGGCGAGCCTGAATCGATTCAGCAGCGATTTCAACTCCGAGCTTTCCACCGCCGCGCGGGCCATCCTGCCGGTCAACCCCGCGGACGCGCGGGAGGTGGAAGCCGCGTTGCCGGCCCGCTATGAGCAGTGGAAAACGGCCGCGCGGCACCACCAGGTATTTCGCCGCATCGCCATCGCCATACCCCAAGAGAGTGCGCTGGTTTTGCGCACGTTCGACCTGAACACGGGGGCCATCGAGGCGGCGGACTGGCCTGAAAGCTGGAGCCTCCTGAAACATCGCCTGGAGGGAATGGTTTGGCCCGAGGATCGCGGTTGGCGTCCGCCCGGCCCTCCTCCGGAACGCGACGCGCTGGTCTTCGAGGTGCCCGTTTTCGGCAGTCCTCGGCCCGGCCCTCCCCGGCCTCCCTTCAGCCGAAGGGAGATCGCCTGGGTACTCTTCGAAGCCAACACCGCGTACGTGCGGGAGACGCTTCTGCCGGAAATGCTGCAGCGCGATTTGGCCGATTACCAGGTGGCGGTGGTCACGAAAACCAACCCGCCGCAAGTGATTTACGAGTCCGATCCGGATGACGCGAGGAAGATATCGGGCAGCGCCGATGCGTCGGTCAGCTTCTTCGACGTGCAGGTCGATTCGCGCCAGCCCGGCCCCCCGAATCGCGGGCGCGGACCCGGAGGCTCTGGACCGGGTTTCGGGCCGGCCCCCGGTTCGGGACGCTGGCAGATGTTCGTCCGCAATCGCGCCGGGTCGCTCGAAGCGGTGGTCGCCCGCGCGCGGCGCCTCAATCTCGCGCTCACCACGGGCGTCTTGCTGCTGCTGTTGGCCAGCGTGGCCGCGCTGATTCGCTTTACGCAACGCGCGCAGAAACTGGCCGAGCTGCAGATGGGCTTTGTCGCCGGGGTTTCGCACGAACTGCGGACGCCGCTCGCCGTGATCCACACCGCGGGATACAACCTGCAAGGCAAAATGGCCCAGAACCCGGTGCAGGTGGAGCGCTACGGCGCCCTGATCCAGAAAGAATCCGGGCGGCTCAAAGACCTCGTCGAACAGGTCTTGCGCTTTGCCGGCGCCGAAGCCGGCCGGGTGATCCACGAGCCCGAGCCGCTCTCGGTCGAGTCGGTGATCGACGACACCATGGAATCCAGCAAAGCCGTGATGGACGAGTCGCATTGCGTGATCGAGAAGGCCATCGAGCCCGGTCTGCCGCTCATTCTGGGCGATCCCATGGCGCTGAAGCACGCGCTCCAGAACCTGCTGAGCAACGCCGCCAAGTACGGCGCCAAGGGAGGCAACTGGATCGGTATCTTCGCCTCCAAAGCCACCGACCACGGGCGCACCATGGTGGAGATTCGCGTGGCCGACCGCGGGCCGGGAATTCCCGCGGACGAGCAGGCGCAGATCTTCGATCCGTTCTTTCGCGGGCAGCGCGCGGTCCAGGATCAGGTACACGGAACGGGCCTGGGATTGAACCTGGTGAAGAAGATCGTGGAGGCCCATGGCGGCACCATACGGGTGAAGAGCGAGCCGATGAAGGGAGCCGAGTTCATCGTGCGGATTCCCGAGGCCGCGGGAGTATCGGGATGAGCGCGCGCATTCTGCTGGTGGAGGATGAGCCGGGCCTGGTACTCACTTTGTCCGACCTTCTCTCGATGGAAGGCTACACGGTGGAGAGCGCCACAGATGGCCCAACGGGTCTGGCCAAAGCGTCGGGCGAGGCGTTCGACCTGGTTATTCTCGACGTGATGCTGCCCGGCAAGAGCGGCCTGGAAGTCTGCCGGGAACTGCGCTTCCATGGAAAAGATGTCCCGGTTCTCATGCTGACCGCGAAGTCACAGTTAGTGGACCGCGTAGTGGGGTTGAAGATCGGGGCGGACGATTACCTGACCAAGCCGTTCGAGGCCCCCGAGCTGCTGGCCAGAATCGAAGCCTTGCTGCGGCGCGCGAAGAAGGAAAAGCTGGCGCCCATGGGGCGGTTCCAGTTCGGAAACGTGGAGGTGGATTTCGAGAAGGCCGACGTGACTAAGGGCGGCGTGCCGGTAAGCCTGGCGGGAAAAGAGCTGGAGCTTCTGCGCTACCTGGTGGATCATCGGGGCAACGTGGTTTCGCGCGACGAGCTGCTCGAAGGCGTGTGGGAATATCAGCCGGGCGTGTCTTCAAGGACCATCGATGTGCACGTCGCGTGGCTGCGGCAGAAGCTGGAAGAGAATCCGCAGAATCCGAAATTCATTCACACGGTGCGGGGCGTGGGGTATCGGTTCTCGGCCTAAGCCTGCCCGGCTAGCCGAAGCTCGTCTTCGATCTCGTAAATCTTGTCTTCAAGAGGCCTGGTCGGCTGGCCCGCCGACTTGGCGTCTTCGAACTTCTTCTTCGCAGTGGCCAGGCGCTTCTGGAGTCCGAGTACCTTCTTGCTCGGCTTGGCCGCGACGGGCGGAGCAGCCGGCGGCTCCGGCGCCGGTTTGGGCTTCGCGGCCTTCTTGCTTTTCGATTTCGCGGAGGCCTTGTAACGGAAGGCCGTGACCGGCGACGGAGGCTTCAGCGACCCGCCGAAATCCGCGCGGTACTCTTCGGCAATCTGCGCCGCCGCCGAAAGCAATTCGCGAAAGCGCGACTCCATCGCGTGCTTCGCCTTCATTCGCAGGTCTTCGCCTTGCTGCTTCCAGCGTTGGTATTCGGATATGGCATCGGTCATTTAGGCACCGAAATCGTGATGTTGCGATACTTCATTCCGCCGTCGTGATCGCCCTGGAGCATGATGGGGCCGGGCTCGCCTTCATGGCTGTCGAGAGCGCCGCCGGTGATACCCGGCATTTCCTGGTTGTCGTGAATCTTAACTCCGTTGCGAATCACCGTCACCGTGCGTCCTACCAGCGTGATGCCGAAGGTCTGCCAGTCGCCCGAACCGAGCGGCATGGCCACCGCGGGTGCAGAGTAACCGTAGACCGCGCCCATTTCGTGGCTGGGGTTGGTTCCGCCTTCGGTGCCCACCTGGATCTCGTAACGGCCGCGGAGATAGATTCCGCTGTTGCATTTCTCCGGGCAATTGACTTCGATGTGCAGCTTGAAATCGTCGAATTTCCGCGTGGTGCGAATGTTCGAGCCGCGGTCCTGGTTCAACAGCGTTCCGTCCGCGACCACCCACTTACTGCGGTCGGGATTGTTCACCGGCTCCCACCCGGTGAGGTCCTTGCCGTTGAACAGTGGTTCCGGAGGGGTCCAGGCCTTCGGCATGGGACGCTTCAATTCGGGCGCGCGAACGCCGGCGATCTGGGTGTCCGAAGTATCGCCGCGTTTCTGGACGCCCGAGATCTTGTCGCCTTCCGCGGTGAGATCCCAGATGGTCTCCGGCCCACGGCCCGCCGCGGTTACGGTCACGACCAAGTGGGCCCCATCCATTTTTGCGGCAACGATGGGCCGTACGGCCCCGCCGCCGGGCTGGATACGGCCATCCAGTTTTCCGTCTTTCTCGACAATTTCCATCCACTGATTGGCGGCGCCTCGAGGCGTGGTAACGGTGAGATCCCAGCGGCCGAGAAACGGGTTCTTGGCGGGTTGCGATCTTGCGGGCAGGAGCAGCGCGGCGGCAATCGCCGGAACGATCCAGAGAGATTTCATCACCGCATAGTGTAGCCGAAAGCAAGACACAGGCAAGAATGCCTGTGCTACTGGCCCAGGCGCTCGCGCAACTGTTCCAGGTAGAGGCTGGCGGGTGCGACCGGCGAATTCGGGGAATCGAAGATGCCGGAAGGCTCGCCGGCGCTCACCGGCTTGCCGGTACAGCCGATCGCCCAGTTCATGGTTCCGGGCGGCTGCTCGACCAGCAGGAACGGAGACGTGACGTTCCAGGCCACGGCCCAGCCGATATCCCAGCCGTGGCCCGACCCGGCCGTCTTGCGGTTGGAAAACGCTATCCCCGGCGTGCGTTCCGTGGAGTTCGACAACTGCGAGCTATCCACCAGCAGGCCCGTGGCCCATCTCTGGTGCGGTGCGACTCCGCGTTCGTCGCTGGTGAAATTCAGGACTACGATGGGTCCGGTCACCTGGGCCTGAGTCACAATGGGCCAGGTGCCTTCCCCGCGAACGGAGCAGCGACTGAGGAAGATCTGGGTGCCCGACAACGAGAAATCGGCGGGTGCAGCAGAGCCGCTATGGGGCACGGTATGGACAATGCGCACGCTGTCCAAAGTGACTCGCTTGGCGCCGGCGCCAATGACGATTCCGTTCTGCGTCTCCTGAATGGCGATGTCTTTGGCCCATCCGTCGATGACCGCGTCCATCATAAGCGCGGTGTACTGCTTGTCGGTGATGGGGACGTCCTGAGTGGGCGCGGCGATCCGCAGGCTTTCGACGCCGGCCTGCGAGATGCGGCCGGGAAACGCGTACCGGACCACAGTCGCGCCGGGCGGATTGAGGAACTGGGAATCGATGGAGTCACTGAGCGGAACATCCAGCGCGATAAGGTTACCCGAGATAGACCGGATTACGCGGTCGGTGCGGATGAAGCTGCCGGCCTTGATCCAGGTCTGTTGCTTGCCGTCACGAACCAAGGTGTCCATGTGCATGAAGTGGATCCATGCATCCGTTACGGGACGGCGGACCAGCACGGAGTCTCCGACATGGGATCCGGCGGCCTTGTCCACGTGGAACGAGTCGGCGCCCGAGGGAACGTAAGCATCGGTGATGCGCGCCGAATCGGCAACGGCGTCCCACGTTCCGGAGCCGCGAATCTCCAGGAAGCGGTGCGGCGATCCGGTGAGCCGGATGGCAGTGCCTCCGTCGCCCGATCCGCTGCCGCGGAGGACCACGCCGCTGGCGGAGATGGTGACGGCGCCGGCGACGTCGAAAGAACCGGGTCGCAGGAGGACGGCTCCGCGCAGGCCCTCGGCAGTCAGTGGGAGATGGGACACGGCATCGATGGCTGACTGGATTTGTGCAGTGTTATCGCCGGTGACAGGGCTGAGAGTCTTTGCAACGGGCGCGGTGGGAAGTTTCACTCCGCCGGCCTGGAAGCCCGCGAAGGAGAAGTCCATGATGCGATTGCCGCGGCCGTCGGTGCGGTAGCGGAGTTTGTGGTCAGGCCCGAAGTACACCCACTGGGATGTGCCGGCGGCCGCCAGGACGGATACGGCAATCAGTGAGAAGGCAGGGAGGATTCGAAAGCTACTGCTCGCCACGCCGCCGCCGGATGAGCCAGGGCTCGATTGCCCCGGGATTCTCCAGAATTTCCTGTTCGAGCTCCTGAAACTGGGAATCGACGAGTACCCGCTCGATGTCGGCCCCCAGGGACTCGTCGCCGGTTTCCGCGCGCTTTTGCTCGATGAGGGCCAGAACCGCCTCGCAGAGCTTCA
>OMOG01000718.1 GCA_900290305.1 Candidatus Sulfopaludibacter sp. SbA4
TCCGGCAGTTATTCACGGAGAGCATGCTGTTGGCGCTGGCAGGCGCCGCCGCCGGTCTTTTGATCGCGGAATTGGGCGTGCGCGCGCTGCTGAGACTCGCCCCCGATGAGATCCCGCGCGCGTCGGAGATTCACATCGATGCCTGGGTACTCACTTTTGCGGGATTGGCAGCCACCGCCTCGGGAATGCTCTCCGGCCTGTTGCCGGCGCTGGCCGCGTCCAAGGCCGATCCGCAGGAAGGATTGAAATCGAGTGACCGTTCGATTTCTTCCGGGGCCGGCAGTTACTCGGCCCGCACCACACTGGTGATCGCCGAGATCGCCCTGGCGCTGGTCCTCATGATCGGCGCCGGATTGATGATCGAAAGCTTCCGCCGCGTGTCGGCAGTCAATCCCGGATTTGACCCCCAGGGATTAGTCACTATGCGGCTGGCACTCTCGCCCACCCGCTATGACTCAGTGGAGCGCCAGAACGCCTTCTACAAGCAGGTGCTCGACCGCCTCCGCGCCCTTCCGGGACTGAGTGCCGTGGGCGCCATCGACGGACTGCCCTTTTCCGACGGTGGCTTCGACAACGCATTCCGGATCGACGGACGGCCGGAACCGCCGGCCGGCCACCCCCTGAAGGCCGATATCCGCCGCATCGACCCCGGCTACTTCCAGGCCATGGGAATTGATCTGGTCCAGGGCCGCGCCTTCCGCGAGACCGACCGTACCGGCGCACCGCCGGTGGTCATCGTCAGCCAGAGTATGGCGCGTAAGTATTGGCCCGGTGAGTCGGCCATCGGGAAGCGGCTCACTATCCAATTCGGGCCGCCCGAGGGCATCCACGCGGAGATCGTCGGAGTCGCTTCGGATGTATGTCCCGCTATGGATGCCAGGCCAGGCGAATACATCTATATCCACTATCCGCAAGGCCGGTTTGTGGCTCAGATGGATCTCGTGCTGCGGCCGGGTGCCCTGAGTCACTCCGCCGGTCGAAGCGCTCTCAGCCGCGCGGTCCGTGCCGCCGTCGCTTCTTTAGATCCGGAGCAGCCCGTGTACCGGATTCAGACCATGCAAGAAATGCTTCGAGTCACTTTGGCAACGCGCAGATTCGAGATGCTGCTGCTGGGCCTCTTCGGCGCGTTTACCGCCTGCCTGGCCGCCATCGGGCTCTATGGAGTGCTTTCCTATTCGGTCGAAGCTCGAACTAAAGAGATCGGGATCCGCACGGCCCTCGGAGCACACCACCGCCAGGTGCTCGCCATGGTGCTGGTAGATGCGCTGAAACTGACCTTTATCGGCTGGGGCGCCGGCGTAATCGGCGCATTTGGATTGACCCGCTTGCTTTCCAGTTTACTGTTTGGCGTCGAGCCTACTGACCCGTCCACCTTCTTAGTTATCTCGCTCTTATTGGTTGCTGTAGCGCTAACGGCGAGTTATCTTCCCGCGAGGGCATCGATCCCCTGATAGCGCTGCGGCACGATTAAACCCGCCGTGTCGGATTATCCCACGCTGCACTGACAGTACCCCCATTTGTGCTTGTGCCGGGCACCCGCAAATAAGAATGTCCCGTAATAAAATATACGGATAAATACAAAATCGAAAAGTATTGACTTAATATAACCTTGATGCTACCCTAAGACTACCAAGTCAGTATTTTTCGTACGGTTTAGTTGACTCGCGAACCAAACCCCACATTGTTCGCCGCCCGTGTCGTCGTGTCGGCAGCAAACCGTCCAGCGCCAACGAACGAAGCTGATACGTGGAGGCCCTTCTATGCAAACCGATCTCGCCAACCTGATCACCGTACTCAATCTCGATCCCGTTGAAGCGGACCATGCTTCCTTGAGCGATATCTTTGGTTCCGAATGGACTCTCGCCTCCACCCCCACGGTCGAATCCGCGCTCGAGTCCCTGCGCGTCAACCGGATTCCCATTTTCTTCTGCAACACCGATCTCCGGCCGGGCCTGTGGCAGGAGATGCTCGACCGCGTCCTGTCTTTGCCCGACCCGCCCTTTCTGGTCGTCACCTCGCGGCTGGCGGACGATCGTTTGTGGGCCGAGGCGCTGAACCTGGGCGCCTACGACGTGCTTTCCAAACCGTTCGATAAAGCGGAAGTGAACCGGATCGTACGTTCCGCCTGGCTCCGCTGGAACAATCGGAACGGCCGGCCCAAGGTCCAAACCGCCACGTCATAGCGCTTTCCCCTCCGTTAACAGTTCCCGCGCCCTCTGCGTCTTCCCTCCAATCCCAGGAGGGATGCCTGATGTATGTTCTGAAAACCGCTGTCGCCCTGTTGCTGGCCGCGCCGGCCTTCGCCGCCGAAGGTGCTCCCGCGCCCGCCGCTTTGATTGCCCACGAGTGGGGTACCTTCACCTCCGTAGCCGGAGACGATGGAAACCCGGTCCCCTGGTCGCCGCTTGCCGGACCGTCCGATCTCCCCTGCTTTGTCCTCCACGGACTGCAACGGAAATTCGAAGTCGGCCCGTCCCTCGTGCGTATGGAAACCCCCGTCCTTTATTTCTATACCCCGCGCCCCATGACTCTCTCCGTGAAGGTCGCCTTCCCGCAGGGCCGCATCACCGAGTGGTACCCACAAACCGGCGCCGGCACTCCCGCGCAGGACGTGTATTCGCAGATCGCCTGGAACCCCGTCGAGTTGCTTCCCGGCGATGACCCCGCGTTTCCCACCGGAAAAGCTGCGAGTCACTATTATGCGGCCCGTAACACCGACGCCTCCTCCCTCCGCATCGGACAGCAGGACGAGAAGATGATCTTCTACCGCGGCGTCGGCAGCTTCTCCCCGCCCGTCCGCCCGGCATTCGCGAGCGATGGACGGCTAGAGGTCCGCAACGCCGGCTCCGAACCAATCCCCGCGATGATCCTTTTCGAGAATCGCAGCGGAAAGATCGGCTACCGCTTCATCCCCCACCTCGACGACCGCTCGGCCCGGGTCGACACGCCCGAGTTGACCGGCGACCTGGAGACCCTGCGCGCGAACCTGGCCTCCACCTTGGTCGAATTCGGACTGTATCCGAAAGAGGCGGCGGCGATGATCGAGACCTGGCGCGATTCCTGGTTTGAAGAAGGCATGCGGGTCTTCTACATCGTCCCCCGGGCCAAGGTCGACTCACTGCTCCCCCTGGCCATCCAACCCGCGCCCACGGGAATCTCGCGTGTATTCGTCGGGCGCATCGAAATTCTCTCTCCCGCCATGCGCGAGACCATAGAGACAGCGCTTACCACCGGCGACGTCCCGCAATTGCAGAAGTACGGCCGTTTCCTCGACCCGTTCCTGGAGATGATCAACCGGAACTTCGCGCCAATCCAATCCCCGGCCGCCGCGTCCTTCCTGCGATCCAGGTACAACGCCGTCGCGCCATCCTGCGCCCAGTAGGTCAGCGCCATCCGGCCCGCTCCCGAACGGCGCCATCAGTCATAATCTCAGCGCTCTCCGCTTCCTCAGCGCGCTCAGGTTTTGACTTTGTTCTTCTCCGCGTCTTCCTCCGCGTGCTCCGCGCCTCCGCGTCAAGCACGCGGTCACCTAGGTTTCTGCGCTCTCGCTACAATACCTGTAGCCGATGCCGCTCCTCCTTCTCCTCTTCGCATTTGCCAACTTCCGGCAGGCCGTCCCCGGCTACCATTACCAGTTCCCGCGCGACCACTTCGACCACCCCGAGTTCCGCACCGAATGGTGGTATTACACCGGCAACGTCCGCGCGCGCGACGGCCACCGCTACGGCTTCGAGTTGGTCTTCTTCCGCCGTGCCGAGCGCCGCGGGCCTTCCGCCAACCGCTCCGCGTGGCGCATCGACGACCTCTACCTCGCGCATCTCGCCCTAACCGATATCGACGCCCGCCGCTTCCGCTACGCCACGCGCCTCAATCGCGCCGGCCCCGGAATCGCCGGCATCAGCTTCCCCGAAGGCCGCATCTGGAACGGCAACTGGGATGTCCGCTGGGACCAGTCGTCCAACGCCCAGACACTCACCGCCATCGCCGCCGACATCCGCCTAAGCCTCCGCCTGTCACCGCTCAAGCCGGCCGTCATCGAGGGCGAAAACGGGATCAGCCAAAAAGGCGAAGGCCCCGGCAACGCGTCTTACTACGTCTCCTTCCCGCGATTGGCCGTGGAAGGCACACTCAACGGCGCCCCCGTCTCCGGCGCCGCGTGGATGGATCACGAGTGGTTTTCCAACCAGCTCGAATCTTCCCAGCAGGGCTGGGATTGGTTCAGCATCCAACTGGAGAACGACACCGAATTGATGCTCTTCCAGCTCCGCCGCACCGATGGCAGCATCGATCCCCACTCCGCGGGAACTTACATCGGCCGCGATGGCCGCGCGACTCACCTCGAGCGCGCCGATTTCGCGCTCGAACCCGCCGCTTACTGGACCAGCCCCAAGACCGGCGCCCGATATCCCACTCAGTGGCGCATCCGCGTCCCCTCGCTGAATCTGTCGCTCGAGTGCTCGCCCGCCATCCCCGATCAGGAGATCGTCTCCGAAGATCGCGCCGCTCCCACTTACTGGGAGGGCGCCGTGACTTACTCCGGTTCCTTCGCCGGCGCCGGCTATCTGGAGATGACCGGCTACACCCAGCCCATGCGGTTCTGACGCGCCGCCCCGGAAATGCGCGATAATGTCCCCAGGTGATTGAATGGACGTCGAGCGGACCATGGAATTTATCCTGGACCAACTGGCCCAAATCGCCGTGATGCATGCCCAGGCGGAAGCCGAGGCGAAAGAGCGGGCCGCCCAGCACGACCACGCTATCGCCGAGCACGACCGCGCTTTCGAGCGCCACGACGGCGCTATGGAGCGCCACGAGCGCGCTATGGAGCGCATCGATAAACGCCTGGACCGGGCCGTCAGGCTGGGGGTTCGCGAATTCCGCAACGAGCGCCGGCGGCGTCAGGAAATGGATGCGCGCTGGGACGAGAAAATGACGCAGCTTGCGGCTGCGCAGTTGCTCACCGAGGAGAAGCATCAACTTCTGGAGGTCAGGCTGGAGAGCCTGGGAAACAAGCTGGACGGCTTCATCGACGCCCTGCGCCGCGGCGGCAACGGCGGTCATTGAACCCCTGGCCGCACGCCGCCCCCAAACGCGCGATAATGGCCGCATGACCATATCAGAGGGAAAATTGGCCCGCATGAAAGCCTTGTCCAACCCGCGGGGCGTCATCGCCGCCGCCGCCATGGACCAGCGGGGCAGTCTTCAGAAATCGCTCGCCGCCGGCCGCGGCGTGGACGTCAAAGAAATCACCCCGGAAGTGATGAGCGAATTCAAAGTGGCCGTCAGCAAGGTCCTGACGCCGCACGCCAGCGCCATCCTCCTCGACCCGGAATTCGGCCTCGAAGCCGCCCGCGCGCGCAGCAAAAACGCCGGCCTGCTGCTGGCCTA
>OMOG01000717.1:0-2000 GCA_900290305.1 Candidatus Sulfopaludibacter sp. SbA4
GCGGCTGATCGCCGATCGCCCCACGATGGTGGAACTTCAGCGCCGTTATCTGCAACTAATATTGGAGGAGACTGGATGGAACCGGCGGCGGGCCGCCGCCATCCTGGATCTGGACCGGCGAACCATCCAGCGGCTCATCGCCCGATACCAGTTGCACGGGGCCGCGGACCCCGAGGGTGAAAGCGAATTGGAGACGGAAAACGAATCTGCTGAAAGGCCACTGGATATCGCGTGAAACCGGCGACCCAGAGCGCAGCTCCGTTCGGAGCCACTACACGGCCAGTCGGAGCCACGACCGTTACTCGCCCTTGGCGAGCGAGGGAGTGCTCTTCATTCCATGTTTCACTCGGTCCGAATTCCTCCCCCCGAAGCCACCCCTCGGCTGCCTTCTTCTCCGCCCCCTCTGCGCTCTCAGGTTTTGACTTACTCTTGCTTTTCTCCGCGTCTTCCTCCGCGTGCTCTGCGCCTCCGCGTCGAAAACCTGTGCTCGCCGCTCTCGCCCTCTTCCTCCTCCTCACCACCATCGCGCCCGCCCAAACCGGACCCGTTGTCGCCCGCGCGGCCAGCGTGAGCGGCCTGAGCCTGATTTATAGCGGCGACAGCGTTCCAACCGGCCTTACCGCGGGATACGTCCTGAACCCCGGCGACCGGATCGACACCCGCGGCGGCGGCCGCGTGGTCATCGACCTGAGCGATGGCAGCATGGTCGTCGTGCAGCCGGAATCCGTCATCGTGCTGAAGGACTTCCAGCAGGCTTCCTCGCTGCGCGAGTTGTTCGACATCATGCGCGGAATGGTGCGCGTGCGCATCAACCACTTTGGGGGTCGGCCGAACCCCTACCGTATGAACAGCCCTACCGCCTCCATCGCCGTGCGGGGCACGGAATTCAGCATCGAAGTGTCGCCGCGGGGCGATACCCAGGTGGTGGTGTACGAAGGCGCGGTGGAAGTAACCAGCCTGTCGGATCCGGCCCAGACGATCCTGATCGAGGCGGGCCGCGGTGTGCTGGTCGAGTCCGGCCAGGCCTTCCACTTCGTGGGCCGAGTGGACGACGATCACGATCAACATCCCCCCATGGCGGTTGCCAATGGAAGCGGGCCGTCCCCGCCGAAGCCGCAGCAGCCGGACGGGCAGCAGCCGGATCAACATTCCGACGGCCATCACGGCAACCCGCCGCAAAGCGATGAATCCGATTCGGCGCGATCCACCGCCAGCGTCTACGACCGCTATATCGCCGGCCTTTCCGATGTCGGCCAGGTTCCGTTTGTGTACCGTTACAACGCGTTCGCCGAACCGCATCTCGACAGCCTGGAGAACCCGGCATACGCCACCGGATTCACCTCCGGTGAGGGGCGCGTTTTTGTTCTGCCCTCCGTCAGCGGTCTCCGCGGCCTGCAGGAATACCAGGGCGCTTTCGGCCCGGGCGGAACGCTGCCCGGCGATTACAGCCTGTCCCCGCAGTTCTCGCTCTTCAGCCCGGTCCCCGGCAGCAACTTCACGGTCGGCGGCAGCGCGTCGGTGTCGCGCGTGGGAACGGTCGATGTCTCCACGGGAACCTTTTACTCCGGTGCGCTGGTGCTCGCTCGCCGGTTCGGTTCGAGCAGCTTCGGAGTCGAGCTGGAATCGCTGAAGGGGACCGGTTCCCTGGCCGGCGCCACCTTCGACTCCGGCATCGCCCAGTCCGCGTCCGATATCCATCAGACGCGCCTCACCGCGGGCTTCTCGAAAGACCTGACCAGGAACTCCAAACTGGGGCTTTTCTATCGTTACGCTCTCATTTCGGCTAACGATACCGGACAGAGCGGCACGGGGGACGACGGAAACCGTGTCAACTCCACGCGCACCTCGGGACACTCTTCCGAATTAGGCCTGCGGCTGCGCGGTGCGATCGCGCCGCGCCTTTCTTATGGGCTCGCGGCATCGTGGCTCGGCATTTCTCTGCAGGATGACCTGCTCCGTACCGATGCCGTTGCTTCCCACCAGCGCGACCGCTCCGAGCG
>OMOG01000717.1:2010-3055 GCA_900290305.1 Candidatus Sulfopaludibacter sp. SbA4
GACTGGCCACACCTTGCAGAACGGCGATGCCAACCCTTACTTCTTCTCGCTGCATGCCGCCATCCAGGCCAACCTCTCGCGCCACCTTTTTGTGAGCGCTTCGCTGATGAACGTGTGGCAGTCGCAAAACCTGACGGTCGATCTGTTTCCCGACCGGTACGGCCAACAAACCATGGTGCAGGATTCGTTCTTCCCATCCGGCACCGCGGGCTATACCTACGGCAACCGCTTTTCCGACTTCGGCGCCGGCTGGCGCTTCACCCCCGCCTTCTTCGTGCAGTACCTGTACTCCACGGATTATGGCGCCACGGCCGCCAGCCACACGCTCATGCTGCGCTACACGTTCCGCCTGCGGCGGGAATAATCGCCGGCACGAAGATGTCACTGCTGTTGGCCCTGTTCCTCTTCTGCACTCCAGCCCAGGCACAGACCATTCCTTTCGAAATCCAAAGCTATCCCGATAGCCCGATCGTGATTGTGAATCTCATTCCGGGCGTGTTCCGCGCCGGCTCCGGCCGCAGACAGTTTGTCACGGTCAAGAACCAATCCGGGAAGGGCATCGCGGCGGTTGCCTTTCAGCAGACGATTTCGAATGGAACCAAAGTCGAAATAGTCGCGCTGGAACCCAGCTCGATCCTCATGGGGCCGGGTGAAAAAAAGCGGCTCTCCGTCAGCGTTGCGGATGTCTGGAACCGAATTCAGATCGCCGGCACATCGGGTAAGACGATTGGCAAGCCTGCACTCGGCGTCGTTACGGTAGAGTTCCTCGACGGTACGCTATGGAATGCTCCCATGGGTCGAACCGGCAAGTAAGAGCGGCCGCTAACCGATGCCCTCCTGCATCGTCTTAAACAGTGAGGAGACGGCGCTGGATCGGTTCCCTAACCGGCTGCTTACCGTAAGATTGAACCAAAGCCGAAAATTCTGCGTCTGATAGTCAGGAGTGCCGTGAAGATGTCAAGCAACACCCAAAAACTCCGTGTGCTGCGTGCCAGGACCGACCATGATCTGCTGCTCGTGGTCCAGCATGAAATGGACCGTAGCT
>OMOG01000711.1:0-860 GCA_900290305.1 Candidatus Sulfopaludibacter sp. SbA4
GGGCCCCCGCTTGCTGATTCTGGCTTCAGGCTGCTGAATTCTCGCTCCTGCTACACCGTCTTTGGTTGCGGCTCTGCTGCTCTGTGGGACAGGCGATCGTTTTTTGTCGCCTGTCACCGCCGGGCTCTTAGCCCGGCGGCGTCGAGACTTCCGGTTTGCGGACCCGTTCCGGGCGTCTCGGCGCTTGTCCGGGTTAATCTCTACTGAACCGCCATAGTGACCGCCGGACTCGTCTGCCCCGCAATACTCAGCGCCGGACTCGTCTGCCCCGCAATACTCAGAGTCACATTCACCGCACTCCCCGTGGGCGCACCCGCCGGCACGCCGGCACCACCGCATTCACCTGGTACAAGCCAGCGAATCCCGCCGACAACCCGTGAAACACCACCCCCGCCGCCTGGCCGCCGATCGGCAGTTGCACGTCGTTCGTGGTCACCGAGTCCGCGCCCGCCGCCGCGCCGTCCGCCACCGCGGGACTGACCGCACCCAGTCCCGAGCAGTACAACACGATGGTATCTCCCGCGTGGGCCGGCGCACCCGCAGTGACCAGGAAGCAGCGCGGGGAACGTGTGGATGCCGATGCGGTCGCCTGGTTTCGAGGCCGCGGGAAAAAGTATCAAACCTACATGAACGAAGTGCTCAGACGTGACGTGAAATGCAGGGGCGCCCGCGCGAGCGGTGAGAACCAATCCTAGCAATTCTGATCTCCTGATTTTTCCGGGTCACAAATTTTCCCGGAATATTTTCGTCCTGTTTTCAATCACTTAGTTCATTTCGAACGGACCATCGCAACAATCGCCTGCTAGCTTTAAATCAGGAAGGGAATTGCGAGCGGTCCCGCGAATTTCGCGAGGGCCGCT
>OMOG01000711.1:870-1773 GCA_900290305.1 Candidatus Sulfopaludibacter sp. SbA4
TTTTCGTGTATCGATATGGAACCCAAAACCACTGACTACATAGACCTCGGTACCTGCATCGGACGTACCCAGGCCTTCGGAGCCATCTCCAGCAAATGTGCCGCCGCACGGGCCGAGACCCTCGCCATGATCCAGGCAACCGGCGCTTACAAACTTACCGGCCGCAACTGGGACCAGTTTTGCGTCGAATATGCCGGCCTCAGCCCGCAGCGGGCCGGGGAAATCATCCGTAACGTCAAAGAACTCGGCGCCGAATACTATCAACTGAAGGAAGTCATCCGCATCTCGCCGGAGACTTTCCGTCAACTCCAGCCCAAAATCCAGGATCAAAAAATCGAGATCTCGGGCGAGTGGGTCGCCATCGTCCCCGAGAACGCCGCCCTCATCCGCGACGCCGTCAACCGCCTCCGCGCCGACCTGCGCAAGGCCCATGACGACGCCCGCAAAGCTAACGACGATGTCGAGATCCTCACCTCGCCCGATATCGCCAGCCTGCAATCGCGCGTCGATTCCTGGCTCGAAGAAATCTACCGCAAGCCCCCCGATCCCTCCGTGCGCGNNATTCGAAGAGTGAAACTAAACTTTCACTCCATTTCTTGTAACTCACTGATTCTACACAAAACGTCCTGCAAAAAGTGAAAGTAAACTTTCACTCGGCAACGCCGCCGGCCCCTCGTGTAAAATGAGCGATGCGAACCAAATGCTGCGCACCCGATTGACCACCGGCTATGGAATCGCGAGACCCCTCGTCTCCGCCGGCATGGGATTCATCGCCGCGCCCCCGCTCGCCGCAGCCGTATCGGACGCCGGCGCTCTCGGCCTGCTCGCCGCGGGCTCCGCGCCGCCGCACGTGCTGGCCCAACTGATTCGCGCCACCCGCCGGCTCACCAGCCGCCCGTTCGG
>OMOG01000707.1:0-4308 GCA_900290305.1 Candidatus Sulfopaludibacter sp. SbA4
CGTGTATCCCGAAAACGTCGTTACCGTGAAGTTCACCGGCGAGCCCGCGGTCGCCGATGCCGGAGCGGAGACCGTGAACTGCGTTGCCGCCGGTTCCGTAAATACCCAGACCGCTCCCAGTCCGGCATTATCTGCTGGACCTCCGGCGATCACGGTGCTTGTGTCCGCGGAGATCGCGACCGACGTGCCCTGCTGCGCCGCTCCCGCCGCGCCGGCGCCGGACTGCTGGATTCCTCTCTGCGCCCACGCGCCGCCCGCGCGAGTATATACCCAGAAGCCTCCGGCGGCATTGCCCGCGAACGGGCCGCCGATGACGGCCGTGTTCCCGTCGGCCGAAAGCGATACCGAATTGCCCACGGAAATCGTCGCGTCGCTCGGAACCAGTTTTCCGCCCTGCTGCGCCCATGCGCCATTCGTCCGCGTAAAGACCCACACCGCTCCGACGAAATTGCTGTCGTCGATGCCCCCTTCAATCAGAGTGTTCCCATCGGCCGAGAGGGCCACCGACGTGCCCTGGAGTACGATTGTGCCTGCCGTTGCGACAGCGCCGCTGCCCGTGAGTTTCACACCCTGCTGGGTCCATACCCCGCCGCTGCGGAAGTAGACCCATACCGCGCCCGATTGTTCGTTGTCTCCGATTCCTCCGGCCGCGGCGGTATTGCCGTCGGCGGAAAGTGCCACCGAAGTCCCGAGTTGCGCGCCCGTAGATCCCGCCGCACCCGAGCCGATGAGCTTTGCGCCTTGCTGACTCCATGCCCCGTTGGTTCGTGTGAAGACCCACAAGGCGCCGGCGTTGTTGTTATCGCCGGGGCCCCCGATCAGCGCCGTATTTCCATCGGCGGAAATCGCGACCGCCGTGCCCTGTTGCCCCGACGCGCCCACGGCGCCGCCGCCGGCCAGCTTGGCCTGCTGGCTCCACGCTCCGTTCACGCGCGTAAAAACCCAGGCCGCGCCGATGCCGTTGTTGTCGGACATGCCGCCCGCAATCGCCGTGTTCCCATCCGCGGAGATGGCCACCGACGAACCTAATTGGGACCCCGCGTCAGTCACGAGTTTCGGGCTCTGCTGCACCCAAGCGCCATTGGCGCGGGCGAAAATCCAGACGGCCCCGTTGCCGCCCGAATCGGAGAAGCCGCCCGAGATCGCGGTATTGCCGTCGGCCGAAATCGCTACGGACCAGCCTTGCTGCGAGGCCACGGCGCCGGAACCCACCAGTTTCCCGCCCTGCTGGACAAACTGGGCCCAGGCGTTGGGAAGCAGACAGAAGAATAGCGAAAGCCGGACACCCCTAAGCACCACCAATGTGTGACGTTCATTGCGGGGTCCACGTTCCCACCGCGTGCCAGCCTGTATTATTGGCGTCGTTCTGTTCGCGCGAGGCCAGGTAAAACACGCGGCTCCCGGCGAATGCCGGGGTGAACGTCAGGTTCAGAGTCACCGACAGGTTGTTGCCGGAAGCGGTCACCGGGCTGGACCCCCAACTCACGGTGCACTGGCTGTTGCTGAGGCTCACGTTCTGGTCGAGACCCGATCCCTGCGTCGATGCGGTCCCGCTGTCGTTCTGCAGAACTACAACGTCGGTGGGGGCACAATTCGCGCAGTGTAAGTAGGCCATGTAACAGGCATTCCTGCCATCCAGGTCACTGTTGATGAGAATGTTCTGGGTTACCGGATCCGCAGCGCCCATGGTATTGGACCAGTTGAAAGTGAATGCAATGGGGCCGAGCCCGGTTCCCCGGTTGGGGCTCATCCCCACCACCGCGGTGGCCGTGGTTTGAGTGCCTCCCGGCACGCGCACGACTCCCAGCGGCTGCCAGCCCGGAGTT
The DNA here is from genome assembly GCA_900290305.1 of Candidatus Sulfopaludibacter sp. SbA4. Taxonomy (GTDB): domain Bacteria; phylum Acidobacteriota; class Terriglobia; order Bryobacterales; family Bryobacteraceae; genus OMOG01. The sequence continues at coordinate 1,827 of OMOG01000707.1, forward strand.
GTCCTGTTGCACGTCGCGGGCCGCCATGAAGATGATTTGGTCGCCGGCAAAGCTGGCGCTCCAGGCAATCGATAGCACCAGGTTCAGATTGTTGCCGCTTCCGTTGGCCGATACCAAAGTCACGGCGCACTGACTGTTCTGCAATCCCGCGAACGGCCCGCCGGCGTCTCCCGCGTCATCCACCAGATACAGCGTGTTTTGCGCTACGGCGTAGGCCAGGTAGCAGGCGTGGCGGCCATCCAGAAAATCGTTCACCAGGATGTCGACCACGCTCAGATCCTGGTATCCGCGCGGATCGGTGAAGACGAATGTGTAAGTGGAGTTAGACGCGCTCCCGGCCGCCGGAGTCACCGACACCGGCGAGGGCGGGGTCAGGGCTGTCACGGCAATAAATGCGGAGGTTCCACTGACTGCGGCGCTAGCCGTATCGGTAGCGGTGATGGTCTGGTTGCCTCCCGTCCGGAGCGCCGCGGAGAAGGTGGCGATTCCGTTGACCAGGGTGGCGTTGGCGGGCAGCGTAGCCCGGGGATCGCTGCTGGTGAAGTGTACCGTGCCGGAGTAGCCGGTCTGTGTGTGGTTGGAAGAATCGAGCGCGGTCACTGTAAAGTTGAACGGGGTTCCGCCCATGGCCGAGGCGGGCGCCGAGACCGCGAAGTGCGCCGACGAGCTGACCGCAATCACACCCGAGGTTCCGGTAGTTGTTGCAACGGCGGCATCGGTCGCGGTAATGGTCTGGTTGCCGGATGTGGGCTGGTGAAATGCACGGTGCCGAGGTAACCCGAAACGGTGTTGTTGTTGGCGTCCTGCGCGGTCACCGTGAAGGGGAAGGAGACGCCGGCGGCGGCCGCGGCAGGCGCCGAGACCGCAAAGTGCGAGGCTGCCGGCTGGGTGAACACCCAGGCAGCCCCCGTCATAGTCTCGAAGCCAGTCGCGTAGTCGTTCAATACGTCGCCAAACCCGCCGATCAGCGCCGTGCCGCCATCGGTCGAGAGCCCCTCAACTTGTTGATACGGGCCTTGGCCCTCGTTGAAATTGGCCTCGACCAATTTGCTGCCTTGTTGGCTCCAGGCGCCGTTCCTGCGGGTGAAGACCCAGGTGGCGCCATTACCCGGGCACCCCTCGTTCGACGGACCATCCTGGGAGCCTCCGACAAGGAGTAGATTGCCGTCGGCGGAAAGGCTCACGGAAGTGCCTTGGGACGATGGGAATCCCCCCCCGGTACCGGCCAGTTTGTTGCCTTGCTGGCTCCAGACGCCATTACTGCGGGTAAACACCCACGCCGCACCGTTAGCGACGAACCAGAAGAAGTTCAGCGGCAGGAATGCGTACCCGGAATTGCAGGTTGGTCCCACCAGTTCCATCACCAGGGTATCAGACGGTCCACCGGCGACGGCCGTATTCCCATCCGCGGAAAGCGTGACGGAAAAGCCTTGGTTCGCTCCGCCCGACGCGCCGGTGCCGACCAGTTTGGCGCCTTGCTGGCTCCAAACGCCGCCGGAGCGCGTGAATACCCATGTGGCGCCGGTGGCGTAGCCGGACTGGGCGTTGGTGTTGTCCAGGGGTCCACCGATCAAAGCCGTATTCCCGTCGGCGGAGATCGCCACGGAATCGCCCTGGGACGCGGGGCCTGCCGCGCCGGTACCGGCCAATTTGGCGCCTTGTTGGCTCCAGACCCCGCCAGAGCGGGTGAATACCCACGCGGCTCCGGTGGAGTTGTTATCGCCGGGACCACCGACGAGCGCCGTGTTGCCGTCGGCCGAGAGCGCGACGGACTGGCCCACTCCGCTGGTGGGCGAGGCGCCGGGCGACACGTCGCTGGGAACGAGTTTGCCGCCTTGCTGGCTCCAGACGCCATTGCTGCGCGTGAACACCCAAAAGGCTCCGTTGCCAACGTGGCCGTCTATGCCATCGCGAGGTCCGCCCAAAAGGGCCGTATTGCCGTCGGCGGAAAGGGCGACGGACCAGCCTTGGGCGGCCAACAGGCCGTGGGTACCGACGAGCTTTGGGCCTTGCTGCGACCACACACCATTGCTGCGGGTGTAGACCCAGGCGGCGCCGGTAAATCCGCCGCCGGTTGGGTAATTGTCAAATGGCCCACCGACAAGGGCCGTATTTCCATCCGCGGAGAGCGCGCCGGAATAGCCCTGACCCGACGGTCCCACGTAATCGTTGCCCCTCAGCGGGCCGGCCTGCTGGGTGAACTGCGCCACGGCAAGCGGAGCGCCCCAGATAAGCAGGGACAGAAGGCAGGCAGTTTTCATGAACCCCTCCTATCTCCTTCAACGTAAACGGGAGGGAAAATGACTCACGGCCCTGTTTTACCGGGGTGTCCAGGTGCCCATGGCGTGCCAGTCGGTATTGTTGGCTTCGTTGACGTCGCGGGCGGCTACGTAGATGACGCGGTTTCCCGCGAAGGCCGCGGTGAATGCGATGTTCAGAGTCAGCGACAGGTTGTTGCCGGCAGCGGTCGCGGGATTGGCGG
>OMOG01000707.1:4318-7709 GCA_900290305.1 Candidatus Sulfopaludibacter sp. SbA4
AAGGCCAGGTAGCAGGCCTGGCGGCCGTCGAGCGAACTGTTGACGAGAATGTTCTCCACTCCCAGATCCTGGGACCCCAGGGTGTCGGACCAGTTGAAGGTGAATGGATTCGGGCCGAGGCCGCTTCCCTGATTGGGACTCATCGAGACTACCGCAGTGGTCGTTGTTTGGGCGCCTCCCGGCACGCGCACGACTCCCAGGGGATGCCACCCGGAGTTATTCTGCGCGATGTCGCGGGCCGCCATGTGGATGATCTTGTCGCCGGCGAAGCTGGTAGTCCAGGTGATAGTCAATACGAGAGTCAGAGTGTCGCCGGCCCCCGTGGCCGAGACCAGGGAGACGGCGCACTGACTGTTCTGCGCCCCGGCATAGGGCCCGCCGGCGTCTCCGGCGTCATCGACCAGGACCAGAGAGTTAGTGGCTACTACGTAGGCCAGGTAACAGGCGTGGCGGCCATCGAGGAAGTTATTCACCAGGACGTTGACGACGCCCAAGTCCTGGTACGCACGGGGATCGAAGTAGGTAAACGTGTAAGTCGAGTTAGAAATGTTGACAGACACCGGCGAGGGCGGGGTTACTGCCGTGGCTGACACCGTAATCGGGCTGGAAGTTCCGGCGAGTGTAGCGTTCACGGTATCGGTGGCGGTGATGGTCTGGCTGCCCCCGGTGGCGAGAGTCGCCCCCGCCGTTGATCAAGGCGGTGTCGGCAGGGAGCACGGCGGCGGCATCGGTGCTGGTGAAGTGCACGGTTCCCTGGTAGTTGGGGAACGAATTGTGGTTGACGTCCTGCGCGGTGACCGTGAAGTTGAACGCGGCGCCGCCGGTGGCCGAGGCCGGCGCCGAGACCACGAAGCGCGTGGCCACCGGTTCAGTGAACACCCAGAGCGCTCCCACGTTGCCGTTGTCGGTCGCGCCGCCCACCAGGGCGGTGCTGCCGTCGGCCGAGAGCGCCACCACCTTTTGAGAGGCGCCCCCATCCGAGTCGTTCGCGGCGCCGGTACCGACCAGTTTGCTTCCTTGTTGACTCCAGGCCCCGTTGTGGCGCGTGAAAACCCAGGTGGCGCCAGTGCCGTTGCATCCGCCCCCCGGAGGAGCGTCACTGGGTCCTCCGACGAGGGCGGTATTGCCGTCGCCGGACAGGACGACGGACGAACCCTGGTAAGCTCCTACTACCGCGCCGGTACCCGACAGCTTGTTGCCCTGCTGGGTCCAGACCCCGTTACTGCGTGTGAAGACCCAGGCCGCCCCGGCGGCGATTCCCACGCTCCCAACAGACCCCAGGAAACTGCAGGACAGGGAGGGCAGTTGCGTGTCACCCGGTCCGCCGATGAGGGCTGTATTGCCGTCGGCGGAAAGCGCGACGGAAACGCCTTGCGAAGATGCGCCTGACGCGCCGGTCCCGACGAGTTTGGCGCCTTGCTGGCTCCAGACGCCGTTCGCGCGCGTGAATACCCACGTTGCACCGGTGAGAGAATTTGGATCGTCCGAGTTGCCACCCACCAAGGCCGTATTCCCGTCCGCGGAGAGCGCGACGCCTGTGCCCTGGCTGGCGGGGCCCAGCGCTCCCGTGCCAACCAGTTTGTGGCCTTGCTGGCTCCAGACTCCGTTGGCGCGTGTGAATACCCACGCGGCTCCGGCTGAGCCGCTATCGCTGGGACCACCGACGAGCGCGGTATTCCCGTCGGCGGAAAGCGCGACGGAGAGACCCACTTCCGCGGAGGACGACGCGTCGGAAGGCACGAGCTCCGTGCCTTGCTGGCTCCAGACCCCATTACTGCGGGTGAACACCCACGCCCCTCCAATGCCCTGGTTGACGAAGAAATTAAAAGGGCCACCCGCAATGGCCGTGTTGCCGTCCGCGGAAAGGGCTACGGAGACGCCCAGACTCGGATCCGAGGCGCCGCTATTGACCAGTTCGGGGCCCTGCTGCGTCCAAGCTCCGTTGCTGCGGGTGAACACCCAGAGTGCCCCTGGAAATGTGCCCTCGCCAACATGCCTGCTACCGACAATCGCGGTATTCCCGTCGGCGGAGAGCGCGCCGGAAGAGCCTTGCGACGACGGCACCGAAGCGCCTGTCCCGACCAGCTTGGTGCCCTGCTGGGTGAACTGGGCTTGGGCGGCGGGATGCAAGGACAAGAGCAAGATGGGGAAAAGGGTCCGCATAGGACATGGCACCTCTAATAGTTTACGCGTAAGCGGAGGGCAAAAAGCCTCATGTGGGTGTGTTTCAGGGTGACGTGGAGAGAGGGCGCTCAACGCTAGTGAGTATACATCTGTTTCGGGGGGCGCTCAGACGCCGCCACTGTCATCATGAAAGTTCTGGGACCAAATTCAAAAGAGATCGCCGGACGTATCGGCGAGTTCGTCTCCAGCGCCGCCTTGGATGCCGCTTTCGCTGTGTACGCCGACGGTCGACTTCCCACCAGGCCGACTGGTGGCCCGTGTGGGCCAACTTGGTGACAGACCGTCAACTTGGATTTTCTTCCGAGTGCCGACAATCGGCCCACGATCTGGTCCAGTTCGCGCATCGCAAGCCTCGGCTTTCCGTACAGTTCGAGATGGAAGATGCGGAATGGCTACAGCTTCGCGTATTCTGCGTTGGCCTGCTTGAGGATGGGAAGGTCGGAGTCGGCATCTTTCCAGAGGGCTGGCCTTCGGTTTGCGAAACATCGAAAACAAATGTCGCCTTAAAGCCAAAGATTCGGCTCTCGGTCGTTTCTTCCAATTCGCTCTCTCGCGGTTTTGCCCTCCCGACAAGCGGGGCCAGGATCATGCGGGAGGACAGACGATTGTTCGTACGGCGCTGGTGCGACGATGCTTGGACCGCTTTGGCTTGATTGTCGGCGTTTCCCACATATCCTTATCTCCGGGGCAAAGAAATGCAAAAAAGACTTCTCAGAGCGAAAATTCAGTGTAAACTTAAGAATGCAAAAGCTTTTCTAGGTTGGAGTACTTTTGAGCGCCCCCCCTGGCTGATTATTTGAAGCGGTAGCGTCATGTCGTTCATCGACGAATGGCTGGAGGAAAAACAACCGAACACGGCGCACCGGACTCTCCTCATCTACGAAGAGAAACGGGGCACTCGGACAAGAGCGCTCAAGCCCATTTGCGAGGCCGTCAAAGACCATCTGATAGGCCTCGATGTACTGAGTAATCTCGGATTTCCAAAAGCTGCCGTGTATCTCAAGAACAGGCTGCCGACTGTCAAGAAAGTACGCTCGGGCGATCTGGGCGAGATTTTTGCGACTGAATTCATAGCGCAAAAGACCAAATTTCGAATCCTGTTGAAGCGACTTCGGCACAAAGATGACAGAAACACTTCGATGCGCGGTGACGACGTGATCGGAATTCTAACTACTGCACAGAGAACGCTGGTTCTGAAGGCCGAGGC
>OMOG01000705.1 GCA_900290305.1 Candidatus Sulfopaludibacter sp. SbA4
CAGTATTCGGTGTCCATCGAGGACTTCGCCGACGAGGTCAAGGTGTGGCTCGACAAGCAGGAGCTGGACTTCCGGCTCAACTTCTACGTCGATGAGGCCGGCCAGTTCATTGGGTCGAACACGCACCTGATGCTGAACCTCCAGACGATCGCGGAGTCACTGCATACCAGGTGCCAGGGACGGGCGTGGGTATTCGTCACCTCGCAGGAGGACATGGACAAGATCGTCGGCGACCGCACCAAGCAGCAGGGCAATGACTTCTCCAAGATCCAAGCCCGGTTCAAGACCCGCGTGAAGCTCACCAGCGCTGATGTCGAGGAGGTCATCCGCAAACGCCTGCTAGAGAAGAGCGAGGCAGGCGAGGCCGCGCTGCACGCGATCTACGCCGAGCAGCACGCGAACTTCAAGACGCTGTTCGACTTCGTCGATGGCGCGAAGACCTACCGCAACTACGCCGACGAGGCACACTTCGTCGGCACATACCCGTTCGTCAGCTACCAGTTCCCGCTCTTCCAGGCGGCGATCGAGGGCATTTCGGACCACAACGTCTTCGAGGGCCGCAACAGCTCCGTCGGGGAACGCTCCATGCTCGGCGTCGTGCAGCAGGTCGCCAAGGACATCGGCGACGTCGAGCTCGGCCGGCTCGCAAGGTTCGATCACATGTTTGCGGGCATCCGCGCCTCACTGAAGTCCGCCGCACAGCGCTCGATCGATGTCGCCGAGCGCAACCTCGACAACGAGCTGGCCGTGCGACTGCTCAAGGCGCTGTTCCTGGTCAAGTACGTCGAGAGCTTCCAGGCCACGCCACGCAACCTGACGGTGCTCGTCTATGACCGCTTCGGGCTCGACCTGCCTGCTCTGTCCAAGCAGGTCCTGGAGGCCCTGACCATGCTGGAGTCGCAGACCTACGTCCAGCGCAACGGCAACACCTACGAGTACCTGACCAACGAGGAGCAGGTCATCGAAGAAGAGATCAAGAACGTCGAGATCGACGCCTCTGAGATCTCCAGTCGCCTGTTCAAGATCCTCTCCGGCGAGGTCATCAAGACCAGCAAGCTGCGGTACGCGAAGAACGGGCAGGACATCGCTTTCGGGTACAAGCTCGACGACCAGGTGTACGGGCAGCAACGCGAACTCGCGGTGCACTTCATCACCCCGGAGTATCCGTACGGCCCCGAGGAGATCCGTATGCACAGCGCGGGCAAGGACGAGTTGCGCGTCATCCTGGAGCCTGACGAGCGTGCCCTGCCTGACCTGCGGTTGCTCATCAAGACCGAGAAATACACCAAGCGCAAGCAGACGACCTCGCTATCGGCGATCCAGGAGCAGATCCTTCGCTCCAAGGCGACGCGGAACGTCGAGCGCGAAAGGGAACTGGTCGAGCGCGTCCGCCGCGCCGTCGGCAAGGCCACCCTTGTCATCAACGCCGCCGACGTGACCTCCACCTCGCAGGACGCCATCACGCGCGTGACCGACGGATTCCAGGACCTCATCAACCGTACCTACACCCAGCTTCGCCTGCTCGGCGGGTCCACCTACAGCGAGCAGCAGGTCGCTGCGTTCGCCAACCCCGACCAGTCGGGCATGATCGATGACCCGTCACTGTCGAAGCTCGCGGTCCCGGGCGACGAGGTGCTCTCGTTCGTGCTTCAGCGCGACCGGCTCGGTGAGCAGGTGACCGTCAAGACGATCGTCGATGCGTTCCAGGCCAAGCCCTACGGCTGGGATCTCGCCTCCATCGAGGTCGTCATCGCCTGGCTCGTCGGCACCTCGAAGCTCACGCTCACCGTCGACGGCAATGCCCTCAAGCGCACCGAGGTCGCGGCCGTGCTGCGCAACACGCAGAAGCACTCGCATGCGGTGGTTGCTCCGCAGAAGGTCTTCGATGAGCGCAAGGTCGTGGCATTCCGGAAGTTCTGCACCGAATTCTTCGACGAAGCGACCGCCCCGAAGGACCCGCTGGAGCTGGCCCGGCACGGCAGCGACAAGCTGCGCGGCAAGCTCGACGAACTCAACGCACGGGTGACCGGCTCGAAGTACCCGTTCGTAGAGCAGTTGGCCGCGCCCATCGCCCTGCTCGAACAGACCGTGGGTAAACCCGATGAGTGGTACCTGACCGAGTTCGGGCTCGGCGACGAGCTGCTCGACGCCAAGGAGTCTTTGATTGACCCGATCCAGTCGTTCCTCAATGGCGGTCAGCGAGCCATCTACGACGAGGCGGTCGGACTGCTCGCGGCGAGCGCCAACAACCTCGGCTACCTGCCCGCGGGCAGCGACGCCGAGGTGAAGCAGTTGCTGGACGACCCCAACGCGTACCGCGGCAATCGCATGACGCAGCTCAAGCAGGCCGCAGGAGCGCTGGGCAAGCAGATCGAGGAAGCACTCGCGACCAAGCGCGCCGTCGTGGTCGAGGCCATCGAGGGCCGCAAGACCGAGGTGCTCGGCAGCGCCTACTACGGCAACGCCACCGAGGAGGCACAGGAGAGGGTCGTTCGCACGATCAACCAGATCATTGCCCGAGTCGGCAGCGAGAAGCAGATCGCGCTCATCCGCGAGCAAGGGAACAGCTTCGAAGAGGCGATCTACCCGTCGCTGCTCGACCAGCTCTCATCCTCAACCCGGCCCACGGGCGACGACGCCACCGACCCCGAGCCCAAGCCGGTCAAGCAGACCGTCTCGGTCAAGACGATCACCGCGCCCGGTGTTCACGGTGTGCTGGAGAGCCCGGAGGACGTCGACCGGTACCTCGAAGCGCTCCGCGGCGTGCTGCTGTCTACTCTCAACGACGGAAAGCGAATTGCACTCTGATGGAAACCGCTCCGCTGAAGTCATTCGCCACCTGGGCGCGCACTGCGCTCATCCGCGAAGTGGCAGCACGTATCGCGGTGGTACTGGCTCCTGCGTCGCCCGAGCGTGTTGAGCAGCCAAGTGCCGTCGCCGCATTGGAGAAGGCTGTCAGGGCCGCGGGTGGCGGCGACGCGGGTCGCGCCGCCGTGGCCGACAAGGTTGCCTACACCTGGTTCAACCGCATCATCGCGCTGCGCTTCATGGACGCCAACGGCTACACCGGCATTGGCATCGTCTCACCAGAACGAGGCCGCGAGGGCGGACAGCCGGAAGGGCTCGCCGAGGCCAAGCGCGGGAACATCGACATCACGGTCGTCGCCAACAAGCGCACCGTGGCGACCATTACCAGCCTGCTCAACGGCACCCGGCGCAGCGACGACCCGCAGGGCGAGGCATACGCACTCCTGCTCGCGGAATACTGCCGCCACTGGAACCGCTCGATGCCGTTCATGTTCGAACGCGAGGGCGACTA
>OMOG01000703.1 GCA_900290305.1 Candidatus Sulfopaludibacter sp. SbA4
GTGCCTTTGCCCGAGCCAGGCGAGCCGAACAAAACGATTGCCTTCACAAATCATGCCGCTCCGAGTTGAACCAGGCTTCCGGGCCTGTTTGAACACAGGCGCGCCCGCTTGCGGGTCAAGAAAAGGCCTGTGCCGCTCGGCGCTCTTTCGTTTTCTAAAATGAGGTCATTCCCTCAGAAAGAACTCCGGCGGCCACGAATTCGGCCCGAGCGCGGAGTAAATCCCTCGTAATGGCGCATGATCGAGCGCGGAGTAAATCCCTCGTAATGGCGCATGATCAACTGCGCCTCGATCTGGTTGACCGTATCCATCGCGACGCCTACGACAATCAGCAGCGATGTTCCCCCGAAATAGAAATTCACGTTCAACCCTTCCAACAGAAACCGCATGTGCAGGTTGGTGAGACCCGTGTCCACCGCATTGCCGATCAACCACAGGTGATTGAGGTGGATGCCCGAGATCATGATGTCCGGGATCAGGCAGAGAATCGAAAGGTAGATGCCGCCCACCACCGTGATCTTGGTCAGAATGTTGTTCATGTAATCGGCGGTGTTGCGGCCCGGACGAATTCCCGGAATGAAGCCGCCGTACTTGCGCATGTTGTCGGCCGCCTCGTTGGGATTAAAAATGATCGACACGTAAAAGAAGCAGAAGAAGATGATGCCCGCCACGAAGAGCACGTAGTACATGGGCTCGCCGTGCGCGATGTTTTTCAGCAGGTTGGTGAGCCAGGGTACGTTCTTTACCCAGCCCATCATGGCCAGTGCCCATCATGGCCAGTTGCTGCGGGAAGGCCAGGATCGACGAGGCGAAGATCACCGGGATCACGCCGCCGGCGTTGACCTTGAGCGGCATGTGGGTGGACTGCCCGCCCATCACGCGCCGGCCGACCACGCGCTTGGCATACTGCACCGGGATGCGCCGCTCACCGCGCTCCACCAGGACGATGAAGGCCACCACCGCGACCATCATGGCCAGGATCAGAAACAGTTGAATGGCGTTCCACTCATGCGTCACGAACACGTTCTGGTACACGTTCTCGATGGCTCGCGGCAGCCCTACCACGATGCCCGTAAAGATGATCAGCGACATGCCATTGCCGATGCCGCGCTCGCTGATCTGCTCGCCCAGCCACATGATGAATGCCGATCCGGTGGTGAGCGACAGAATCGTCAGCATGACGAAACCGAACCCCGGGTTGATGACAATCCCCTGTTGCATGGACATCAGCCCCTGGGAAATGCCGAACGATTGCAGTACGGAAAGGATGATCGTCAGGTAGCGGGTCCACTGCGTGATCTTGCGGCGCCCGAGCTCGCCTTCCTTCTGCAGCTTTTCGAGCGTGGGAACCACCACCGTCAGCAACTGGAGGATGATCGACGCGGTGATGTACGGCATGATGCCGAGGGCGAAGATGGTCAGCCGCCGGATGTTGCCGCCTGCAAACAGGTCGAAAAAGCCGAAGATGGAGCCCTGCTGGGAGCTGAAGAACTCCTCCCACCGCTGGATGTTGATTCCGGGCGTGGGGATGTGGCCGCCCAGCCGGTACACGGCCAGCAGCGCCAATGCAAACAGGACCCTCTTGCGAAGATCGGGGACGCGAAACATGTTCGCGAATGCTTCGAAGAACTTCATGGTACCCTCAATATACGCTGGCAGCTACATTCACACAGGCAGGAATGCCTGTGCCACCTACTCGCTGGCCGCGCCGATCACCTGCGCCGTCCCTCCGGCCTTCTGTATCTTATCCAGCGCCGATCACCTGCGCCGTCCCTCCGGCCTTCTGTATCTTATCCAACGCCGACTTCGAAAACAGGTGGGCCTCCACCGTGATTTTGCGCGTCAACTCGCCCGAGCCGAGGATCTTGAGCCCCTCTCCCAGTTTCTTGATGACGCCCAACTCGAGGAGGCGATCGACGTTGAAAGAATCGCCCTCGAGTTTCTCCAAACGCCCCAGGTTGACAATAGCGAACTGCTTCTTGAAGATGTTGGTGAATCCGCGCTTGGGAAGCCGGCGGTGGAGCGGCATCTGCCCGCCCTCGAATCCGCGCTTCTGGCTGAAGCCGGTGCCCGCGTGCTGCCCCTTGCTGCCGCGTGTGGCGGTCTTGCCGTGTCCCGAGCCCATGCCGCGCCCGATGCGCTTGCGGCTCTTGGTCTGACCCACCGGCGGCTTTAGATTGCTGAGATTCATATCTCTCCTGAATATCTTTATTGGCCGCCGATGAACGCAGATGAACGCAGATCAAAAACGATTTGCGCTATCCGCGTTAATCTGCGTTCATCGGCGGCCAATTCTTTTACTCCACCACTTCCAGCAGATGCGGAACTTTCTTTACCATACCGCGGAATTCCGGCCGGTCGGGCCGCACCACGATCTGGTTGACTTTTCGCAAGCCCAGTCCCTTCACCACTTTCTTGTGCTTCTGCGGTGTACAGATCGGGCTGCGAACCAGTTTGATTCTGATGGTGCCTTCCATTAGAGCTTCTCCACGACTTAGAGCTTCTCAACTGCCAGGCCGCGCATTTCCGCGACGGCGTTTCTTTCCCGCAGCGATTCCAGCGCCACGATGGTGGCCTTCACCACGTTGTGCGGATTGCGGCGGCCGATCGATTTGGTCAGCACGTTGGGAATCCCGCATGCCGTAATCACGGCACGCACCGCACCACCCGCGATCACTCCGGTACCATCCGCGGCCGGCTTCAGCAGCACCTGGGAACTGGCAAACTTCCCTAAAACGCGGTGCGCAATCGTGTTTTGCAACACATTCACCCGGCGCAGGTTCTTCTTCGCGGCTTCGATTCCCTTGCGGATGGCGGACGGCACTTCCTTGGCCTTGCCCACGCCGAAACCCACCACCTTGGCCGAGGGATCGCCGATCACCACCAGCGCCGAGAAGCTCAGGTTCTTGCCGCCCTTGACCACCTTGGCTTGCCGCCCTTGACCACCTTGGTCACGCGGTTGATCGCCACCACCTGCTCTTTCAGGTTGAGGCTCGCCGGATCGATGCGTTTCACTAAAACGTTTGCCATTAGAACTCCAGTCCCGCCGCTCGGGCGGCATCGGCCAGCGCCTTCACGCGCCCGTGATACTGATAGCCGCCGCGATCGAACACCACCTGCTTGATGCCCTTTTCCTTGGCGCGCTCGGCCACCAGTTGCCCGATGGTCTTGGCCGCCGCCAGGTTGCCGCCCTTTTTGATCTTGCCCGCCTTGTCCACGGACGATGCCGAGACCAGGGTCGCGCCCTGGCTGTCGTCGATGACCTGCGCGTAAATGTGGGCCACGCTGCGAAATACCGCGAGGCGTGGCCGTTCCGCGGTGCCGCGCAGCTTGCGCCGGATGCGCTGATGGATGCGGGCGCGGATCTGCTTTTTCTCTGTCCTGCGAATCATTTTGCACCAGCCCCGGTCTTACCGACCTTCTTGCGCAGCGCTTCGCCGGTATAGCGCACGCCCTTGTTCTTGTAGGGATCCGGCTTGCGCAGCGCGCGGATATTGGCCGCCACCTGGCCCAGCAGTTGCCGGTCGTGGCCGCTCAGCACCAGGTGGGTCTGCTTGTCGATGCGCAGATCGATCCCGTCCGGCAGCAGCACCTCGATGGGATGCGAGTAGCCGAGGGTGAACGTGGCGACCTTGCCCTTGACATCGGCGCGGTAGCCGATGCCCACAATGTCCAACTCGCGCACGAACCCGCTCGACACGCCGTGGACGGCGTTGGCCGCCAGCGCGCGCGTCAACCCGTGCAGCGCGGCATGTTCGTCGGAAGCGCGCTTGATTTCGAGCTTGCCGTTGCCCTGCTCCACACTGATGCCGGCGGGGATCGGCACCGTCAGTTTACCCTTGGGCCCCGTCACTTCCAGTTGCTCGCCGATCTGGATTTTCACGCCGCTCGGCAGCGGTATCGGCTTTTTACCAATTCTCGACATATCTCAAACCCTCGTCTTGTGGGGCAGGTTGGAAACCTGCGGCGGGTTGGTAACCCGCCCTCGGCGGTTGCTATAGGACGTGCAGCGCCGGTTTCCAACCGGCGCGCAGGATACCATCCTGCCCCACAAGCTATTCTTGGTCGTCGTCGCCATATCGCTACCAGACGCGGCAGAGGATCTCGCCGCCGATATGCTCCTTGTGCGCGTCCCGCCCGGTCATGACGCCGCGC
>OMOG01000699.1 GCA_900290305.1 Candidatus Sulfopaludibacter sp. SbA4
CAAGGGCTACGGGTAGGGCGAGGAGCAGGAGAAGAAGGGGGTTGGGGGTTGGGGGTTGGGGGCTGGGGAAGGTGGCTCGCTTCGCTCGCATTTTTTTTATACCTCGCAAATTTTAATAGGTTACAGGAAGAAGGCTCTCACGATAAAGGTTACGATTTCCTGGCGGGTGATATTGAGGGACGGACTGTAACAGGGCGCCTGGGCGCAGGGGTGGGCCGGGTCGGCATTGGGGAGCGTGCCGTTGGTGATGCGCAACTCGCGCAGTTTCTGGATGTAGGGATAGAACTGATCGGTAATGGGCTCATCGTTGAAGTACTGGCCGGTCATGCAGCCGGCGGTGGTGCATTGCCCGTTGGGGCCGGGCGCCACGCCGTTGGGGTTGATTCCCAGGAAGGTTCCGAAATTGTCCCCGTAGGGGCCGTTCAAGGGAATGCCGGAGAGGCTGGTGGGGAACACGTTGTTCATCTTGGCGCGGATGATGAAGACCGCCATTTGCCCGCGGGTGACCGGATCGGTGGGGCAGTAGCGGTGGGTCGTATCCTGGGTGGTGGAGCATCCTTTGGTATAGCCGCGGCGGGCCATGGTTTCGATGTAGCGCAGATAGGGATCGTCGAAGATGCCGGGGTAGGCCGAGGCCGGCACGGGAGGATCGGCAAACGTGCTGGCCTGGCTGGTTCCGGTGACGTTGGAGCCGTTGGTGCAGGTGGCGACGGTCAGTCCGGGACCCACCTGTTTCGAGGTGACGAGGTCCGAACACCCGGGAATTCCGCCGGTGGCATTCAGGTAGGCGGTTACCTGGGCTTCATCCATTTGCGCCAGCACGATCCAGCGCGCCATTTCCGAGCGGCTGACGATATCGGTGGGACCGAAGGTGTTGCAGAGGATGGCGTTGCCGGGGGAAGAGGTCCCCGAATTGTTGCTGCCGGGGGGCGGGATGATTCCGTTAATGCCGCTGGGGCAAAGGGTGGGACCACTGACTTTGCCGACCGCGATGCCGAGGTTCTTGCCGATTTGGATCCAGGTGAAGAAGGGATTGGTCAGCGGCTCGACATCGACGAAATACTGGTTGTCGTTGCCGTAAGGATCGCTGCCGGCGAAATCCAGGGCATAGTTCGCCACGGAAGTTCCCCACTGGCCGGGGCCGGAATCTACCTGGGAGAAGCGCTTCTTGGAAAACGCGCCATACAGCCACAGGCTGCCATCGTTGGGATCGGTGGATGCGCCGCCGCGCATACCCCACGGAATCACCGGACAGGTATATAAGGGATTTTCGGGGCTGCTGACGTTGCCGTAGGCGTTGCAGGGAAACGGATTGTTGCCCGTATCCCAGTGCGCGCCGGTGACCGGGTCGACGTAGGAGAGGCTGGTGTCGTACAGATCGTCGCCGGGACGGAAATCCCAGAGACTGGGATTGCTGGTGCTGAAGGTGCCGGCGAGGTTGGGCGTGCCGCCGGTGGTCATCCCCACGAAGAGCTTTTCGAGCCAGGGGAACAGGTCGACGGGGGAGATGGGAAAGTTGCTGGAAGTGGTGAGACCGCCGAGGACGCTGGCCGGCACCTCGTACATGGGCGCATAGAATCCATAGCCGTTGGAATCGCACAAGGGCTCGGCGGAATTGCCGGGAGTGTTGCCGGCGCCGGAGGGCGGGCCGTTGACCCCGGTGGCCGCCGGGCAGGGGCGGGGAGTGGTTCCGTTATACCAGTAGGTTTCGAGGACGGTGACCGGGTTGGGAATGGTGAAGCCGTTGGTGGAATACGCCGAGGGCGTACATCCCGGCGAGGTGATATCGACGCAGGAAGGGGAGACCGTGCAGAACGGGCCGGACGCGCCGAGCCCGGCGGCGCTATTGGTCTGGCAAGCCGGCCCGGGCTGCTTGAGGATGTCGTACACCACGGTGCTGGTGCCCAGGGAGTTGCCGCCGAGATCGGCGACCTGGGCGGTGCGAGCCACGTACAGCAGGCCTTCGCGGAAGATCACCTGTTGCGGGCGGCTATCGCCGACGAACAGACGCGGCTGCCCGCCGATGAAGCCGAAAGGGCTCGGATAGGACGGGGCAGACGAGGTTGGCGGGCCCTGGCCGACCAGTTGCGCATCGCCAAACTGAGTCAGGCTGCCGGCGGTTTTGCGCAGAGCGCCCAGGACGGGCAGGCCGGGGACCTGCGTGCCGTTGCCGCCGGCGGTTCCGCAGAAAGTGACACCTCCGGGGGCGGCGAACAGCGCGGTGGCCGGACAACTGAATACGATGGGCTGCACGTAGAAGCGGAATCGCGAAGTGTTGGCGAACAGGCCGCCGGGGGTGTCTTCAATCTCCGAGCCCACCAGGTAATCGATGGGGGTGATCACGCCCTGAACATCGGTGTTGCTGGGACCGCTGGATTGCGAGACACCGACCTGAGAGCTATAGCTGGCCAGCGCGCGGCCGCGAAGGTTGTCGGGCTCCCAGAAAATCGCCGGGATGAGCGAGTTCACCCCGGTGGTGAGGCCCGCGGCGCCGGCCACTCCGGGGATGGCGTTACCGACCCCGGTGAGTGTTCCGGTAAAGCCGCTGTCGGCCAGATTGATGGCGCCGAGTCCCACGCCGAAAGCGGGAGGGAAACCGCCGCCGCCCGAAAGAGGAAGAGGAGATCCGTTGTAGACCACCAGCTTGGGCACGGTGGTGACCCGCGTTCCGGCGTACGCGCCTCCGGGCAGTCCGGCGCCGCCGCTGGGGCCGAAGACGGTTTGGGTCTGGTCGAGGACCGGCGCGGTGAGGATGATGTTGTCGTTGTCCAGGCCGAAGCGCGCGCCGGTGGGGTAATAGTTGGTGCAGCCTACGGTCGGGGTACCGGCTGGATTGCCCGGGCCTTGGTCCCAGGCCCCGGTGCCGCCGCCCGGGGGAAGGGAAGCAGGGGTACCGCCATAGCCCGGGGGGACGGCGCCGGTGGGAGCGGAGGCCGCTCCGGCCGTGCAGAATGCCGCCCCGGCGCCGGCCGGAACCACCACATTAATGGGGATCACGTAAGCCACCCAGTTGCTGTTGAAGCCGCCGATCGAAGGTCCGCCGAAGTTGGCCACGATGGGGGGAGTGAAGATGTCGCTGGTGAACGGGCAGGCGCTGGGCGGATTGGGGACGACCGTGGTGGAGCAGGCGAAATTGGCCCATCGCGACACGACCAGGACCCAACTGGAGAGGTGGAACTCGAGATCCGTGATGGTCATCAAGACCACGAAGCGGCCTTGCAACTGGTCGTAGCGCATGGAAACGTTGTCGAGGACGCAGGTATTGGTATCGGCGTGCGACGGGCAGAGGTTGGTGAGATTGCCGCCCGCGATGCCGGTCCACGCATCCAGGAGGGCCGCGTGCGTGGGGGGATAGGAATAAGGATTGGCGGCGCCGTTGTTGCCGGCGGTATTGGGATTCGGATAGCGGGCAATGGTGCGGTTGACGACGGTGAGGACGTCATCGGGACCCACGGCGATCTGGGGGTTGGGCGGCGCGGGAATGTAAGAAGGCTGCGTGTAATAGTCGGTGGCGGCGATGCCATCCCAGTACTTGAAGGTGCCGTTGGGGCCGGGTGTGGGAGCTTTGGCCACGGGGCCGGTGGCCGGGTCGAAAATGGTCTCGGTGATCTGGCCGGTGGAATCGACTTGGGATACTTTGAGGCGCGTTTGGGCGGGGGCCAGTTGCGATGCCAGCAGCAGGCCGGGGAGAAGAAGCGCTATTGTGCGGATTTTAGTCATTGGCATTCCTGTGGGCGGTCTCCTGGTGAATGTCGGGCTTCCTGCAACGATATTTTGATCGGGGAGACGAACCTCCAGCGCTGCTTAGACGTTAAGACTTTAGCACATGCCGGTGCGGAGGGGGAAGGAGATGATGGGGCGGGGGCGGGGCCGTCAAGATAAGCGCGTTG
>OMOG01000698.1 GCA_900290305.1 Candidatus Sulfopaludibacter sp. SbA4
GGTGAGTGAGCGTCATTTTGCGGGATAGGCCAAAGGCTTCGGTCCGGAGCCGGCGGTCGAGATTCAATCGGGCTAGGCCGCCGCCATTTTGCAGGTTCTGGGGCGGACGGCCGAAAATTCAGAGCCGGCTACGGCACGTAGTCTCTTCATGGCGAGCTTTCTCGGACGGGGGTTCAATTCCCCCCGCCTCCACCACCCTAGGTTTACCCGAGGTTGATCTTCCCCCCGAAAGGCATTGACGGTCGTACATAAGTGTACGATACTAAATCAGTGAAGGGTTCCGAATTCCTGAGAAAGGCGAGGCGCGTGGCGAGGTCGAAGAAGCTGACCTGCACCTGGGTTCCCGCGCACGGAAAAGGCAGCCACGGAACCCTGTACGTTGGCGCGAATGGCAGGACCCCGTTCAGGACCTGAAGCGGGAGATTCCCACGGGAACCCTACGCGCTATGATCGAGCAGTTGGAACTCGAGGCGAATGATTTCGGCCTGCGCTGATTTGCAAAGGAGTTGCGCTATGGATCAATTTGCATACCCCGCCCAATTCACCCTGGATGAAGGCGGAACCTACATGGTTCGCTTTCGGGATCTCCCGGAGGCCATCACGAGCGGTCGCGATATGGCAGACGCCGTCGAACAGGCAGCCGACTGCCTGCAGGAGGCCTTAGCCGGCCGGCTTGTCCGGCGGGAGGCCCTTCCGAGGCCGTCCAAACAGCGCCGCGGTGAGCGCCGGATTCCGGTGGCGATGTATCTTGCCCCCAAATTGGCACTGTTCTGCGCGATGGAACGGTCCGGGGTGAACAACTCCGAGTTGGCGCGCCGACTGGGGGTGACAGAATTGATTGTCCGCCGAATGCTTAACCCGAAACACGAGACCAAGGCGGGCAAGATCGAAGCCGCCCTGCGCGCGCTCGGAAAAGAGGCGGTGGTCCACGTCAGCGACGCCGCGTGAAGCGTCTCTAGACGCGAGGAAGTAGAGAGCTTGTGGCGCTCATCCGGTAGTTAACGCCACACCCCCTCGAACCCTGGACTTCCAGAACTCCGCTTCCTTCGCAAGAATCCCACGGATCTGCTTCGCCGTATCTAAAGTCTTCACTATCGTATACGGCTCCGTATGACCGTCAGGCGCATAGACTCGAAGAGAGTATTCGGGGAATAGGAGAACCTGAATATACAGATGCCACCGCTGATCCTTACTCTCAGCCCTGAAATCACACGTCATTGTTTCCAATTCATCCGCAAAGGCGCCTGAAATACCGGGTCCGGTCGTAACTGGTCTCATACTGTGAGCCTTCCTGTTATTGATACTGGGGCGATAATGTGGAAAGTGTGCGTCCGGGCCGTTGAGCAGAGGCGGCGCTTCAAATTCCGGTAGCGGTGGCGCAGTTCACGGAAATCGGCAATGCGAACAGCGAAGGGCGATTCCTGCTGCCGAAATGTTCCCGGCGTTCTCCACGGATCAACCCCGATCCGGCTTTTATCCGAATCGGGGCCGTGATTCAAGATCCCGTTACCAGCGTTTGCGTCCGAAGCCGTTGCCGCCGCCGCTTGCCCGATCTGCCTTCGGACGTGCCTCGTTGACGTTTAGACTGCGTCCATCCAGGTCGGTGCCGTTGACCGCAGCAATTGCCTTTTCACCCTCTCCGTCGTTGGCCATCTCGACGAAGCCAAAGCCACGAGGTTGCCCCGTGTCACGATCTGTGCAGATGTTGACGCGACCGACAGTGCCGTGGGTCTCAAACAACGCACGGACAGATTCTTCAGAAGCCCCAAAACTGAGGTTTCCAACGTAAATGTTTTTCAAGTTAATTTTCCTCTTCTGATTTGAAGGCGGCTAATTTGGAGGTGGACGAGAGTAGCGGAAAACAGCGCTAAGGAAGTCAGCCTTGAATCGGCAGAAACATCAAACCATAATCAGTATAGCACAAGAGTGTGTTACAATGGGAAATAGATAATCCTTTCAGCCCGGAAGACCTAAGCGCAGACCCATCCTGGCAAAGCGCTTTAAGTCCTGCGCCATTCCGATTCGAAGAATAGAGGCGTCCTTATGTTGTACGACAGCACCAAAAACTTATTGCAAAGCATTCTGCAAGCACTCGAAACAGGCGACGAGACCCAATGGGACGATCAAACCGAATCTGGGAATGCCTGTCTTTACGAAATGCACCAGATGTCCAGCCCGCTGTACAAGGCGTATAGACCTGACGCGCTGCATGCAAGAGCCCTGGCGCAAGCCAATCTGCCTGAGAAGTTGAACCGGGCCATGCCGCACGTAAGGCTGATGGTGATCGCCATTCGGCATAGAGAGCGAACCCGAGCGCTTGAAAGCGGCAAGGCGGCTCTTGCGGAAATGAACAAGACCAGCCTGGCGATTCCGGCAGAGCCCAGGACGGAACGCACGGAAGCCTCAGCGGTACGGCGCCACGAAAAATCCACCGGGGATCATGGTCTCCGGGCGGAACGCCCAAGATCGTCCCGCCGTATTCGAGTGTCAAGCGCTGGGAACTGAGATCCTTAGTGAGCCAGTCATTCACCTTCATCGATGTTGGCGGGAATCAGGCACAGTATACCGTCTCCGAAAAGGACTACCATAACGACTTCCGATGGTCCACCGATCACGGCGATCACGGCGTTGCTTCGTCGTTCGAGGAGGCTCAGTCTCGGGCAAGAACGGTCTTGAAGGACAGCATGACGGCGAACCGGCGATCTGAGGAGGCCACGAGGCTGGCTAGTTACTCCGTCCGATGGCGATGACGTCCGGCAGCCAAGCTTAAACCGAACACCGGCAACCGGCGAATGGGACCACGTTCCTATCCCAGGCGCGGCAAGACGAGATCAGCGTCACGCGCTACAAGCGGGCCTCATAAGCCGGCGTCGCGTTACGCACCAGTCTGCCGGGCCTCCGTTCAAAAGATCTCGCCGAAGCCGATTTCGATTCCCGGCAGCAGGTCGCTGCGGATGGAATGCGTCTCCATCCGTGCCAAGGGTGTCGAGCGCTGATACACCCAGGCATGGCGCGTATCAGGATAGATGACCCACACCTCGGCGGCGCCGTTGGCCAGGTACTCGGCGACCTTGGCTTCCAACTGCGAAGCTGTATCGTTTTCCGAAACCACTTCGAAGACCATCATGGGCGC
>OMOG01000690.1 GCA_900290305.1 Candidatus Sulfopaludibacter sp. SbA4
TTGTAGCGGAACACGCGGCTTCTGGCAATGACGCGCAAGCCCGCGATCGGCGACAGGGAATTAATCAGACTCTCGGTAATCCCGTCACTGAGGTATTCCGTATCCGGATTGCCGCCCACGCTTTCGAGCGGCATGACGGCTAGCGAATCGATGGCGGGGTCCGGCGTGGGCCGCGCGAGTATTTCGGCGGCGGGCTGCACGGGCGCCAGGGAGCGGAGGCTGAAGGCCAGATCGCGCGCGGACTGAAAGCGGCGCTCGGGGTTCTTCTCCAGGCAGCGCAGTATGACTGCCTGTAACTGGGGACTGACTCCGGAGCCGAAGTCCGCGGGAGGCTCTTTGACAATGGCCGCCATGGTTTCGGGAGCAGACTCACAGGAGAACGCGCGGCGGCCGGCCAGCATCTCGTACAAGACAAGCCCCAGGGAGAAGATGTCGGTCCGCCAATCGAGTTCCTGCCCCCGGACCTGCTCGGGAGACATGTAGCCGGCGGTTCCGGCGATGGCGCCAGGGGTGGTGCGCGTCGATTCTTCGGCATCGCGCGGTGCGGTTCGTTTGGCTAATCCAAAGTCGAGGATCTTCGGGCGGCCATCGCGCGCCAGCACGATATTCTCGGGCTTCAGATCGCGATGCACGATATGGGCGGCGTGCGCGGCGGCCAGCCCTTCGGCAATCTGCGCTCCGGTTTCGACGACATCGCGAAAAGGCAGAGGGCCGCGGCGGAGGACCTGGCGCAGTGACTCGCCTTCGACCAGTTCCATGACCACGTAGTCCGGGCCGACGTCATAGACGACCACGATATTCGGATGATTCAGGGCGGCGGCTGCGCGGGCTTCCTTTTCAAATCCGGTCCGATCCTTCATGACCTTCAGGGCGACATCGCGATGGAGCCGCGAATCGCGGGCGCGGTACACCTCTCCCATGCCGCCGGCGCCGATGACCGAGAGGATCTGGTAGGGTCCGAGCCGTTCGTCACCCGAGAAAGGCATACGTTTTTTGATTCTACATCAGGGGAGGGGTGCGATTCGGGAGGACTCGAGTCTTGACGCGGAGGCGCAGAGCACGCGGAGGAAGACGCGGAGAAGAAGAGAGTTCACCGGACCCAAAGGGTACCGAGAGGCCGAGGCGCCGAGGAAAAGAAAACCAAAACCTGAGAGCGCCGAGGTGGCAGAGAGCGCTGAGAAAACCGGGCCCCCGATGTGCAAGGACTCTGCCAGGTTCAGGACGAATTCAGCTCGGTGAGTGCTAACATGCTGGTGGGAGAGGTTGCGCTTTGCCCGTATCGCCTCAGGAGAGAACCGCAATCACCGAGCAGACGACGGTGGACTTTCGCCGCGACTTGGATCGGCTGAGCCCGGACGACCGGGCAAGCGTTGTAGAAACCCTCCGTCGTAGCTATGAGCTGCTGCGAGTCAGCCCGCGCAGCCTTTTTGCCAGAGCGCAGCGTCCACTTCCGATTCACTTAAAAGATGGCCTTAGCTCGTCCCTCTACTCGCTGCGCGCCGGACACGACATCCGTCTGATTGTGGCGGTCGACGATGACCCGGTTTTCGGGCAGACGCTGGTGACTCTCTTTCGTGCGGTTCGCCACGATCAGGTAGAGTGCAGCTACCGCTCGATCGCTCACCTGCTCTACGGCAATCAGATCGAAAGGCAAAACGGGGCACGGTAGGGTGGCCAGCATCAGCCCACTCTTCGACGCTTGGGGAGTCATGTATGACGCGGCGAAGCGCCTTCCTACAGAGGGACTCAAGCTGGGTTCTTGGAGGCAGTCTACAAAGAGAATCGCTTGCGCAAACGGGCGATTTGTAGCCGGATTGTGGCGAGTTGCTGTTGAACCTCGTCCCTAGCCGCAAGGTCCGATACAGTTGCCAGCAGGATTTCGAGGTGGGCCACCGTGTTCTCCATAATGCGCGCTTCCGTGGCGGCGCTGCGCCTCTCCAAACGCCAGTTCACCACGACGGGTCGATTCAGGCCAATCTGGTCCCTTGTGTATTCGCCGCACGCGGTCAAGGCACGCAGGTAGCCGTCCGCAGTCTCCCGCAGATGCGAGACATACATGTCCTCCGCGCAGGGATCGGCAAAACGAAAGCCTTTCGCCAGCAAATCGGGTGGTGGCCATTTGCCACCCTTGTGACGATTACACCTGCCGCATGCATAGTAGAGGTTTGGATAATGCGTCACAAGGTCCGGGAATCTCACGCGCGGCCGGAAGTGGTCGATTTCGAAGAACTCTTCGCCTCCGAGTGCTGCCTCGGTTCGTTCGCAGTAGGCACAGACGTAGCGGAAGTCCCGGCGGAGATACGGACGATACTCTCGATGATCCTCGAAGTGGGGCGGGGACTCCTGGCGGAGGAATTGGGACATCGGGGGCTCACTGGCTGGTCTTGAACCGGGCTAAGAGCCTCTCAATGGACGCTACTACTTCATTCCTTTCCCGCCGCCAGTCGTCTTGAAGGGCCGCCAGGCGCTCCACCTCTGGCTGGTCTTGCGCGTCGAGACGGGCGTCGATCAGATCCAACTCGAGCCGCTCGGTGTACTGAATGGTCTCATCCAGGCGCTTGTCGGTGAGCTCGTGGAAGCGTTCCAGAAGTTGGTCCGCGTCAAGAGCTTGTACGCGCTCTTGGATCGCGCGCGCATCGCCCGTGAGCGGTGGTTGCTCGACCCGCTCCTTCGTTTGCGCATGAGCACCCCGATGGAAATGCATCCGCCGCCGGACTTCGGTGCGTTTTTCGCCGGGCTCACGGAGCCAGATGCCCCGGCCCAGGCCGCTAGCGTTCTTCAGTCGAGAGATCACGGGTCTTCGCCTTCAGTATAGCGAGTTGTTCGCTGGCCCGCGCGAGCGCGGCCTGCAAATCCGTAAGTCTTTGTTCGGTCATTTGAAAAGCGAGCTTGTGCGTCCTGCCGTGGAAGTCCTCGGTCAGGAGTTCCACCAGGACCATGCGACTGAAACCCAACAGCCTGGTGTGACTGGTGGTGTTCCCCTCGGGAAGCGGGTAGGCGTAGTCCTCGAAAATCGGGCGCAGGTCGCAGACCACGTCGACGTCCTCCAACGTGGGAAGAACCGCATTCTCGTAGTCAAAGCGCATGTCTTCCGCGTATACCCGCTGCTTGATTGGAGCGATTCGCTCCAACAGCCTCCCGAGGCGCTCGATGTCTTCGCGTGGATGGCCCATCAGCAGTAGATCGCGTTGAATTTCCGTCAAGCGGAGGTCATATATGTGCCAACCCTTGAGGATGGATTGCAGAACCTCAACGCTTTCGATGAATTGTCCTGGGAGTAGGGAGCTGGCTGCGATTGCCGGAGAGGAAACGGCCTCCTCGGCGTCGAACTGATCGGTTGTCAGGATCCATGACGCAATCACGTCCCAAGCCGCCTCATCAAGGCCAAGCAGGGTCTTCAGCCCCTTTTCGAAGCGGTTGCTCGGAGAACCGCCCGGGCCGAACATCTTGAACTCCATGCACCTATCCTACTGCCTTGGATGGACATCTGCGCAACCCTACGCCGCCGGGGCCGCCGCGGCTTCGCCCTGGAACTTCACCGACACCAGGCGCGACACGCCGGGTTCCTGCATGGTCACTCCGTACAGGGCCTGCGCCGCTTCCATGGTGCGCTTGGAGTGAGTGATCACCACGAACTGCGTCTGGTCCGACATCTCGTGGAGCAGCCGGGTGAGACGGCCGATATTGGACTCGTCGAGCGGCGCATCCACCTCGTCCATGATGCAGAAGGGACTGGGCTGGTAGCGGAAGATCGCCATCAGCAGGGCCACCGCCGCCAGGGCCTTCTCGCCGCCCGAGAGCAGCAGCACGTTCTGCAGCCGCTTGCCGGGAGGCGAACACACGATCTCGATGCCGGAGTCGGCCAGGTTCTCCTGGTCGGTGAGCCGCATCTCGCCCGTGCCGCCGCCGAAGAGCGTCTGGAAGATGCCGCGGAAGTTGGCGTTGATGGCCTCGAAGGCCTCGGCGAATTTCTGGCGCGACACCTGGTCGATGTCCTGAATGGCCTTCTCGGTATCGCGAATGGAATCGATCAGGTCCTGCCGCTGGGCGCTCAGGAACTCCTGGCGCTGCTGCGCTTCCTGGTATTCTTCCATGGCCGCGGCGTTCACCGGACCGAGCCCCTCGATGCGGTTGCGGACCTCGTTGCATTGCTGCTCGGCTTCGGCGATGTTGTCGGCGTCGGGCACCGGGTCGTCGGCCGCTGAGAGTTCCTCCACCGCGCAGTTCAATTCCTTGCGGCTGGTCTCATCCAGGAATTTCAGCTCGGCCTGTTTGCGCACCAGCTCGACCTCGATCTGCGACCGCTTCTCCTGGCACACCTGCCCGGCCAGGCGCAGCACTTTGAGCTCTTCCTCGCCCGAGCGCAGAGCTTCGCGCAGGCCGGAATCCTCGATGGCCATTTCATTGACGCGCGCTTCGAGAGCGGTGATCTGCCCGGCGAGCGCGGCGGCCTGCTGGTCGAGCTCGATGTTGTTGGCCAGCAGTCGCGCGCGCGATTCGCCCAAGCGTTCGATTTCGGGCGCGATGGCGTTGCGGCGGCTACTGGTCTCGTGGAACTGCTGCTCCAGGCGCGCCATGGCGCTGCGCTCGCCGCGGTGGCGCTCTTCGAGGCCCGCCAGCTCGGCGCGGGTGGCCGCGTGCTCCTCTCCGATGGTCGCGGCCTGGCCTTCGAGCTTCTCCAGCTCCTGGCGCTCGGCTTCGAGGGTTTCCTCGCGCTGGGCGCGCAGGCGCTCCTTCTCTTCCACCGCGGCGCGGTTGGTCTCGCGCTGGGCAGCCGATTTTTCGGCGTCGCGACGCAGGCGCTCCAGCTCCAGCCGCGCCACCGAGAGCCGCGAGTTGGATCGCGACAGGTCCTCGCCCAGTTTGCGCATCTCGTGATCCAGCGCCACGCGGTCCTTCTCGCGGGATTGCTGCAGCGCGCGCAGATGCTCGAGCTCGGCTTCGAGTCCGATGATCTCCTGCTGCAGGCCGTCGAAGCGCGCCACCATTTCCTCCAGCCGGCTTTGGCGCGCTTTCAGCGTGACTGCCAACTCGCGCGCTTCACGCTTCATCGCGAGCGGCCCGGCGCCCGATTTTTTGCCGCCCGTCACGGTGTGGCCGTGGTAGCAGACGCCATCGGGCAGCAGGAAGTAGAGGTGCGGATACGACACGGCGAGCCGTTGCGCCGAGACCCGGTCTTCCGCCAGAAAGCAGAGCGACAGGCGCGGCAGCAGATCGATGGCGCGGTCCTTGAAGCCGTTGGTCAGGCGCAGGGAGTCGCTGAGGCGCGCGGCGATGCCCGTCTCGGGGCCGATGGCCGGCTCGGGAAGATGGCGGTGGCCGTTGCCGTTGGGCTCGGGATGCACCAGGAAGGTGGCGCGCCCTTCGAGCTCGGCGCGGATGAAATCGAGGCCCCGCTCGGCCTGCTGCCAGGTCTCGACCACCACGTATTCCAGCTCTTCGTGGAGGAACTCTTCGGCGGGCTTTTCGTACTGCGCGTCGACCTCCACATAGTCGGCCAGCACGCCCAGCGGCTTGAGATCCTCGGCCTTGCCCTTTTCGAGCGACGCGAAGAGGCGCTTCACCGATTCGGTGGTGTAGGTGCGATGCGCCAGCACCTGTTCGAGCGATTCCTTGCGCGCGCGGATCTGCGAGACCTCGGTCTTCAGCGCGTCGATCTGCTGGCGCAACTCGGCGGTGGTGCGGCGGCGCTCGCCCAGATCCTCTTCGGTGCGGCGGCGCTCGCCGGTGACGGTTTCCAGCTCCAACTGGCGCTGGGCCAAGGTTTCGGAAAGCTGCTTGCGCGCGACCTCGAGCCGCTCGATCTCGGACGCCGCCAGCCCTTCCTCGCGGGTGGCGCGGGTTTTTTCGCGCTCGATGCCCGCCAGGTACTCTTCGATCTGCGCGAGCTGGTTCTTCAAAGTGGAGGCCTCGCCCAAGAGGCGCAGCACCAACTGCCGGCCCTGCTCGATGGTCTTCTCGCGCTCGCGCACCTTGGCTTGCAGGCTCTCGCGCTGCTGGTTGATCTCCTGCATGCGGTCGCGGGACTGCGCGGTCTGGGCCTCGAGCGCGTCGAGGTTCGCCTTATGGACGGCGATTTCCATATCGAGCGCGTCGAGGCGCTCGCCCAACTCCTGCGATTCCTTTTCCGCCTGCGCGATGCGCTGCTCGATGGCGCCGCTTTCCTTCACCTGCGATTCCAGGCGGCCACGCGTGCGCTCGGCCTCGACGTTCCTTTCGGAGAGCTGCTGCCGCGCGTCGGTCAACTCCTCTTCGAGCTGGTAGCAGGCGGCCTGGCGCTGCTCGTGAGCCTGCTCCTTTTCGGTGACCTGCTCGCCCAGGGACTTCAGCTCAGCCGCCGCCATGTTCAGGTCGATGGCGGTCTTGGCGGCGTCGCGCTCCAGCAGGCGGTACTTGCCGGAAAGCACCACGCGCAGGCGGGCTTCGAGCTCGGTCTTCAGCTCGCCGTAGCGCTTGGCCTTGGAAGCCTGCCGCTTGAGCGAATTCACCTGGCGGGTGACCTCTTCGAGGATGTCGTAGACCCGCGAGAGGTTCTGCTTGGCGCCTTCGAGCTTGGCTTCGGCCAGGCGCTTGCGCGTCTTGAAGCGCGTGACGCCGGCGGCCTCTTCGATGACCGCGCGGCGATCCTGCGGCTTGGAGCTGAGGATCTGGCCGATGCGCCCCTGCTCGATGATGGCGTAGCTCTCGGGGCCGAGGCCGGTGCCCATGAAGATGTCCTGGATGTCGCGCAGGCGTGCCGCGTGGCCATCGATGAGGTACTCGCTTTCGCCGGAGCGGAAGAGGCGCCGGGTGATGGTGACCTCGCCCGGACGTTTGGACTGGCCGTCGGGGACCGGTTGCGGCCCCGCGTGCGCGTGGGGCACGTACAGCTCGGGGTCGACCAGCGTCATGGTGACGTAGGCCATGCCGAGCGGCTTGCGGTCGCGCGTGCCGGCGAAAATGACGTCCTCCATGCGGCTGCCGCGGAGGCTCTTGGCGGACTGCTCGCCGAGCACCCAACTGATGGCATCGCTGATGTTGGACTTGCCGCAGCCGTTCGGACCCACGATGGCGGCGATGCCCTCCCCATTGAAGCGAAGCTCGGTCCGCTCGCAAAAGCTCTTGAATCCCTGAAGTTCGACGCGTTTCAGTTTCAGCAAGGCATTAACCTCTGCTTCGGGGGAGTTGTAACCATACTAAACGCGATTTGCGCAAAAGTAAAGCACCTTGACCCCATTATAGTGTACCCAGGCTACCGAGCCTACCATATTTCGTAGTGCGCATGCCTCCATCTCGACGCGGAGGCGCTGAGCACGCGGAGGAAGACGCGGAGAAAACCAAGAGAAAACCAAGAGAAAGCCAAGACCTGAGAGAACGGAGGGAGCGGAGGTACGAGGACTGTCTCGCCGGGACTTGCGGCTCTGGCTGGCCCACGCGTCTGAATTTACTCCAATGACGGCCATTTTGGCACCCTCCGCTCACGAAAGGCCCGAATTCCTTCGTGGAGGTCGGGGCTCTCGAACACCTCGTTGCGAATGCGCCGGCCGATGGCGCCGGCGGTTTCCCAGTCCTTCCCGCGGGTCTCGTGGACGAACATCAGGCCCCGGCGAATGGAGGTCGGGCTGTATGCCGCCACGGAAGCGGCCAGTTCCATGCCTGCTTGAAGCGGGACCTCGGCGATTTCGTGCACCAGGCCAAATTCGCGGGCTGCGCGGGCTTCGATGATGCGGCCGGTCAGCGCCATCTCAAGGGCACGGCGTTCGCCGAGGGCCACCGCCACCGCACGGAAAACCAGGAAGGGCCACAGGCCGAGGCGGATTTCGGTGAGACCGAAGGTGGCCTGCCCGGAGGCGATCACGATGTGGCAGTTGGCCACCAGGCCGGTTCCGCCTCCCAGGGCGGCGCCATCGACGGCGGCGATCAGCGGCGTGCCGAGGCGGGCGCCGGCGGTGAACAACTGCTCGTGTACCCTGCCGATCTCCTCGGTGGTTTCGGGCCCGATCTCGCTCACGTCCATGCCGGCGCAGAAGGATTTGCCCTGCGCGGAGAGCAGGATGGCGCCGACTCCGGGATCGCGATCGGCGTTCTCGAGGGCCTCGACCAAGTCGCGGCAGAGTTGGGCGTTCAGGGCGTTGCGCTTTTCCGGACGGTTGAGGATGAGGTGGAGCACCCGTCCCTGCGGTTGGATTTGGAGGATGTCGCTCATGAAGGTCGCTCGGTGGGCGGACAGCCAGACAGTGGCACAGGCATCCTTGCCTGTGTGTTTTTGGGCGCGCGGAGTACACGCCGGTTGTGACCTATTATAGATCGAGCTGGGGCTGGATTTCCAGGGGGACTGCAGCACAGTGTGGCCACTCGGGAGGCGCAAATGTTCCGGGTGTGTGAGTTTATTATTCATGGCGCTTTAAGCTCCTTGGTTTCTGTAGGTTGCGGATGCAGGTCGAAATCGGGAGGCGCAAATAGAGGGTCGTTTTTACAATTTGCGCCTCCCGGGATCGCCGGGGGGCTGGTTCGGTTGCCTGGTGGAAGCCTTGGTATGGACGCATAAATCTCCTCCCAATTTAAGTAGAGCAGACAAAAATCGAGAGGACTGCGGCGGACGGCGGGGATTTTTCGGTAAGTTATTGAATTTAAGAGGTAAGGATGGGCAAAAATTTGTCGCCCGAGGCTGTGACCGTGTTTTTTGCGGGGGGTGGATTTTGAGGTTGTGGGTTGGGGTATCGGGAGTAATACCCAGCCTGCGGGGGTTGGCGCGGCGCGTTCATCGCGCCGCGACCGCCAGGCCCGCGAGCTTGGCGTTTACCGTGGCGAGGTCGCTGCCGAGATAACCCAAAAAGGGGCTGAAGCTGGCGGGCAGCGTGCCGGCGCGGTCCAGCCCCGTCAGCACGCCGAGGGCTTCGGTCAGCACCTGCGCCGCTTCCTGCAGCTCGCCCAACCCCTCGGCCGCGCTGGCGGCGCCGGACTGGAGCAAGAGCAACTGGCCTAACTGCCCGATTACATAGGCCCGGTTAGCCTGAGCCGCCGGCGTGGAATCTTCGATCCGGCGGTACAGGTCGACGGCCGTTCGGAAAACTTCGACTTGCGCCGGCCACGGAGATTCCACGCTACGCAGGTACCCGGCCCACTGCACCCACCCGGCCGCCAAATCCGCGCGGATCTGCCCGGGAGTCGCTTCCCGGCCGAACAGGGAATGGTAGTCGCCCTTCTCGCCGGAAACCAGCCATTGCAGGCGAACCGCGATCTCGCGGGAGGCCCTTATGTTGCCTCTGAGCACGGGACTCTTCGGATCGGCATCGCTCTGCGCGGTCGCGTGGGCAAGCGCCTCGTTCGCCCATCGCAAAGCCTCTTCCCGATTGCCGGTGAGTTCCATCAGCGCGGTGAGTCCATGTTCCGCATGGCGCAGACTGCCCTGGGCGGCAGCATCGCCGGCATTTGCAGCCAGGACTTTAGCGGCTTCCTCGCGGCTTCGCTTGAAGTCGTCCAGTGCCTTACCCCATGAAGCCGCTGCCTCGCCGGATTGTCCAAGTTGCAGTTGGAAGGAGCCGATTTGGGCGTAGCGGTAGGCCAGTTCAGCCCAAAACGAGGCGTTCTTCACCGGCTCCAGGGCATCCAGCGGAGCGGCCTTCCGCGCCATTTCGAGAGCTTCGCCAATGAGGCCCGAGTCCCGGTCGACGTATCGGGCGTAGTCATACGCAGTGACCAATCCGCGGCGATATTTTTGATTGGCCGGCTCCGCCTGGTATATCGGTTCCAGCACCGCGATCGCCCGGCGGCAGAGGGCCACCAGGCCGTCGCGTTCTTGTAGGCGGTAGAGAACTTCAAATATTTGCGCGTACGTACTCGCCCATTGCGCGCGGA
This sequence comes from Candidatus Sulfopaludibacter sp. SbA4, assembly GCA_900290305.1. Lineage (GTDB taxonomy): Bacteria > Acidobacteriota > Terriglobia > Bryobacterales > Bryobacteraceae > OMOG01. Next base: position 9,838 of record OMOG01000690.1, read on the forward strand.
AAACAGGAGTGTCGAGCCTTTCCATCGGAAGTTTGTCCAGCGCCTCCCAAGCCCGCCGGTGACTGGCGATGCTCTCGTCCCGGCGGCCAGCCCGCATGTATATCCGCCCGAGGTGCATGTTCGCGGTAGCGACCGACGCCGCCGCTTGGATACTGGTTGGCTGATCCGCCGCCATTTTCCCCGCGATTTCCACGGCTCTCCGGTCAACCTCAATCCCGCGATCATACTCGCCCAGGTTGATGTAGCCTCCCGCCAAATCGTAGAGGAAATCCAAAAGGGGTGCTACCGCTGTTAAATCGCCCCGGCCCCCGGCCGCGTATTCCGCTTCGAGGAATGGCAGGGCCTTGACCGCAGCATCCACTTGCTGGCGGATATCGTGCTGGCCGAAGTAAAGCCAAGCCAAATCCCTCCAGGAGGCGGAGGACCCTCGCTGTGCGGGCTTGCTCTTGGGGGTGCGCGCCACCACCTTCTCGTAGTCTGCGATCCCCAAGCGGTATTCGGCGATCGCCTCCGGGCCACGCCCCATCGCCTGCTCTCCGGCCGCCATGCCGCGGTGAGCTTCGGCGCGCGCCAGCCAATCCTCGTCGCTTACTCCGGCGCCTACACACAGCTTCCCGGCCAACTGCAGCGCCTCGCGATAGTAACCCATGGCGGCTGCCCGATCGCCCGCGGAACCGGTGGCCGAGGCCAGAGACACGATGCTTGCGGCCAGGGCGCGCGCATATTCCTTGCGGTCCGGATGTTCCTGAACCAGGGTGCGGTTGAGAGATTCCGCCGCACGCCGGTGGCTGAGGGCCGCCTGCGGCCCCAGAAAAGAACTAAGATTGCCGGCGATCTCAGCATGGATCTGAGCGGCCATGGCGGCGAATTCCGCGTTCTCGGGATATTGCGCGGCCTCGGCCTCCTGGCTGGTCAAAGCCTTCCGGTAGTAATCCAGAGCCTCCGCATTCCGGCCCGCATTTACGAGGACTCTCCCGAGTCCCCGGTGCGCCAGGCTGAGATCCATCTGGAAGCCCGCGTTGCGCGGATCGGCCGCCGCTAGAGGCGTCATCAGGGCCACGGCCTGCCGCGCAGGTTCGACCGCTTCACTGGTGCGGTTGTGCTGCACAAATTCGATCCCGACCTGCGTCAGAGCCATGACGCGATCCCTTCCATACTGGGCGTTGCCCGGCTCTTCCCGCGCCAGGGCTTCCAGTCCGGACAAGGCCGGTTCCAGCGTTTTCAGGGCCAAATCGTCGTCCTTTTGAAGCAGGGAGGTTCCCAGGAGGATCTGGCTGGAGTACAAACGCCAGCGCGCTTCCGCTTCCTTGGGATTCGCCGCTACGATCCGCTGCCGGATCTGCACGGCCCGCCGGTACTCCTCCTGCGATTGGTACACGTCCGCCAGATCCGCCTGCGCCCGGAGACTTGTCGGCTGCACCTTCACCGCTTGCTCCGCCATTTGCAGCGCCCGGCTCAATCCTGCCTGTTTCGCGGCTTCGGTGCGCTCCAGTTGCGCGCCTTCCCTGTACGCCTGGAGCAGTTCATGGCGCAGATCGGGATCGCGCGGACTCGCCTTCGCCAGCGGCTCCAGCAGCTTGAAGGAGCGGGAAAGACTCTGGCGGGCGCCGGCGGTGTCGTAGAGACTGGAGCGCCCCGGATCGTATTGCAACTCCGCTACCTTCAGCCATGCCGCCGCCATCTGCCGCTCCATGCCGCTGCCGCCGGATTCCTGCACCGACATGCGATTCAGATACTCCACTCCGCGGCGCACCATCGCTTCCCGGGCCGCGGTGGTCCCCGAGAGGTCGCGCAGGCCGTCGCCGATCTCGAAAATCATGGCGTTGGCCAGCGCGCTGACGTCGCCCAGCCGCGATTGCGCCAGGGCGCCCTGTTGTACCGCGATCTCCTCCTGCCGGCGGGCATCGGCTGCGCTGTCCTCCGCGCGCTTTTTCTCGATCTCCGCCTCGTGCCCGCGGGCTATCGCCTCGGCTCCGCTGGCTTCCGCGTGGGTCCGCTGCTCGACAGCGACGGTGCGCTCGTGCCGCGCGACCCCCGCCTGCCACACGGCGATCCCAAATCCCACCACCAGGGCGGCGGCGGCCACCACGCCCGCCAGAACGGAGAGCTTGTTGCGGCGGACGAACTTCCGTACATGGTACAAGCGGCTGGGAGGGCTGGCCAGCACCGGGCGGTCTTCCAGGTGGCAAAGAATGTCGGCCCCAAGGTCGGCCACCGCCTGGTAGCGCCGCTCGCGGGCTTTCTCCACCGCCCGCATGACGATCCAGTTGAGATCGCCCGATAGCTCCCGGCGCAGCGTGGCTAATACCGTCCGCCGCCGCCCGGCGATTCCCGCCGCCGTGGCGCCCATGCCGGTCAGCTTGGCCGGCATGGCCGGAGCTGTGTCTTCCCGGATGATGCGCAAAAGCTCGGCCATGCCCGCCTTGCGCAACGTGGCGGCGTCAAACGGGACGGCGCCCGCCAGCAGTTCGTAGAGCATCACCCCCAGGGAATACACGTCCGAGGTGGCGTCCACCGCCCCGGTCATCACGTCGGCTTGTTCCGGGCTCATGTACTCGGGTGTTCCCACGAACTGGCCCAGTTCGGTGAGCAGGGTTGCGTCGCTCCCGGCCTGATCCATGGCTTTGGCGATGCCGAAATCAATCACCTTGGCGATAGGATGTCCGTCGACCTCGGTAACCAGCACGTTGGAGGGCTTGAGATCGCGATGGATCACGCCCTTCTGGTGGGCGTGCTGCACGGCTTCGCACACCGGCAGAAACAGCCGCAGCCGCTCCTTTGTATTGAGGCGGTGCTGGTCGCAATAGCGCGTGATAGGGATGCCGTCCACATACTCCATCACGAAGAACGGTCGGCCCTTCTCGGTGGCGCCGGCGTCGTACACGCGGGCGATGTGGGGATGGTCCATCAGGGCCACCGATTGCCGCTCATAGGCGAAGCGCGAGAGCACGTTGCTGGTGTCCATGCCCAGCTTGACGACTTTCAGGGCCACCATGCGGCGGATGGGAGCGATCTGTTCGGCCAGGTAGACGGTTCCCATGCCGCCCTCACCCAGCACCCGCAGGATGCGGTAGTTGCCGAAGTTGTCGTATTCCAGGCCATGCTGCGTCGCGGAGGGCGCACCCTGTGGTATGCCCTGGGTGGGGGTTATGGTCGGATTGGTTTCGAGCGCGCCCCCCAGCAGGCACATACCGCATAGACCGGTATCGTCGAGTTCAGCGCCACACTGAGTGCAGAGTTCCATTGACAGACCTTTCCCGAACAGACCTACCCCGAGAATGAAGTGCCCTTATGGTACCCCAAAATCCGGTATCCCGGAGCCCCTATTTCCCGCTCAGCGCCGACGCCAGAAAACGGAGTTCCGCGTCGACGGCTTCTCAAGGCTTCGACCAGTTCGGGAAAGAGTTGGGCGCTCAGGGTGGGCGCGCGGAGTACACGCCGGTTGCAACCTATTATGAAACAGGGTAGGGGGTGGGGGTAGGGCGGCGGACGGAACGACCTGTCCCATATTGCAATGCAAAACGGCGTGCTGGCGATCCAAAATCGTGGGCGGATACAAACCACTGAAAAATTAGCATTCGACCGGCTCGATGCGTTCCATAATGCAAAACGGCTACCACGCCGCGGATATATGTTGGCGGCGGATGGGAGCCGTCCTAGACTGTAGTCCACGATCAGAGGTCTTCCCGCCCGCATACAAAAGGAGTTGTGAATATGCGCCACGTTGCGTTCTGCTTTGCGCTGCTATTTGCCGCTGCGCCGGCATTCGCCCAGGTCGGCGGCACCGGTTCCATCGAAGGCACGGTCACGGATCCATCGGGAGCGGCTGTAGCCGGCGCCGCAGTCACCGCCGCCAATGTTCTAACCGGAGCGGAGACCGCCCGCAAGACGACGGATGCCGGTTTTTTTGTGCTCCCCCTGCTGCCCGCGGGCGAGTACACCGTGACGGTCAAGGCAACCGGTTTTCAGACACTGACTCAGTCGCATGTGATCGTGGAGGCGCTGGCCACGGTTGGGGTGAATCCCCAGCTACAGATCGGGGCGGCCACTCAATCCATCACCGTGGAGGATCAGCCGACCATCCTGAAGACGGACGACGTGGCGCTGGGCTCCTCCGTACAGAACCAGGTTTACGACGCCCTGCCGCTGGCCATGAATGGCGCTGCGCGGGATCCCTCGGCATTCGCCGGCCTGGCCATCGGGGTCAGCAATTACAGCACGCAGCCGGCCGGTCCATCCACCGGATCGTTCAACGGCGGCCAGACCTATCAGAACGAAGTGTACATCGAGGGTCTGCCACTGACTAGCGCCGGGACGGAGAGCGATACGCGCAATCTGGCGTTCGGGGTGTCAGTCGAGGCGGTGGAACAGTTCCAGGTAGAGACGGCCGGCGCCAAGGCGATGTACGAAGGGCAGGGCGTGTCCAATTACGTTTTCAAGTCGGGAACCAACCAGTTCCATGGCGGCGTTTTCGAGTACTTCCGGAATACCGATTTCGACGCCAGGGGCTTTTTCGCGCTGACCACGCCGATCGAACACCAGAACGAATTCGGCGCCAGTATCGGCGGCCCTATCAAGAAGAACAAACTCTTCTTCTACGGCAACTACGATGGATACCGTTTCGATTCGGCTACGCCTCCCGGGTACCAGTCAATCCCCAGCGTGGCCGAGCGGACGGGGGACTTCAGCGCCTTTCCCCAGGTGATTTACGATCCCGCCAGCGCTACCGGGAGCGCGGTGCGGACGCCGTTCCCCAACAATACCATCCCCTCGGCCAGCATCTCGAAGATCTCGCAATCCTTCCAGTCGTATCTTCCGGCACCCACTAATGGCAGTATTACGAACAATTACCTGGCGACCTTGCCGAACTTAGTCAATAACGACAGCACTACCGATAAGGTGGACTATAACCTCACGGACAAGAACCGCCTCTTCGCTCTCTTCAGCTACGGCAAGTACGCCAACCCCATCGTGGGGAGCCTGGTGCCCATCACCACGTCCACGCTTCCGGTGCCGTACACGGATGGAAGGGGCGTGATTGAGTACGCCACGCTGGGACAGATTCACGACAGCCATATCATCAGTTCGAGCATGGTCAACCAGTTCAGTCTGTCGGCGAGCCGGCTGTTTATACCCTTGACCAGCAACACGGCCGGCGGGAATTATCCGGCCAAGGCAGGGATCACGGGCCTGCCGCCGGGAATCGCGAGCACGGGCTTTCCAGACATCACGTTTGGCGGCACCAACGCTCCCGTGAGCTGGGACGGAACCAACTCCCATGCCTTCAACGAAGCTCAGAATACCTACGATGTGCAGGACAACGTGCTCTGGACCAAAGGGAGGCATAACATTACGGTCGGCTTCCAATACCAGGCCCTGGAGGACAACGAGAACACTCCGCTGACCGGCACGCAGGCCGGCTTCACCTTCAGCAACAACGAAACCGCCAACTTCAACTCCAGCGGGACTCTTATCAGCACCACCGGTCTGGGGTACGCCGGCTTTCTGTTGGGTGCCGTGGACAGCAGCGTGGTAACGCAGAACGCGGTAGCCGAAACCGGGGGGCGTTACAAGACTTACGCCGCGTATGTGCAGGATGATTTCAAAGTCAGTTCCAAGCTGACTTTGAACCTGGGCCTGCGCTGGAACGTCTGGAGCCCGTTCACGGAAGTGAACAACGTCATGTCTTTCTTCAACCCCACGCTGCCCAACCCGCTGGCGGGCGGCATTCCGGGAGCCTTGCAATTTGCGGGCAGCGGCGCCGATAGCTGTCATTGCTCGACTCCGGTCAAGCAGCACAATGTCAATCCCGGGCCTCGCGCAGGGGTGGCTTACCGGGTCGGGGAAAAGACCGTCATTCGGGCGAGCTACAGTATCTTTTACGCGCATGCCGGAGGAGTTGGCGGGCGCACTAACGGACGCCAGGGGCTGAGCCAGGTTGGCTTTAACAACAACGGCAGTCTCTCCAGCGCCGTCACGGGGCAGCCCGCGTACAACTGGAACAACGGATACCCGGGTAATCCGCTGAACCCGCCATTCTTCAATCCAAGTTACGGCATCGGCTTCATCACCGCGGCGGCCGGGGCTTCGGTTGGTTCCGGCCCGACTACCGCCCAGACCGTCACTTACGGCGACCCTAACTTCGGCGGTAAGGCGCCGTATTACGAAGACTGGAGCTTCAACATCCAGCATTCGTTTACTCCCAACCTGGTATTGAGCGTGGCCTATAGCGCCAGCGCCGGCCACTGGCTGCCCGGGGCGGGTGTGGCCGGGCCCTTTACCAACCAGATTCCGGCGCAGTATCTTCCCCTGGGATCTCTGCTGACGCAAACCTTGTCGGCGTCCACGCTGGCGCAGGCTCAAGCTTTGTTCCCGGTTATCGCGGTTCCGTTCCCGAATTTCACGGGCACCATAGGCCAGGCGCTGAAGCCATTCCCGCAATACAACGGGATTTCCGATCCCTGGCTGGACGTGGGGAATTCGACTTACAACGCGCTGCAGATCTCACTCAACCACCGGTTCGCGCATGGCCTCACCTTCATGCTGAATTACACCTACAGCAAGGAGCTGGACGATTTGGCGGGAGTGCGCGACCCGAATAAGGATTTTCTGGAGAAAGGCCCGGGCACAATCGATCACCCGACTGTTGTCGCCGCCACCTTCGTCTACCAGTTGCCTTTCGGCGCCGGTCACAACCTGAACAGCGGGAACAAGGTGGTGAGTGCGGCGATGAGCAACTGGCAGCTTTCGGGAATCTTCACCTTTACCAAGGGATCGCCCCTGGCGATCGCCGGCACCTGCACCGGCGGCGGCATTATCGACGCGGTCTGCTTTCCGAACTACAACCCGAGCTTCACGGGAAGCGTGTGGCAGAACGGCTCGATCGGGAGCGGGGGCGCGAATGTCAGTTCCACCCCTTACCTCAACAAAACGGCCTTTGTGGATCCTCCGAATTACACGGCAGGCGACATTGCGCGCTCGGCTCCGCTGGGCCTGTTCGCTCCGCACAATGCGGATCTGGACCTGAGTGTGCGCCGGGAATTTCCGATCCGCGAGCGATTGAGACTGGCATTCCAGGCGGATGCGTTCAATGTCAACAACGCGGTCCACTTCGCGGCTCCGGGAACCAACATCGATTCCGCCAGCTTTGGCATTTTCTCGGCGATGGCCAATCAGCCGCGCAAGCTGCAGTTCAGCGCCCGGCTCACGTTCTGACAGCCCTGGGAACAAGCTGGGGGAAGACAACGAGCCAGTCGCCACCAGCCATCTGGATGCCCATTGTTTTGCCGGCCTGACCGGGGACCGATGTCGTACTGGCAGCGCGTCCCGGGCTTGTGAGAGAATTGAGCCGTGCAGAATTACGCCGTTGTCATGCATGAAGAGCCGGATGGCGGTTTTTGGGGAGAGGTTCCAGCCCTCCCAGGCTGCTATTCCCAGGGCGAAACGGTCGATGAGCTGAAGCGTAATATCCGCGAAGCCATCGCCGGCGTACTCGAAGTCCTGAGGGAGCAGGGGCGGGAACCGGATTCAAACATTCAGATTCTGGACGTGGCCGTTTGAGATCTATCACCGGTGCAGAGATGTGCCGGTTGATTGAGGCGAACGGCTGGTCACTCCGCCGCATCAGAGGAAGCCACCATATTTATTCCAAGCCGGGCGAACGCAAAGTAATTTCAATTCCCGTGCACGGCAGCAGCAATCTGAAGCCGGGACTTGCGATTCGGATCGCACGCGACGCAGGCGTTGCCACCTGGTCTTACCGGGGCGATTCCCGGGCACATGGCCGCCATCCAGGGATCGCCTCGCTCAGCGAGCGGTCTGGAAGGGAGACCGAGGCCCTCGCCGCGCTTATCATCCCAACATATGCGCCACGCATGGCGTGGCGCCAGACTAACGATGTGCCGCCTCATCTTGCAAATACCGGGCCACTTGCCCGACAATGAGAGTCCGAAACGGGGAACATGATCGGGCGCACGGTATCCCACTACCGGATCTTGAGCGCGCTGGGCCAGGGTGGAATGGGCGTGGTTTATCTCGCCGAGGATATGCACCTGGGGCGGCGGGTTGCCATCAAGTTTGCCGATGAGAAGCACTCCTCGCCGCGGTACGGAGCGCGGTTTCTGCGCGAGGCCCGCGCGGCCTCGGCGCTGAATCATCCCAACATCGCGGCGATCTACGATTACGGCGAAGAGAATGGCGTCCGCTTCATCGTGATGGAACTGGTGCCGGGGCACAATCTGCGCGAAACGTTCAAGCAACGCCTCACCCTGCTGCGGCGCGTCCAGATCGTGCAAAGCGTGGCCGAGGCGCTGGACGAGGCCCACCGCAACGGCATCGTGCATCGCGACATCAAGCCATCCAACATCATCATCAGCGACCGCGGCGACGTGAAGGTGCTGGATTTCGGCTTGGCCAAGCACTTCGACGAAGCATCTCCGGAGAGCGATGCGCCGCACGCTCAGAGCCTGCTCGAAACCACCACCGGAGACGGGCTGGTCACCGGAACCCCGCAATACATGTCGCCCGAACAGGCGACCGGTGAGGCTGTCGATGGGCGATGCGATCTGTTCTCGCTGGGTGTGGTGTTGTACGAGTCCCTGACGGGGCGCAGCCCGTTCGGCGGACGGACGGCGGCGGAGATCCTGGGCAAGGTGATCCACGTGGATCCGCCGCCTCCCTCGAAAGCGAATCCCTCGGTGCCGCCGAAGCTGGACGCGATCACCATGAAGGCGCTGGCCAAGAAACCGGGGGATCGTTACCAGTCGGCCGGAGAGATGGCTGCGGCGTTGGAAGGGGTGAGCGACATCCTGTCGTGGCACGAGCTCGCGGAGACGCAGGTGATGGAGCCGCCGCCGAGCGGTCTGCGGAGCATCAGCATCACCATGCGAACCCTGACTGCGCCTCTACGGAAGGGCCGCCTGGCCGCGGCGATGGTGGGCGCGGTGCTGGTGGCGGCGGTCTTCATGGCATGGAATTTTTGGGCTCCCTCCGTGCACCAGCCCTCACCCGACGTGGCGCGCTACTACCAGGAAGGCGCCAACGCGCTGCGCGACGGCACTTACTTCAAGGCCAGCAAGGCCCTGGAGCGCGCCGTCTCGCTGGATCCCAAATTCGCGCTGGCGCACGCGCGCCTGGCGGAAGCCTGGATGGAGCTGGACTATACCGACAAAGCGCGCGAGGAAATGCTGCGCGCCGCGCCGCCGGGGGTGCGGCTGGCGGTTTCGCGCAGCGAGCAGCTCTACCTGGAGGCGGTGAACCGGACGCTGCTCAACGACCTGCCGGGCGCGATCGCGAAGTACCAGGAGATGCTGCAGCGCGCGTCCGAGCGCGAGAAGCCCGACGCCTACGTGGACCTGGGCCGGGCCTACGAAAAAGGCGACAGACGCAAGGAGGCGATCGAGAGCTACCTGGCGGCTACGCGGCTCAGCCCGCAGTACGCGGCGGCGTTTCTTCACCTCGGCAGCTTGTACGGCCTGGCGCAGGACCAGGCGAAAGCGACCCACGCTTTTGATCAGGCCGAGTCGGTCTACCGCTCGCTCTCCAATATGGAAGGGGTGACCGAAGTCCTCTATCAGCGCGGGCGTGCGGCGTCGCGCATGGCGAAATTCGCGCAGGCGCGCGAATTCGGCGAGCAGGCCATTGCCCTGGCGCGGACCGCCGGCAACGTGAATCAGCAGATTGTGGCGGAGCTGATGTTGAGCGAGAGCTGCTACAGCCAGGGGGACGTTGTGGAGGGCGGGCGGCATGCGGCGAGTGCCCTGGAGTTGGCCCGCGCCAACGCGCTGGAGGGCCTGACGGCGCGCAGCCTGATCCAGGTGGGCAACGTGGCGTTCTTGAAAGGCAACCTGGAGCAGGCGCGCGAGTACTTCGATCTGGCCTGGGAGTATGCGCGCCGTTTTGGCGAGAAACGCCAGGAGACCCGCGCGCTTTTCGCGCTCGGCAGCCTGGATATCCAGGAAGGAAAGATCGACGAGGGTGTGCGGCGCATCGAGCCCGCGCTGCAGATTTTTCAGCAGGGCGGATACCGGCGCGAGGCCGTGCAGTGCCTGATTTTGCTGGCGCGCGCCCGCCGCAAGCAGGGCGATTTCGAGGGCGCGCTGCACGCAGCGGAGCAGCAGGTGGCAGTAGCCCGGCAGACCGGAGACCAAACCCTGATCGCGCTTTCCGAGGAAGCGCAGGGGGCGGCGCTGGCCGCGATGGATCGGTTCGCGGAAGCGCTCCGGCACTATCAGCAGGAGTATGCCGCGGCGCAGGCCACGGGCAGCCAGCCAACCATGGGATACGCGCTGTGGAACTCGGGCAACGAGTATTTGCGCGTGGGACGTTTCCAGGAAGCGGCGGGCGATCTTCGCCAGGCGCTCGAGATCGCCGGCCGGCCGGGAGGGGACAAATCCTTGCTGGAGGGCGTGCATCTCGCGATGGCGGAAATGGCTTTCAGCCAGCGGCGGTTCGCCGAGGCGGTGCGTGAGGCGCAGCCGGCGCTCGAAGGGAAGAACGTGGCCAGCAGCATCGTGGCGCGTTCCCTGGTGGCGCGTGCCGAAGCGCTGGCGGGCGGCGGCGCGGGGGCGCCCGGCGCAGTGGACGAGGCGGTTCAGATGGCGGAGAAGTCCGGCGACCGAAGCCTGGTTGGGCCGGCCGAGCTGGCAGCGGCGGAGGTTCATCTGGAAAAGGGAGATTGGCGAACGGCCGTCGACCTGGCGGCGCGGGTCCAACCGCAATTCGCCGAGCGCGGCAAGCCCGAATCGGAGTGGCGGGCCTGGCTGATTCTGGGGCGCGCCTATGCCGCCGGTGGGGACCGCGCCAAGGCGAAAGAGGCCGCGGAGCAGGCATCGGCGGCGCTGGACAAACTGGCGCGCGGCTGGCAGCCGGCCGACTTTGCGAGTTATACTTCCCGGCCGGACATAGCAGAGTACCGCAAACAGTTGGCGCAGCTCCGCCGGTAGGATAATGTGGCGCGGGCACTCGTGCCTGCCGCATCGACACTCGTGTCGATGCTCTTGGAACCGTGACACAGCTCCGCGCGAGGTACCGGTACGCTCAATTCGATTCCCGCAACTCAGTTAACGCTTGACACCGATCCAAGGCGATTACATGCTGAGATGACTCCTGTGCGTCGGCGGGGGCCGATCCTTCGAGGAGTCGATAAACTCAGTCAAGAGGGGATTTACCATGAAGACCAAAGTTCAGTTTCATTTCTGCGCCGGTATTGCGCTGCTGGCGTCCACGTTGTCCACTCAGTGCCTGGCGCAGTCCCCGGCTCCGCAACTGGCGCGAGTCACGATCACGCACGTCAAGCCCGACATGCTGACCGAATGGATCGATCTCGAAAAGAACGAGGTCGTTCCAGCGCTCAAGAAGGCCGGGCAGACCGCCAGAACAGTGTATGTCACCAGCCTGTTCGGCAATTCCTACGAGTACGTGATCATCACCCCGTTCCAGAAGTACGCCGACTTCGACGCCGGTAACCCGATGATCAAGGCCCTGGGAGAGACGGCCTCCGCCCGCCTGGCCGAAAAGCTCCGCAAGTGCACGGAAAGCTCCACCAGCTACGTCAACACACGCCTCGCGGACCTCAGTAACGTGCTCGACGGGCCGCCGCCTCCGATGATTGTGACCGCGCGGTATCGCATCACTCCCGGCAAGGCGACGGATTTCCAGAACCTGGTCAAGTCCGAGATTCTGCCCGTATATAAGAAGGCCAAGGTCGGCCTCATTGTCAGCCAGAGGGGCGCGGGCGCCAACCCCAACGATGTGACGATGTCGACCGCCTACTCTAAGTTCGCCGACATGGATGGAGGGCCGTTTATCACTAAGCAACTCGGCCAGGAAGGGGCCAACAAGGTGAATGCGAAGTTCGTTGGCATCCGGACCTTGATCGAAGTAGTGGTCCGGACCCGAGTGCAAGATCTGAGCTTTTGAGGAGATAACACGTGTCCAAAATCATAGTCGTTGCAGAAGTTGAAGACCTGGTGAAATGGGAAGCGGGCTTCCGTACCCACGCTGACCTCTTCAGAAGTCAAACCATCACCAAACCCGTCCATTTCGGGACAATCGCTGGCAATCAAGCCGCCGTATGCCTGGAGCCCGGGGACCTGGCGGCTTTCATGGCGGCCCTGGACTCCCCGGCGACGGCAGAAGCCATGGCCAATGACGGTGTGAAACGAGAGACGGTGAAGGTGTTCGTCCTGGACAAGACGTTGGAAGTTTAGCGCGAAGGGCTGTCAACCTCAATCTCCAACCCCAGCAGCGCGGCGCCGAAGGTCTTGCCCTGGGCGTCGGTGCGCAGCGAGACGGTGCCGCCTCCTCCCAGGGCCTGGTGCAGCAGGAAGTTCAGCGCGCCGAGATTGGGCAGTTCGAAGCGCTCCACCGGTCCTTTCACTAGGTCGCCGAAGTGCTGCCTGACGCGCTCCGCAGTGACTTCGCGGACCAGCACCGGGTAGTCGCGCTCGTCATGGGCGATGACTCCGATATTGCAGGTGTCGCCCTTATCTCCCGATCGGGTGTGGGCGATGCGCGCAAGCGGTACCTTCATAACAAAACTCCCTTACTCTCATAACAACTCCCGGGCGCGCAACAATTCCTTCGCGGCGGCCGCGACCTGGTCCGGCTCAAACCCAAACTTCCGTTGCAGCTCCTTGAGCGGAGCCGAGGCGCCGAACGTCTGCATGCCGATGATGTGGCCCGACGTGCCCACGTAGCGCTCCCATCCGAAGGTCGAGGCCTGCTCCACGGAGACGCGCGCAGTCACTGGCGGCGGCAGCACCCGGTCGCGGTATTCCTTGGGCTGGTGCTCGAAGATGTCCCAGGACGGCATGGAGACCACGCGTGAGCGGATTCCCTCGGCGATCAGTTTTTCATGGGCGTCCACCGCCAGGCTGAGCTCACTGCCGGAGGCGATGAGGATCGCGTCGGGGTTGCCGCCGGGCGTGTCCGCCAGCACATAGGCGCCGCGGGAGACGCCCGACGCCGCCGCATACTTGGTGCGGTCGAGCGTGGGCAGCGGCTGTCGCGAGAGCGCCAGCACGGCGGGCTGGTGGCGAAGCTGCATGATGCAGCGGTAGGCCTCCACCACTTCGTTGGCGTCGCCCGGCCGCAGCGTGACCATGCCGGGGATGGCGCGCAAAGACGCCAGATGCTCCACGGGCTGATGCGTGGGTCCATCTTCACCGTCGCTCATGGCGTCGTGCGTGAAGACGAAGATGGTGGGAAGTTCCATGAGGGCCGAGAGCCGCATTGCCGGCCGGGCGTAATCGCTGAAGATGAAGAAGGTGGCGCCGAACGCGCGGAGCTTGGAAAGCGAGAGCCCGTTGACGATGGCCGCCATGGCATGCTCGCGGATGCCGAAATGAAGGTTCTTTCCGCCGGGGCTGCCGGCCTGGAAATCTCCCGCGCCGGCGAACGTCAGGGTGGTCTTGTTGGATGGCCCCAGGTCGCCCGAGCCGCCGAGCAACCAGGGGATATTCTGCGCGAGCACGTTGAGCACTTTTCCCGAGGCGTCGCGGCCGGCCAGTCCTTTGGCGTCGGCCGGGAAGACCGGGAGATTGCGGTCCCACCCGGCGGGAAGCTCGCGGCGCTGCATCTGGCCGATCTCGTCGCGAAGCTCTGGATACTGCGCGCCATACGCCGTAAGGAGCGCGTGCCATTCGTTTCGAGCCTTCACGCCGCGCGCCCCGACGCCTTCGGAAAAGTGCTCGTAGACGCCGTCGGGCACCAGGAACTTGGCGTCTTCGGGCCATCCGTAAGCACGCTTGGTGAGCCGCACTTCGTCGTCGCCCAGCGGCTCGCCGTGGGCCGCGGATGTGTCCTGCTTGTTGGGAGATCCATAGCCGATGTGGCTGTCGAGGACGATCAAGGTCGGGCGGCCGGTGGTCTTCCGGAAGACGCCCAGCGCATGCTCGATGCGATCGGTGTCGTTGGCATCGCCGACTCGCAGCACGTTCCAGTCGTAAGCCAGGAACCGCCCCGCCACGTCCTCGGTAAAGGTGAGGCTGGTGTGCCCCTCGATGGTGATGCGGTTGTTGTCCCAGACCCAGCAGAGATTGTCGAGGCCCAGATGGCCCGCCAGCGAGGCGGCCTCCGAAGCCACGCCTTCCATCAGGCAGCCGTCGCCGCAGACCGCATAAATATTGTAGTCGAAGATGGCGAAGCCCGACCGGTTGAAGTGGTTGGCGAGCCATTTTTGGGCGATGGCCATGCCCACGCTGGTGGCCACGCCCTGGCCCAGCGGGCCGGTGGTGGTCTCGACGCCCGAGACCCAGTGATACTCGGGATGCCCGGGCGCGCGGCTGTCGAGCTGGCGGAAGCGGCGGATATCCTCGAGCGTCACGGAGGGCTGCCCCAGGTGCTCGTAATTGGCGTTGACCGCCTGCGTCCGCGTGAGGTGGAGCAGGGACCACAGCAGCATGGAGGCATGGCCGTTGGAGAGCACGAAGCGGTCGCGGTTGGGCCAGATGGGGTCCTGCGGATCGAAGCGCATGACCCGGTTCCAGAGCGTGTAGACCAGGGGCGCGAGTGCCATGGGCGTGCCGGGGTGTCCGGACTTGGCCTGCTGCACGGCGTCAATCGAAAGCGTGCGGATGGTGTTGATGGCCAGTTGGGCGGCGTCGGTGTCAGGCATGGGCTCTGCTATGGTGACACTCCCGGGGCTCCGGTTGCAATGGGCTCCGGAGGCGCCTGCCACCCGGGAATGTGGGAAACTCAATTTAATCTTGTGTAGAGGATTTAGCCCCGCCCGCCACTATCATTTCGGCGGTACTGCTGCCGCAAGGCGCACCTCCGCCGAGCGGATTGGGAAGAAGGGCGGGTTGTTTTCCGGCGAAGCACTTGAGCTTCAAAAGGAAAAGCCCGGGAGTAAGACCCGGGCTTCCTAATCTACGAAGCAGGAGGAGGTGAGGCCTCATGCTCACGCTATGGCTGAAAGTCGCCCCGCAATCGCCCCGCGGAGCCGCCGGAGTTTCCACCAGGCGTGCCATGTGCTGTACTGGATAGCAGGTGGCCGCCTGCCCGAGCCGTGGGACCCAGGCCGCCGAGCAATCTGCCAACGTTGCCCCCCTGGATTGATCAAGGAGCACAACCATCATGCGAGTCCCAACGATGCTTTTCCTGCTGGCAGGCGGCGTCTGTCCGGTCCTCTTCGCTGCCGAGCCGGTCCTCATGCCGGCGCCGCTAAAAGCGCAGGCCACCACGGGCAAGTTTGCCATCAACGCGAACTTCG
>OMOG01000687.1 GCA_900290305.1 Candidatus Sulfopaludibacter sp. SbA4
GAAACCAGAGGAAGCCCTTCTGATATTCGGCCTCGCCGGAGCTGATCTGGACGCCCGGCCGGCCGGGACTGGGGCCGATCGCGAGCCAGCGCGCGGCGGCTTCCAGGAAGACCTCGCGGCCGAACTCGTCGACCAGTTGCCCCGCGACGGCGCGCCATTTTTGGGAGGCTTCGCTCGATTTCAGCTCGGCGGTGTGAAAGAAGATTCGCTCCCACACGCTGCGGCGCGCCGACTGCGAAATCTCCTGGAACACGCTCTGCGACCATGCGCCCTGCACTTCGAGAGCAGTCTGCGGAGCGGGGCCGCTGATGAGGACGTCGATGCGCGCGTGGAGATCGCGCATTTCCCCGCCGCCCAGGTATTCGGTGATGCACGGACGCAAGCGTCCCAGAGCCTCGGCAATGCGCGGCGTCATCGGCAGGGATTCCACGGCTTTGAGAACGCCTTTGAAGGGGAGCGCCTGGTTCCGTACGGAGACGATCTCGATCATCTCCACCACCTGGTCCTCAGTGAACGGGAGCTTGCGCCGCAGCACATGGCCTACCGACTGAATCACCACGGCTCCAAACCACGATTCCCCCTCCGTCCGGCTGAGGCGCAGACCGGCCAGGGCGAACTCGACGGCGGTCTCGGGTGCGCAATCCCTCAATCGCGCCAGCGTCGAGTTGACCACTTCGTCGACATCCAGGGACCAGAGCCTGGTTCTGCCCGCCAACTGGCGGCGGATATCCTCCAACACATTCGCGACGAAATCGGTGGTCGATTCGGCCATTCAACCCCCAATGAGCGGAACCAGCTTCAGGAACGTGACCTTGGTTTGCTCGGTGAGATGGATGGTCTCGTCCAACTCGGTGATCTGCCGGCCGTCCACCAGAACCATGAGGCTGTTGCCGCGAAAGGCCGCGAGCGCTTTTTCGAATTGCTTCTCCCAATCGAGCGGGCGGCGCTCCCGGACGCCATTGAGAGTCCGCTCGATTTCCTCCGGCTGCACGAGGCCCCGGAATATCTCGGGTTGAGTGCGGTTGAATCGCTCGACTTCCTGCTGCAGGCGGCGGCGGATGATCTCGCGCAGCGTCAGGGCCGGAGTGTCGAATTGAAATGCGCCGGCGGTACGGCGCTCTCCGGCGGTGGTTTCATCGAGGATGGATATCGTAAGCGCCATGCCACAGTTTCCTACATCGGTACGGAGGGAAACCAGTATGCGAAAGTTAGGGAATGCGCACAAGCCTGAAAAACATCGTTGGGGTTGCGGTTTTGATCGCCTGCCAGACCAATGCTGCGCGGGCGAGGGTCGTAAGACTCCGGATCGACCGCCGCGAGGCCGTCTTGAACGGGAAATCTTTCGGCCTGGCGGGTCCTTACGAGAAGCTGGTTGGGAAGGTGGAATTTGCCCTCGATCCGTCGGCGGCGCCGAACCTGGCGATCGTCGACCTCGCCCTGGCGCCTCGTAACCAGCGTGGAGAGGTGGAATTCACGGCCGATTTCTACCTGCTGAAGCCGGTGGATCCGGCGCGCGGAAACGGCCGCCTGCTCTACGAGGTGGGCAATCGCGGCGGCAAGGCGACGCTGACGGTGTTTCAGAAGGCGCGGGGCAGCCGCGACCCCACGTCCGCGGCCGAGTTCGGCGATGGATGGTTGATGTCGCAGGGAT
>OMOG01000686.1 GCA_900290305.1 Candidatus Sulfopaludibacter sp. SbA4
ACTTCCACTGCGGCGGACTGGACCTTGCTCCAACAGCCACTAAATAGCCGGAAGAGCCCTTTTCCCGTGGCTGCCTCAAACACAGTTGCGGATCCGTCAAAGCCGGCCGCGCCGATCCAACGTCCGTCGGGACTGAGCAGGACGCGAGACGCTCCACCCAAACTGAAGCGGGACACTTCTCTTCCGGTTGCAGCTTCGAAAACGTACGCAGTACTGACTGAGCCAGCCGCAACCCAACGGCTATCGGGGCTGAATGCTACGGTTTCGAACAGGCTAGGCCCATCCGTGACCCGCGAGATTTCTCTTCCGGTGGCGGCCTCAAAAACTCGCGCGGTCCCGTCCCCGGCGCCCGTCGCGACCGAACTACCGTCGGGGCTGAAGGAGACTGAGAACACCATGCGGTTATGCCGGAGGCGCGACTGTTCCTTCCCGGTAGACGTATCAAAACTGCGTGCCGAGCCGTCGTCACTACCGCTGGCAATCAACGTCTCATCCGGTCCAAATGAAAGAGATGACACGGGCCCTTCATGTGCCAGACGCGAGATCTCCTTTCCAGTTGACGCCTCGAAGATCCGTGCCGTGTTGTCATCCCCACCGGTGGCAATCCACCTGCCGTTATGGCTAAACACCAGATCCCCCGAGCCCGCGTGATCGATAAACTGAACCTGCTTCGGAAATACTCCGAGCAGCCGATTCAACATCTGATTGCTTTGAATCGAAGGTTGGCGAATCATCGATTCGATAAACAGCAGAGCGCTCAGTGAATTACTCGCTGGGTCTTGAGCCAGCAACGACGCTTGCGCCGCTAACTGGCGAGCCAAAGCGAGACGGCTCGATTCGTTCGCGCGGGCGCTTTCCTGCTGTGCAAGCCGGCTCGCCGCCTGCGCGGCGTCTCTCTGCTTCGCTGCTTCCAGTGCCTGCTGTTCCGCTCGGACGCGCTGTCTTTCCGCTTCCGCTTTTTCGCTGATTGCCGCTGCCCTCTGCTGTCTGGCCACGCGCGCCTGCCACGTCGTCGTGACGATACCAGCGACCAAAGCCAGCACGACCGCCGCTGCCGCCGCCACCGGCCGCTTGTGGCGGACCACGAACTTCCGCAGGCGGTACGCCGCGCCCGGCGGCCCGGCGAGAACCGGCTCGCTCTTCAGGAATCTCTCGATGTCGGCGGCGAATTCCGATGCCGACGCATATCGGCAATGGCGATCCTTGTCGATCGCTTTCATGACGATCCAGTCGAGATCGCCCGACAGGTCCCGTTTGAGTTGACCGGGATCCGCGCTCCGATGCCGGGCCATTCCTTCCGCAGCCGCTCCCATTTGGGTGATTCTCGCCGTGGGCTTTGGAACGGGCGTCTCCCGGATGGCGCGCAACACTTCGCCAAGTGCGACCTTTCGCAGTTCCTTCATGTCCAACGGCAGCGAGCCCACCAGCAATTCGTAGAGCACCACGCCCAGCGAGTAAACGTCCGTGCCGGTATCGATATCCTAACTATCCAGATCTGCCTGCTCCGGGCTCATGTACTCGGGCGTACCGATGATCTGACCGGCAAGCGTGAAGGCATCGCGTTCCACTGAGCGCTGCTCGGTCGCCCGGGCGATGCCAAAATCGATGACCTTGGGTACCGGCTTCCCGTCCACCTCCGTCACCAGCACATTGGAAGGCTTCACGTCGCGGTGGATGATGCCCTTCTTGTGCGCGTGCTGCAGCGCGTTGCAGACCGGGACAAACAGTTCCAGCCGCTCGCGCGTGCTCAGCGCCTTCCGGTCGCAATACTGGGTGATGGGAACTCCGTCGACGTATTCCATGACGAAGTACGGCCGGCCCCGCTCCGATGTCCCTGCATCCAGGACGCGCGCGACGTTGGGATGGTCCATCAGGGCCAGCGCCTGGCGCTCGATCTCGAAACGCTCCAGCACCTGGCGGCTGTCCATGCCGAGTTTGACCACCTTGAGAGCGACCTCGCGGCGGATCGGCTGCTGTTGCCGGGCCAGATAGACTGTCCCCATCCCTCCCTCGCCGAGCACCCGGATGGGTGTATAGGGCCCGAACGCGTCTTCCGGGGCTGGCGGAAAAACGCTGCGGCTCGACGCCGCGGTCGCGTCGGCGACCGTTTCCATGATGGGATTCTCGAGAAGCGAGCCGGTCGCGGTGTCGGAAGCGAGCAGGGACTCCACTTCCCGTCGTAGCTCATCGTCCGCGCCGCAGCGTTCGCGGGTATACGCCATACGCGATACGGGACCGCATTCCACGGCCCGATCGAAGATGTCTTTTTACCTGCTGCCAACGTTCCGGTGTCATTCTGACCCCACAGCGGCCGGTTCCCGGTGAAGCCAGGCCTTGGCCGATCTCCACTCGCGTTTGATCGTCACTGGGGAGACACCCATGACTTCCGCGGCCTCTTCCACGCTCAGACCGGCGAAGAAACGCAGTTCAATCAGGCGGCTCTGACGCGGATCGATCCGTGCCAGCCGTTCGAGCGCCTCATCGATCGCAATCACATTTTCGATCTTGGGCGAAACGCTTAGAAACTCGGCGTCGATCTCCACCTTCTGGGCATCTTTGCCGCCTCGCTTGCCGGCGGTGCGACGCCGGGCATAGTCGAGCAGAACCTCGCGCATGGCGTGCGCGGCAATCGCGAAGAAGTGCGCGCGATTCTGCCAGGGAGCCGGCTCTCCACCGGCGAGGCGCATGTAGACCTCGTTCACCAGCGCGGTCGCCTGGAGAGTGTGACTAGCGCGTTCGCGCTGCATGTAAGAGCCAGCCATACGACGCAATTCACCGTAGATGAGCGGCATGAGCCGGTTGGCGGCTTCCTGGTTGCCTTCACGGAGTTCGGTCAGTAGGAGCGTCACTTCGCCACCGGGCTCGGGCATCAGCCCAATGCGCGGTATTTCAGAGATCCGAAATACCCCAGCAGGCGCCGCTCGAAGTCCGCCGGTTCGCCCGGCTGCAGGCTCGCCGGGATCTTGAGTTCCGGCGGAACGTCTTGCGCGGATGGGCATGGATTCTTACCGCCCGCGCCCTGAGCGGCAAGTAAGCCGTTCAAGACGAGAATAAGCAGGCCGGATACGGCCGGTTGGTAAGTGCGCATGAGATTTGTCCCCCAACAATATATGCTGCCGGGGCGGTAAGTCAAATCGGGACTCGTTGCACAAAGGCGCCTCGCGGCAGGTCCCGGTGCCACAGTGTTCGGCCACTCTCGGAAAGAGGGCTTGGAGCCTAATGCCACATAGTTTTCCCATGATCGGAGGTTCTGCGTAAATGTGGGGCGGACCCCCGGTCCGCTGCCGACGCCCTCGTCGGCTTCTCGCGGATCGCATCGGGCTGATTTGGCTGTGCAAGGAGCGGGTCCAGGGGGACCCGCGCGGACCAGGGGGTGCGCCCGGGGGTCCGCCCCACAATTTGTGCAGCCTTCCCAGCAGTGGGAAAAGCGGCATTGTCGCCGGAAATCTGCCTGGCAGGGGCGCTTCCCACGCCGCTCCCACTTTGGCTACGATGGCGCCGGTGCCGAGGCTGTGGTTCTACTGCACTTTCGCCTGGCGCGTCACCGCGGGCTCCTTGCCGCCATGCACGGCCATTAGCCGGCGGTGGGTGACCTTGGCGGCATCCACCAGCTCGCGGTACGGCTGGTCGGTCATGTCCACAAAGCCGATGTTATAGTTCTCGCCGTCGGACCGGCCGGTGGACGGCTCGTCGATCCACTGGAACCAGTGAGTCCCGATAATCGACGGATCGGCGGCGGCATTCTCCACGTAGTAGCGGTAGGCTACGCCGCGCTCTTCCTGGCTGCTGGTCTGGCGGAGCCCGGGAGTCATTCCCCTGCCCGGCGTGCCGAAGTGGAATTCGCCGATCACGATCGGACGGTCGATCGACTGCCGCACCTTATCGATCTCGCGCTGGATCACGGAGTACGAGTAATTGTTCAAACTGTACACGTCGAAAATCTTGGAGGCGGCAACGATCTCCACCGGCGCGCTCCCGCCGAAACGCAGGCCCAGGTTCAGGTGATTCGGGTCGTGCTTCTTCACGGCCGCGGAGACAGTCTCGACGAACTTCTGGTAGGTCTTGAACAGAAACTCCCTGCGGCGTTCGGGCGTGTCGCCGGCGGCGAGAAACGCCTTCAGCTCGCGCTGCAATGCGGTCTGTGGTCCGGCGAGAATGGCGTCCGCCGCCACCGTTTCGCGTCCCGGCCAGGGCGGTTCGTTGCCCAGGAAATAGCCGAGCAGGTAAGGATCGTCCTTGCGGGAATCGCACTGCTGCGCGGCCGCGCGATCCACGATCTGCGCGAAGCCGGCCGCGTAGACGTCGGCTACGCCCATGGGTCCGCCCTCGATGCCCCAGCCGCGCGAGGTGTACACGTAGGGCGTACGATGGCCATTCGCCACGCGCTGGTCCGACCAGTTGCCGATGGTGTTAAAACCCCAGACGGACATGCGCCGCGCGGTCAGGTCGATCCACTTATCCACCCAGTCGGGCCCGAAACGGCGCGCCAGGTTCCAGGTGTAGAAGGAGGCTCCGGCGCGCCCGCCACCCCCGCCACTCCGTCCCTGCGACACTTCGGCGGGCGGGAGAGCGGCAAACAAATGTTCGCGGTTTTGTGTGGGCGTCGCGGCGGAGGCGTTGACGCAATCCACGCCGGCGGAAAAGAACAGGTGCCCGTCGGGGTCCACGAACCACCACTTGCCGTCGATCTTCTCCACGCGGAAGAAGCCGGTGGCTTTGGCCTTGGTGCCCTGATACCCGCCGTAGCGGCAATAGTTGAAGTCGCCGGAACCGAGCGCCTTGTCTTCGGCGGCCCACGCGGCTTTCAACTGGTCGAGGCTCTTGGCTTTGCCGGGCCAGTCGCCGCTGACCCACTGGCCGAATTCATCCACCAGCGGATTGCTCTCCAGTAGTGTATCGCCGGGATCTTCCTTTGCGAGCCTGATGGAGCGGATTTCCAGCGAGGGCGCGCCTACGGGATTCGCCATCACGACGCCGATCTCGCGGACGGAGGTCAACTCGCCGGGCGTGCCGCTCAGATTGATGAACATCATGGGCCGCAGTTTGTTGTGGACGGCGGCGAGGTCGTGGCCTTGCTGCGCCGCTTGCGTCAGAAAGGTGAGCGGCACGGCGGACCGGATCCACGCGCCGGACACGGGCGAGAGGCGCACGGAGCGCACGCCGCCGGCATCGTGAATTCTTAAATCGAATCGCTGCGGCGACGACAGGCGCAGCTCCATGACCAGGAATGCGTAAGAACTCCAGTCGGCGGGCAGGGTGGGATCGAGATCCTTCAGCACCCAGGTATGCTCCGTCCCGGCGCTCTCGAAAACGACGCGCCCGGCCTGGCCGCGCGCAGTTCCTGCCGCGGCGAGAATCGTGATCAGCACAACGAGGCAACAACGGTTCATATGTTTCTCCGGAAACCATACAGTGGCACAATGCACGCCACTTTGCCACGGGGGGGCAAACACTGTGGGCCAGATCTTGCGCGCCGCCTGCTGCGACGCGTGGCGTTCGGCATCGCCGCCCTTGCGAGCCACGACAACTCAACGTACAATCCGGTAGTGGAATAGGAGAAAGATACCGATGAAGTTCTTGCTCGTGCTAGCAACGTTGTGGGCGGCCTTTTTGCTCTCGGCTGCAGAGCCAGGCGTAACCTATGTGGACCATGAAAAGGTAGCAGCGGCACTCGCAAAGGGTGGAGCGCTGGTGACTGCTCAGGATCTGTTGGTCTCCGGCAGCCATCGGGACAAGGCGGGCCAGGTCGAAGTGCACGATAAGGAGACCGACGTCATTTACGTGGTTGAAGGTGAAGCGACCTTCGTGACTGGCGGAACCATGATAGGCGGAAAAACGACCAAGGCTGGTCAGTCTCTGGGAACGGATATAAAGGGCGGCGACACTCGCCACCTGGGCAAGGGCGACGTAATCGTCGTTCCAGCGGGTGTCCCTCACTGGTTCAAGGAGGTTCCGCATTCGATCAGCTACTACGTTGTCAAAGTGCTGAAGCCTTAGACCGCCAGATCTCGAAGCGGCTGGGCATTGAGGGCAGCATCTTAATAACAGACCATTCATGCAATTACCAGTCCCGGCTCTGAATCACAGCCGGGTTTGCCGGCCTTCGTTTCTTTCCGGCCGCCGCCCTCGACCACTGCGATTGGGCGAACACGCCTTCGCCACGTTGTAGGCCATTGAGTACAGAGCTACCAGCGATCTTCGCTTTTTCCAGGAAGGGCCTTTTGCACCGCCACGGCGAAGCGGTCAAGCGTAGCCCGGTCCGCCTGCGGCGACTCCACGACTCCGAAATAGCGGCCCTTGAAAAAGCCAATCTTGCCCGGCTGATCGGGACGCCATTTCTGGAATGCGTCGAACGCGGTGGCGCCCGGCCATTCCGGCATTTCAAAGAGAGTCAGCCGCATCGTCGGCGAGCCGGCGTACTCGGCCCGGCAGACCCGGCGCGCGCCCGATGTCCCGCGCCAGACTTGCGCTTCGGCTGGGATGGAATTGACGCAGCCCGCTGGGGCGGAGAGTTTCCACCCGGCCGCGGCGGACGGCGGATTTATGTGAGGTGTCGCCAACACCCAGACGTCTGAGCCGACCGCGATGGCCGCCCCCAGAATGCTTACTCCCAGGATGCGCTTCCTCCAGGTTTTCACAATGCCAGTCTATCGCTACTTGGCTAAGGCTCGCTGGCTGGTCCGCAGATCAGGGTGAATTCCTCAGGACGGCACCTCGGACGGCCTCCCGATTGGCCGGCGGTCCCAGCGGACGCGATTCCAGCCAAGCATTCTTCACACCACCGATTGTCGCGCAACGGCCGCCCCCGCCCCGCTTCAGGGGGATGACGTGAACCACCACATAGCCGGGGCAGACACCCATGGTCTTGCCGGCCAGGATGTGTAGGTCACCTTGCTCTAAGCGATGCGGTGCGCCGCCGTTGAGGGTCGTCCGCCCCCGGGGCGATGGGTGGTGTCCTAAAGGTGCGTTGGCGCCGGCGCGAGTCGGAAACGCAAGCGCGAGCATGGCGGCGCGGACGGTGTGGGTGTTCATGTTTTTCGTTCCTATGCCGGGCGGCTGGCCGTTTCCCCGATGGTCAGCTCGCTTTTGGTCCCTTGTATCGGCAACTCGGGCTGGGATAGCCGAGGACGCTGCAGACGGGACACTCGTCGATGGGCGGGTGACCGGGATTGGGGTGCCATCCCTGAGGGGCCGTGGGCCGG
>OMOG01000684.1:0-4786 GCA_900290305.1 Candidatus Sulfopaludibacter sp. SbA4
GGCTGACAACACAGGCAAGAATGCCTGTGCTACTGACATCGGCCGCCCCTACCCCTTCTTCCTGGCGTACCCGCTCGAAGGCCAGGTCCAGGACCTGGGTGACATTGCCGAATGGCAGATCGAGTGGAAATGGGACGGCATCCGCGCGCAGCTCATCCGCCGCCAATGGCGTACGTTTCTGTGGTCGCGGGGCGAGGAGCTGATCACCGATCGGTTCCCGGAACTGGACGCGCTCGGCGCCGTGCTTCCCGAAGGCACGGTGATCGATGGCGAAGTGCTCCCCTGGGATTACGCCACTCCCGGCGGCGCGCCGCTGCCCTTCGCCCAGATGCAGCGGCGCATCGGTCGCAAGGCGCTCGGGCATCGCATTCTCACCGAGGTGCCGGTGGTGCTGATCGCAGCGGCGCATCGGTCGCAAGGCGCTCGGGCATCGCATTCTCGCCGAGGTGCCGGTGGTGCTGATCGCCTACGACCTGCTGGAGGCGGCGGGCTTGGACGTGCGCGAGCGGCCGCTGGCGGAGCGACGCGCGCGGCTCGAGGCCCTCGCGCCGAAGGACCGCGCGCTGCTGCTCTCGCCGGTGGTGGAGGCGGCGTCCTGGGAGGAACTGGCGCTGCTCCGCGGCCAATCCCGCGAGCGCAAAGTGGAAGGCTTCATGCTCAAGCGCCGCGACTCACCCTATCGCGTGGGCCGGCGCAAAGGCGACTGGTGGAAGTGGAAGATCGACCCATACTCGGTGGACGCCGTGCTGATCTACGCGCAGCCCGGCAGCGGACGGCGCGCCAGCCTGTTCACCGACTACACGTTCGGCATCTGGGACGCGGGCAAGCTGGTCCCTTTCGCCAAGGCCTATTCCGGCCTGAGCGACGAGGAGATCCGCGAAGTGGATGCATTTGTGCGCAGGAATACGATTGAGAAGTTCGGTCCGGTACACGCCGTCAAACCGGAGCTGGTCTTCGAGTTGGCCTTCGAGGGCATCCAGCGCTCGCCGCGCCACCGGTCCGGAATCGCGGTGCGCTTTCCGCGGATGGCCCGCTGGCGCCGCGATAAGAAGGCCGAAGAGGCCGACAGCATCGAGACCATCCGCGCGCTGCTGGGGTAGCGGGCCGTGGTTGGCAGGCGAAAGCGCCTGCCCCACCTGCGACAGAGTTTACATAGGAACCAAAGCTCTCCTGGTTCGTCTACATGGGATACTACACGTAAAATGCCTAAGGTTCTGATCGCCGGTGGCGGACTTGCCGGTCTATCCGCGGCGGCGGCTCTTGGCAGCGCCGGCTTCGAGGTAGACCTGTTCGAAGCGCGTCCGTTCCTCGGCGGCCGCGCGACCTCGTATCCCATCTGCACCTCTGCCGAAGGCGAACCCGAGGTCATCGACAACTGCCAGCACATCCTGCTGCGCTGCTGTGTCAACCTGCTGGATTTCTACGGCCGCCTGGGCGTGCGCGACCGCATCAAGTTCTACCGCGAGTTCTATTTTCTGGAGCCCGGCGGGCGCATCAACGTCCTGCGCCGCGGAAGGCTGCCGGCGCCCTTCCATTTCGCCGGTTCCTTCATGCGCCTGCATTGCCTCGGCCGCCACGACAAGCGCCTGATCGTCCGCGCCATCATCGCCATGCGCCGCGAGCGCAATCGCCGCAAAGACCTCGACCGCATCAGCATGCTCGACTGGCTGCTGCAGAAGCGCCAGACGCCGCACGCCATCGACCGATTCTGGCGCCAGATCCTGGTCAGCGCGGTGAACGAGGACCTCGAGCGCATGGCCGCCACTCACGGCTTCCAGGTCTTCTGGCAGGGCTTCCTTTCGCGCGCCGATTCCTACGAGATGGGAATCCCCAGCGTGCCCCTGGGCGAGCTATACGCCGCCGGCGCCTGGAAGCGCCTGGGGAGTGTACACATCCACGTGCGCAGCCCCGTGGAGCGCATTGATGAATCGGGCTTTCTGGTTGGCGGAGAAGCCGGCGCGGAAACCGCCGACCGCCTGCGCACCGCCGACCACTACATCTGCGCGCTGCCCTTCGAGCGCCTGGAATCGGTGGGCCTGGACGGTCCCAAACTCGAGCATTCCCCCATCACCGGCGTGCACCTCTGGTTCGACCGCGAGGTGACTACGCTGCCTCACGCCACCCTGCTCGACCGCACCATGCAGTGGATGTTCAATAAGGATAGCGGCAAGTACCTGCAACTGGTGGTCAGCGCCTCGCGCGATCTCACCAATCTTTCGCGCAGCGAGATCATCGACATCGCCATCGGCGACCTGCGCCTTTACTTTCCGCGCGTGCGCGATGCCATCCTGGTGAAGGCCCACGTGATCAAGGAGCAGCGCGCGACCTTCTCCCCGGCACCCGAGACCGAGGCCCTGCGCCCCACTCCCGAATCCGGCCTCCCCAAAGTCTTCCTGGCAGGCGACTGGACGCGCACCGGTTGGCCGGCCACCATGGAAGGCGCCGTCCGCAGCGGCTACATGGCGGCCGAAGGCGTGGCGCAGGCCGCCGGCAAGCCCGCGCGATTCCTGGTGCCGGACATCTCCTGACCGTGCCTTCCTGCGTTCCCGTGATCGTATGATTGATGTGTGGCGATTCGCGATCGATTCCTGCGCGCGCTCGTCCTGTTTGGCGTAGCCCTGGTCGCGATCACCGAGTCGCTCGGCGCCTTCAGCCTGATACGGCCCGGCCCGCTGATTCTGTGCTGGAGCGCGGTGCTGCTGGTAGCTCTGGTCTACGCGGCCAGACGGCCATTCCGTTTCGGCACTTCTCTCAGCTCCGATCCCATCGTGGTGGTCTCGACCGCCGGCATCGTTGCGATACTCGCGCTCACCGCCGTCACCGCCGCTTTCAGCCCGCCCAACAGCGCCGATGCGATGGCTTATCACATGCCCCGCGTGGTCTACTGGGCCGAACAATCCAGCGTGCGATTCTTCCCTACCTCGTACTTCAACCAGATCATGCTGCAACCGTTGGCGGAATACCTGATGCTGCACACCTACGTGCTGTCGGGCAGCGACCGCTGGATCAACTTCGTGCAATGGTTCGCCTCGTTGGCCAGCATCGTGGGAGTCTCGTCGATCGTCCGGGAATTCGGCAGCGGTGCGCGGGCGCAGGCCGTCGCGGCCCTGTTTTGTGCGACCATCCCGGCCGGGATTCTCGCCAGCTCCGGCGCCAAGAACGACTACTGGCTGGCCATGTGGCTGGTCGCCGCGGTCTACTTCGCACTCTGTTTCACCGAAACCCTGCGACTCACCGATGCCTTGCTCCTCGGCGCGGCCTTCGGCTTGGCCCTGCTCACCAAAGCTACCGCCTATCTGTTCGCTCCCTGGTTTCTGGCCGCAATTTTCCTCGCCCGGGCCGGTAAGTCCAGAAAGCGGCTGGCGGCCGGCGCCCTGATTGCGGTCGCCTGCGGACTGACTCTCAACCTGCCGCAGTATGTCCGCAACTATGGATTGAGTCACTCGATCCTGGGATTCGACTCGGCCCAGGGCGATGGATTCTACCGCTGGCGGAACGAAACCTTTGGCTGGAAAGAGACCGTGTCGAACATCCTGCGGAACCTCTCCGAGCAACTGGGCTCCCGCAGCGACGCTTGGAACGGCGGCGTCTACAACTTCGTGGTGCGGGCGCACCAGCGACTGGGGATCGACGTCGACGATCCCCGAACCACCTGGCGAGGCAACTCCTTCGCGCCCCCCAAGAACGCCAACCACGAAGCCAATGCGCCCAATCGCTGGCACCTGGCGATCCTGCTCGGGGTCTCGTGCGCGCTGATCCTGCGAGCAATCCGGGTTGGCAGGCGAAAGCGCCTGGCCCACCGCCTGCTCTATGCGCTCGCGCTCCTCTGCGCGTTCGTGGCCTTCTGCGCTTACCTCAAATGGCAACCGTTCCTGGCCCGCCTCTTGCTTCCGCTGTTCGTTCTGGGCGCGCCGCTGGCCGGGATCATCGGTGAATTTGGCGGGCCGGTCCGGCGGTGGCTGGTCGAGCTCCCGATCTGCCTGTTCCTGTTGAACAACGCCCGGCCGGTGCTGTTCGAGAACTGGGTTCGGCCGCTGAAGGGGCCCGGGAGCGTGCTTCACACACCCAGGAACACTCAGTACTTCGCGGACATGAGTCAGTGGGACAACCAGGCTTCTTACTGGAAGTCAGTGGACCTGCTCGCCGGTTCTGGCTGCGGCACGGTTGGAATCGACATCACGAATCTGCAACTGGAGTACCCGCTGCAGGCCCTGCTGCGCGAGAGGAACCCTGGAGTCAGGTTCCTCCACACGGGGGTGCAAAACGTCTCTGCACGCTATCCACCGCCTGTCGCCGCGCGTCCTTGTGCGGTGGCGTGCCTGGATTGCGCCGGCGATCCGAAGCGTCTGCGGCTCTATACGGACTTTCCGGCCGGCATACAAGTCGATCGGTTCGTGATCTTTATCTCAAGCCGCCCGATGCCAGCATCGTTTCGCCGGTCAGCCATCCCGAATCCTGCGATGCCAGGAACACGGCTATCGGTGCAATGTCACCCGGTTGCGCGATGCCGCCCAGCGGAGTCTGTGACTCCAACTGCTTTTGGAAGTCGCTTCCGATGACTCCCGCCGCATGGGTTCCCTCCGTCTCCACCATCCCCGGATTGATCGAGTTCACCCGGATCTTCTTCGGCCCGAGTTCCTTGGCGAGCACGTGCGTTACCGCATCCACGGCGCCCTTGGTAGCCGTGTAGACTGCCGTCGTGGGCGGGGTCAACTGGCTCGCGGTCGAGCCGATGTTGATGACGCTTCCGCCCTCGGGACCGAATAGCTTTGCAGCTTCCTGGGTC
>OMOG01000684.1:4796-12506 GCA_900290305.1 Candidatus Sulfopaludibacter sp. SbA4
GAGCCGATGTTGATGACGCTTCCGCCCTCGGGACCGAATAGCTTTGCAGCTTCCTGGGTCGCCAGAAGGAGCCCCAACACATTGGTGTTGAACTGCCGGTGGAACTGCTCCTCCGTGATCTCCCCGAGAGGCGCAAACTGGTAGACGCCCGCGTTGTTGACAAGGACGTCCAGGCGGCCGAAGGTTTTCTTGGTCTCGGCGAAGAGGCGCTGCACATCGGATGCCTTGGACACATCCCCTTGCACCGCGACCGCTTTGCCGCCCTTTCCCACGATCTCGGCAACCACACGGTCGGCGCCCTCTTTGCTGGAGGCGTAATTCACCACGACGGCCGCTCCCTCCGCGGCCAGGCCCTTCGCAATACCCGCGCCAATTCCCTTGGATGCGCCGGTGACGACCGCGACTTTATTGTTCAGCTTACCCATTGTTCCCTCCCTATGATGGTTGTATATTTCGACAACTGTCTAAATGATGCGGAGAGGCGGCGTGACGATTCAGCGTCGCCGGTCAAATAGCTGCGAGGCGATCCAGGTAGGCCTGCAGAATGTCACGCTGCAAGAGCAGGCGGGCAAATTTTCCCTCTCGAACGATCAGAATCAGTCCCGCGGTTTCCAGCTCTTTGAGGTGGTGTGAGAGCGTGGCCGCGGTCACGGACTGGCATTCGCGCACATCCGCGCAGGCGACGCCCTTGGTCCTGGCGCCCACCTGCTGCAAAATCTGATGGCGGCGCGGATCGGCCAGAGCTTTCGCAATCAGGCGTATCTGCCGCTCGGAAAGTACTCTGTGTTTCGGCAACTCTATACATTTACGCACCATTCTATCGGGCTGGCAAGCCTTCGCCTGGCGCCGCGGGCGACCGTATGGCAGAATACGTGGGAAGAAGCATGTTGAGCGACGATTACCTGCGGGCGCACACCGTGGGCGAGCTGAAACCGCGGTCCAGCCCGATTCGCATTGTCGATTACGACCCGGAGTGGCCGCATCGATTTGAATCCGAGGCCAACCGAATCCGGCCGGCGCTCGGCGAACGTGCGTTTCGCATCGAGCACGTGGGATCCACCTCGGTTCCAGGTCTCCCGGCCAAACCGGTGATTGATATCGTGCTGGTGGTGGCCGACTCCTCCCAGGAAGCGGCGTACGCGGCGGCACTGGGGGAGGCCGGTTATCGGCTGCGTATCCGCGAGCCCGGCTGGTACGAGCACCGCATGTTCCAAGATCCGGAGGAGAGTGTGAATCTGCACGTGTTCTCCGCGGGCTGCCCAGAGGTCGGCCGCATGCTGGCGTTTCGCGACTGGCTGCGGTCGAACGAGAGCGATCGCGAGCTTTATGGCCGGGCGAAGCGGGAGTTGGCGCAGAGGGAGTGGAAGTACACTCAGTACTACGCCGACGCGAAGACTGCCGTGGTCGAAGAGATCCTGGCTAGGGCCGCTCCACGTGATCGATGACCAGGAATTCGCGGGGTCCCTCGGCCGGCTCGAGTTTCAACCCGAGCTGTTGCGGCAGAGCGGTGAAGATCGAGGGGGCGGCAGAGGCGCGCGCATATACCAGGTGGAAATCGAACCGCCCCGTGATCCCCGTCCGGTCGATGGCCGGGCGATCCAAAACCAAGCCGAGCAGTTGGCAAAAATAAGCGAGACTCACGGCCTGTGCTTCGAGCGTTGTGTCGGGTCCAGTTTTTCCAATCAGAGCATTGCAGTTCTTTTGTCCCGGGGCAGGCGGCGGCACGGGCCAGACGCTCACCAGTTCGACGGCAGCGCGGTCGATGGGAGTGCAACCGCCTTCCTGGAAGGGCTGCATTTTGGGGCCTCCCGTGGCCACAGTCAGTTCATAGACCGGGACCTCCCGGGTCTCGCGGTGGATCCTCAGCTTGAACTTGTCTTCGAGGAGCGCTTGCAGCATGGGCCCGCGCATGGCTGCCTGTCCTGGAGTACCCTCGGCCTCCGCGTCGATCGTGTAGCGGTCGGAAGATGTGCCGGTCCAGGCCGGGCCTCCCTCGATGGGCGTTCGCGCAACTGACGTGGGTGACTGGACCTGACCATCCGCGTAACTGAGGTATGCCGACTGGACGAGATCCCTCAGAGGCCAGCAACCCAAGCGCAGCCGTCCGGGACTCCCGCCGCCCGGGACGACGTCCCCGGTCCTGCGGTCGCGGCGGCCATCCCCGCAGGGTTTGACAGAAGTCACGTCAAATTTCGGGGTTGCCGCCGCGGCGCGGGGCGATTGCGCAGGGCTGCGTGGCGCAATGAGAAGACCGGCAACAACCATTAGGGCGGAGAAAGCAGACCAATGCGTCATACTGTCCTCCTATCGTCCAGTGAAACACGTCGAGAGTGTCTGCCGCACTGACTGAGCCAGACCTCCGAAGGGAAATACGACCGTCTCACCTGGGAAAAGATTACTGATGGTTAGCATCTGTTCCGGCAACGGCATCGAGAGGATGGCGGCACCCTCGCCATTATTGACCTTAACTGTCAGCGGCGCCTTTCCGTCCCCTGCGGCAGACATGGTTCCGCCCGACCCAGGGACGTCCCCAGGCGCCCATGCCAGTTGCATCTCGGCTTCGCGAGTATCGACGCGGCATGTGAGCGCCAGACGGTAAACGTTCGGCTCTCCGGCGTTGGCCGTGGATAGTATCTCGCGCAGGATGCTGGCCGTCAGTATGGGAGCCTCCGGGTCTTGGGTCCGATTCACAGTCCACTCACTGGCGCCGGCGGCTTCCGCGGACAGCGCGCTTAGAAGTGCGTCTTGCGTCGTTCTGTCCGGCAGTGGTACGCCCGACGCCCCGAACGCCCCGTCTTTCAGCTTGCTGACCATCATGGCCACAACGCTTGGATCCGGATGCGCCGCGTCGAAGTTTTCGAGCGAGAGTCCACCCGTCTTATTCGCGTCGTTGTGACAGACCGCGCAATACTTCTCGACCAGCGCGTTTTGTTGGGCCACGGGCATCGCACCGGTCGCCGCTGCGGCTGGAATTGCCAATCCGGCTACCAATGCCGCAACAGCGCCAATCGACTGCATCGGTTCCCTCCGTTGCTACAGACTATATCATAACGGGCACGCCCTACGGCGGGCTGGTAGGATGTCAGGCAGCGTACCGGATGACTTCCAGTTCGGCCGATCCGTCTACGGAAGCGAGGAGTTGATCCACCCTTGACATGGTTACCTGCTCCAATTCCGTATCGCCGCACTGCCTGCACTGAAGCACCGGGAGCGACCTCAGAATCACGATCGAGGAATCGCCGATTTTGAATGGCAGATCTGTGACTCGATGCTCCAACAGCCCCCCGCAAATTCGGCATCTCATCTGGTCCTCCTCAGACGTAACCCCTCATCCCATTCGTCAGGGTCGGGAAAGTACATCGTAACAATCCGGACATTCTCGCCCTCCACGTCGGTTGCAATCTGGGCGTGGAAAACAGATCCCGCGGACTCGCCCCTCACGAGAAAACTCGGCAAATATGTGTCCTGCGGGTACATTTCGACGATTTCCAATGTTGCAATCGCGCCGCAGACCATCTCGACCGTACTGGCGTTTGCAACGCCTTGCTTCTTCATCGAACGTACTTCATCCCTAGTGCGGTTTTGAAGAGCCGCCCGACTCGCCACCATCCCGGATACCCCGGGCGGTCTTCAAATATTCCGACCTGTTTCATAAGTTGTAACGCGTCCCTCACTCGATCCCGATCGATCTGGTAGTGCAGCTCGATACTAGCATGCACTTGTCCAAGGCACTGTTCAAACTTGAACGGCGTGGGGAGGCCTGAGAAAGACGTTATCAACGACTCGACCCTACTTTCATTGTCCTTCTCAGACAGTAGCACAAGATATTTCAGTTCAGCTGCGACCTGGTTCAAATATTCTTTAGATGCATAGTCATGGGCGGCGATAATTAGAGGTTGCGCAACCCGCCCATCTTCCATCTGATCCATTCGGCCCGCCTTGCTCCCGATCAGGGACGGAGTTGCAAGGCTCCTCAGGAATGTGTCGTAGATACGGGGGTAAAACGAGGCCGACTCACCTACGCCCTCGGAAAAATAATCTTTTAAGAAAGTTAGTGTTAGTAAGTTATTACGGCGAATTTTGTTCGGAAAAATCGATAACAAGAACTCATTGCATTCAGATTCTGGCACTGCCCCTTCCGCTAAGCGGTCGAGCTCAGTCGCCAGTTTATTTGTTGGCTCTGGAAACTGCTGGCGAAACCAATCCAACTCGCAGATTCGCGATAGGGCGAAGTTTAGAATAGATTGAGTATCCCACGAAACCACCAGCGATCGGCCCTCAATCTGCTGCTCAACGTTCTCAACTGCTCTGCGGACAAGATCTGTCCGTATGAACAGCCGAATTGTCACCTTCTGGGCTAGCTGGGCATCGGATTGGACCGAGCTCAAGAAGCGAAACAATCCCTCCACAAACGAGGCCATCTGCGTAGAACTAAAGGCTGTCTCTACTCCATCTATTAGGTACGCCCCCTCAACGCCTTGGTCTAGGATACGCCTACTAATTTGGCTGATTGATATCGCAGCGGCCTTTGATTCGATGATTCTGCTTAGCCACGCTGCAAGTGCCTCCCGTCTAGTCCCCGCTGGGTAAGTAGCAACAGTGTCAAGCAAAATCCACCAGAACTTCTCGGCCTCCCCTAGCGCTAAGTGCGCTGCTACGTCTTTCAGTGTTGGATCCGCCGACGTGAAGGCATCTTTATCCGGGAAGTCTTCAGCGACGAGAAGGGGAGTAGCGAGTTGCTTCTCAGCTAAGGTTCTGACGAGCCGAGTCTTCCCAGTTCCTTTGCGCCCCAGGATATAAGTGTAGGAGTTGTTAGGAACGCTGAGCTTCCGAAGCGCCTCGGTTTGAATAAGCAAGCCTTGATCGGTGTTGCCGCTATTCGTCAATTGCCGATTGCCACCTGGTTCCACCGTCGGCCGGGGCGTAACGCTCTGCTGTGGCCGCTTGAGGGGTTGCAATGCCAGAAGCTCTCTAATCTTGGAAAGTGAAGCGCGGTTGTCGGAGGATAGGTTTTCGACGGACGGAGAGCTGCGGCCCAAGAAACTGCGGTCGTGAAACCAAGAAACCCAGTAGCTAAGGAGTTCCTCGCCCGCCACCGCAGGTTCTCCGTCTCCAGTGGCGTCCGGTGCAGCGCCGACATTGATCGCTCTAGCCAAAATCGTCAAGAGGGAGTCGATTCGTGCACGATGCGAGCCCACAAGTTTCTCATGCGTATCCTCTGGATCGAGCGAGAAGCTCACGAATACGCCGGGCATGTCCGGATTCTGGGAGAACAGGACGTCAAAGTAGCGATCGGCCTCGTCCGAT
Organism: Candidatus Sulfopaludibacter sp. SbA4; assembly: GCA_900290305.1. Lineage (GTDB taxonomy): Bacteria > Acidobacteriota > Terriglobia > Bryobacterales > Bryobacteraceae > OMOG01. The sequence continues at coordinate 10,104 of OMOG01000684.1, forward strand.
TGGTCGTCGAGCCTCACAAAAACGATTGTGGCACCCGGGAATGCAGCCGTGAGGGGCAACACAGTGGAGCCCAATCCGGATCGATGGTCGACCAGGATCACGTCATATCTGCCCCCAAGCTCCGTCACATGTTCGAAGCCAGCTTGCAGAAGAGCCGGATTCAGGGCCGAGTTCAGCGCGAAGATAGCGTGATCCAGATCGTAATTGGGGTCATCTGGCCTACAGGCGATCAAGTCAACGAGGCCCTGAGACGGGGGCTTAGGTACGTAGACCGGGTGCGGGCTCGGGGTAAGGCCGTACTGGACACACCCGAGCAGTGTTCCATCGAGCTTAACAACCTTCGTCTCATACTGGCGCTGAAGGGATGGGGCTTCGATATCCGCGTCCACTGCGAGTACACGGTACCCGTCGTCTGCCAGCGATTTGGAGACCATGGACAGTACGGTAGACCGTGCCTGACCGCCCTTGTAGCCGTATAGGTGCACAAGACGGCAAGGCGTTTGCCGACGCGTTAACGGCAATTTGTTGCTGTCCGCGAGAAACTCTATCCAATGATGGGCCGGGGAGGCCGAATCGATGAATGCAAGTTCCGTCTCGCGTTCGCCGGGCGTTACCAACTGAAGCATGATACCGGCAGATGATAGTAACGCCTCAGTATCTTCTGAGGCGAACTGTAGCGTATTGAGAAAGACACTAAGCCTCTGCTGCTCGTCAAGGCCCTGAAAGCTCGAATCAGCGCAAATGACATACAGGGAGGGATGCACATATCGAAGTTCCAGTGATCTATATGCGGTGCGTGCTGTGTCTAGGAGTTGGCGCAATGGTATCATACTGCAACCCCTAGCTGCCTTTTCATGAGAGACTGAATTCTCTGTAGGAGGCTATTCAGGGCCGCTATCTGCACGTCGGAACTGCACGAGGACGGCCAATCCGAGGAATGGCGCAGATACCTGAGGTGCGGATAGGAGTTGCTTGGTATCGAACGCGCAATGCCGCCCCTGCCCTGACTAAACAGTGCACGCAGCGCATCGCCGAGTTGGCGCTGGAGGGCGTTACAGGTTGACTGGTAGCGGGTGTGTTGAATGCCGAGCCGATGCACGAGCTGTGGGAGGTCATGACCCGAGTTCAGGGCGGATGAAATCAGGTTTAGGTGCTGCTTTAGGCTCAATTCCAGGAGGACACAAGAGCAGTAGGCAACTGCGAGCGAGTTGACGCCACAGGAGGACACAAGAGCAGTAGGCAACTGCGAGCGAGTTGACGCCAGTGGCTTGGCAGACAGAACGGAATGCCGCGCGGTTGTAGTCGTAGTGCATTCGTAATCAGGTTCTCTCCATGACTGTATCACTAGGCGCCGTCCTCTGGGAGGCAGCGTACGGAACACATTTCGATTGGCCCTGCGTTTGAGACACTGACCGGTGATGGCGCCGGGCGAAATTTCCGCGCTATCGCAGGGTCTCCAGTTCAGGCCGAAGCTCTCCCTGAGCTTTACCGGCCGAAATGGGGAGCCGGAAGCGCCTGTTTGAAGAGCGTCGCCATCCCAGAATGGTCCTCCCAGCGCGCTTGGGCTCGCCCGCACGCCGATTTGGTAATGGCGCCAAGCCGGTGAAGTGGCAGGGCTGGCTCTTGGCAATATCCCCGCAGGTGAAGGCCTCTGTGCGAAAATACAGACCCGCGAACGCACTACGTGCTAGCGGCCAGAACTCCCGCCCCTACTGCCTATTTCCTCCCCGGCCCGCCGGCGCCGCCCCACCATTCACTTTGGCCTTCAGCGCCGCCCACTTGGCCATCACGCCCGCGTACGCAGTCTGCTGCTGGCTGCATGCCTGAATCTGCGCCGCCGTGGGCGGCATCTCCGACCCCTGCATGCCCATCGCCGCACCTACCATCTGACTGCCGACGGTGGCAAGGTTCGCCGGAGCCGGAGGTTCCGTCGGAGCCCCAAAACCACCGCCACCACCACCGCCGCCGCGTCCCCCGCGGCCTCCGCCTCCACCGCCGGTAGGCGCCTCCGCAGGCGCGAGATCCTCCACCTGCTTGATCAGCGCATCATTGCCCGCCGATTGCGGCTTGGCCTTCAACTTCGCCACTAGCTCGCGTGCGTCCTTGTACGCACCCGCTGCGTTCTTCGCGCCGCTCTCCATCTGCATCGTGAGCGTGAAGATCTGCTGCACCTCCGGCGTAATCTTCACCCGAGGATCCATCTTCACCGCGATGGGCTGCGTCTGGCTCTTGCCGTTCACCGTCAGCCGCACGGAATACGCCCCTGGCGGCACCCAAGGCGCGTTCACCCCAGGGTACGTGCGATGCGGCACCGCGCCGCCGCCTCCGCCGCCGCCGCGTCCGCCCCCGCCTCCACCGCCGGGAAGCGGATCGTAGTGCATGTCCCAGGTGAAGCGGTGCATG
>OMOG01000683.1:0-124 GCA_900290305.1 Candidatus Sulfopaludibacter sp. SbA4
AACTCATCGGACTCGGTTTCGGCCTACGGATTTCAAAATCTCGATTTCCTCACGGCTTCTTAGCTCGACTTTATCCAACGCTCCGCCCTCTCCGAGGTCGACGAATCGACCGATGTAACGTTGC
>OMOG01000683.1:134-5304 GCA_900290305.1 Candidatus Sulfopaludibacter sp. SbA4
GACCCTCGATTTCATTGGTATGTCCGCACATAGAGCGTTCGGCGAATGGATAAAGTCGAGCTTTAGGGAGCGGTTGCCGCCAATTGAACTGGTTATTTCCTGACGGTGACTAAGCCATGCTCGGGCCGCCCATTGGTCCGGCAAACGGGTGGGTCCCGGTGGCGTCGCGCTCTCTGCTGGTGGAGATACCACCCTGGGTGACAGCAGCATCAGCTTGGGCTCAGTTCGACTACAATGAAGTCCGCGAGACAGATCACCGCCGGAGCATGGTAATCGAGGCCGGCGGGAATCACGCCCGGGAGAGGAAAATTGAGATGCGAAAAGCGGCTGGTTTGCCAACGGCATTTGCCATCGGCGTACTGAGTTTGCTTCCCGGCGGCCGTTGCGCCTGGTCCCAGCCGCATCTCCCGCTTCAATACCAGGGTGGGCCGATCCTCAAGTCGTTCAAGATTTACCCGCTGTACTACGGCGACTGGAGCGCCGCGGACATCAATTTCCAGCAGGCGTTTCTCACCAACCTCACCGCTTACATCTCGGGGGCATACGCCCCCGCGGGCGAACAGCCGATGCTGATGCAGTATGGCGTGAACACGGCCACGGTGGCCGCCGCGGCGACGGCGGACCCGACGGCGGCGCCCAAGACCCTGTCGCGGAGCGACGTCATCAACATCATTCACACCAACCAAGCTGCGGGGAAGCTTCCGGCTTATGGCCCTAACACGGTGATCTTCGTGTTCCCGGCACACGGTTTCGACGTGTCCACCGGAACGCCGCCAACACCCTGCCACGGATGTGGATACCACTCTTCGGAATCGCCCTCGGAATTGTGGGCGGTTGTCCCGGCGGATAGTGGGCCGACACTCCAACTGGTGACCGCTCACGAGGTATTCGAATCGGCAACCGACTCGACTGTAGACAGCCCTCCTCGAGGCTGGGTCAGCCTCGACGGGTCAGAGGCGGTGGACGGATGTAATGACCCTATACCGGCCTACCCCTTCATCAACCTCTCCTTGGGGCCGGTCGCCATCCAGATCCCCGGCGCCGCTGACAACACTCAAGACGGTATCTGCTCGACAACCGGATACACTCTTACTCCGCCCGTGGGCGTTCGAACGGCCCCGGCGGGAGCCAGCCCCGGCGAGGGCAGCGGCTTCAGCCAGACAATGACATTCACCTTCACCGACCCTCGACCCTCGCGGCTGGCAAGATCTCGATGTCGTGAATGTCCTGATCAACAATTTCCTCGACGGCCGCAGTGCCTGCTATGTGGCGTACAGCCGCAGCGCGGGAGTGCTCTACCTGGTGCCGGATGCGGGCGGAGGGTTGTTGCCGGCGCTGACGCTGGGTGGATCCGGGAGCACGGGCAACAGCCAGTGTACGGTGAGCGGCACGGGATCGTACGTTGCCGGCAGCGGCGACACCTTGACGTTGACGGCGAGCCTGAGTTTCAGCGCGGCCTTTGCGGGCGACAAGGTGGTGTATCTGGCGGCCCGCGACCTGGAGGGCGGCAACTCCGGGTGGCAGGCGCTGGGCACCTGGAGCATACCCGGAGCCAGCCTCACCGGACCCGCCGTGGGTGGACCCGCCGTGGGTGGGGTTACTCCGGCGCGCAGCAGCGGCTCGGGCGGCGGCACGTTCACTTTCACCTTTACCGACACCAAAGGCTGGCAGGATCTGGGTATAGTCAACGTGCTGATCAACGACTTCCTGAACGGCAATCAGGCCTGTTACCTGGCCTACAGCCGGGCCTACAATACGCTGTACCTGGTGAACGACGCGGGCACCGCCCTGCTACCCGGCCTGACCTTGAACGGCGCGGGCAGCGTGAACAACAGTCAGTGCACGGTGACAGGCGCGGGATCGTTGGCGAGCGGGAGCGGCAACACGCTGACGCTAACGCTGAATCTGAGCTTCCTCCCGGCCTTCGCCGGCAATCGCGTGATCTACGCCGCGGCACGCAGCAACGGCGATGCACTCAATTCCGGCTGGCAGGCGGTGGGATCGCGGACGGTGCAGTGAGTCTCGACCAGCCCCTGCAGGCGGGACGGAGGTGAAGCCAGACACGCCCAAGTGACGGCTATCGGAAATTTGGGCCCGGAGTACATCTCATGAGGTTACTAACAATTTTTCGGGGAGAGGTTTCAGTTCCGCTTCACTAAAGGTCAAGGCGCTTGCCGGCGCCGGGAGCGCGCTGTGATAGCCTGTCAGACAAGAGGCACTATGCCCAACTTTAACGCTAAACCATTTTCCCGGCGGAAATGGCTGCGCGTCGGGCCGGCGGCCACTGGCCTGCTGGCGGCGAGCCAGGCGCCGGCCCAGCCTGCTGCCGACCACAACCTCGGAGCGAAGGTCTATAACATCCGCGATTTCGGAGCGAAAGGCGACGGCACTTCGCTCGATACCTCGGCCCTGCAGGCAGCGATTGACGCCTGCCACAGAGACCAGGGCGGCACCGTCCTGGTGCCCGCGGGGGTCTTTGTCACCGGGACCGTCGAGATGAAGAGCAACGTCACCCTGCACTTGGCCGCCGAGGGCAAACTGCTGGGGAGCGCCGATGGCAAGCAATACCACGCGGTCGACGAGATTCCGCTGCACGGAGACACGACCCTGGAAGACGGCAACTGGGCGCTCATCTTCGCCGTCAAAGCGCAGAATTTCACGGTGGAGGGGCCGGGAACCATCGACGGACAGGGTGCGCAATTCCGCAGCCCCAGCCGCGGGGTTCCACCGCCGTCGGGGATCGGAGGATCGCACCGTCCCTACCATCTGCTCTTTCATCAATGCCAGAATTTCTCCGTGCGCGACATCTTTCTGAAGGACTGCGCGTTTCACTCAGTGCGCATCAACCAGAGCACCTACGGGAAACTGAACGGCATCCGCATCTACAACCGCGTGAATCACAATAACGATGGCTTTCACTTCGTCAGCGCCCAGCATATTGCCATCAGCGACTGCGACGTCGAATGCCAGGACGATGCCTGCGCGCTCTTTGGGAGTTGCCAATTCATCACCGTGACCAACTGTTCCTTCAGTACGCGCTGGTCGGTGTTCCGCTTCGGCGGCGGCACGGCGGAAAACATCACCGTTTCCAACTGCCTCATCTACGACACCTACGGCTGCCCGATCAAGATCCGCGGGGGCGAAGGGCCGCGAGTGGAGAACATTTCATTCTCCAACATCGTGATGAAGAATGTAACCGGGCCGATTTCGATCTGCCTGGGTCCACGCAATCAGCGGCCGAATGCCGGACCAACCGAGCAGCCGCCAACGCAAGGGATTGTCCGCAACATCTCTTTTCATGGCATCCGCGCGACGGTGAGCGTCCCGGTGCAGTTTCCCGATGTGCCGTTCACCAGCGGATACAATCCGGGCGAAATCAAGAGTTGCATTGGCCTGAGCGGTGTAGGCGCCTTCATTGAAAACATCAGCTTCCATGATGTCCACGTCACGTTTCCGGGCGGTGGCACGGCCGAGGAAGGAGCGTTGCGGGATGTTCCGAAGGTGGTTGGCGAATACTACGCCGCGGGAGTTTTTCCGGCTTACGCCCTATACGCGCGGAACGTGCGTGGGCTCACGCTCGACAACGTGCGGTTCGAAGTCGCCGGCGAGGAATTGCGGCCGGCGATGGTATTCGACCACGTGGAGGATGCCGCGGTGAACGGTTTGACCTTGCAGGCCGATCCCAAAGCGGAATCGATCGCGCGGTTCATCGATTCCCGCGACATATTGCTGAGCGCGGTCCGGGTGAATAAGCCAGGCCCGGTCTTCTTGCGGGTGGAGGGTGCGGCGAGCCACGGGATCACGATTGACGGCGGGGACTTATCGAGGGCGGAAAAACCGTTGTCCGTCGGCGCGGGCGCCAGCGATTCCAGCGTCAAGCTGCGTGCCTGATCGAGCGCGGAGCCCGCGTGCCAAATCCGGGGCGCCGGCGACCGGCCTCCTCGTCCCTCCGCCGCTTGCCGTGAAGCACGCCGGCGAGGGCGTTCACCGCCGGCACGAGTCCTGAAAGTCCGAGGGTGCGGGCAGAGTCGCCGCCGCTTGCCAGGGGCAGCACACCGGCCGCGATCGGCAGATCGCATGAGGCGTCAGCTCGCGGGCCAGCGCTGCGGCATTAAGCGATCAGCTCTTTCTTGATCGCGATACCCAATCCCGGCCCCTGCGGCAGGTTCAAATACCCTTCTTTGTCCACCAGCGGTGGGTCTTCCATGATGCCGAAGCCGTTCGTGTACGCGGCGACCGGCGGGTCGTGGAGAAGCTCAATCCAGGGGGAGTGCGGCCAGCCGGCGATCGAGTGGAGTTGGGCAATCGTCCCCAGGTTCCCGCCGCCGTGATGGGGAATAATCCGCTTGTTGAACGCCGACGCCAGCCCCGCGATCTGGCGGAATCCCGTGACTCCGTCGGCGACCATCACGTCCGGCTGGAGAATGTCAAAAACGCCTCTCTCCAGCATCCAGCGGTACTCGTGCACGCCGTGATTGTTCTCTCCTCCGGCGATTGGTATATCGACCAGCCGGTTCAGTTCGGCCAGCCCGTCGAAATCGTAGCGGCACAACGGCTCCTCGAGCCAGACAGCCTTCAGGCGCTGTAACTCGCGTGCGGTCTCGGCAGCCCGGCGGAAATCCCACCGTACTCCGGGCTGCCAGGTGCCCGCCGATTGCGCCTGGTTGGCGTCCGTCATGATATCCATGTCTTCGCCAACCGCCTTCCGGACCGCCTCGACCAGTCCGATATCCTCCTTCATGGTCCCGTAATGCAGCCGCAGCTTGATGGCTTTCCAGCCTTGTGCCTTGAGTTCGACAGCCATCCGGACCCGCTCCTCGGGTGTCGATAGCTGAATCATGCTGGCATACGCGGGGACTCGCTCCTTCGCCGCGCCCCAGAGCTTGTACAGCGGCTGTTGCGCCGCCTTGCCGATCAGATCCCAGAGGGCGATCTCGAGACTCGCGACCACGCGTGAGTTGGCTCCCAGGTAGTAGCGCAGCGGGCCGGCGAGCTGTTCGATGTCGAAGGGGTCCTTGCCCAGCAATTGGGCTTTGCCGGCGGGCACGGACGCGGCATCCATGCCTGGCCCGATCCCTGTCAGTCCCTGGTCTGTCCGGATCTCCGTGAAGGAACCGCCGCCCATCCGGTAGGTCGTCCGGGTGCCCGGGTTCCAGGCCGCCTCCATGGT
>OMOG01000681.1 GCA_900290305.1 Candidatus Sulfopaludibacter sp. SbA4
GGATGGCAGCGTGGCTCGGGCCGAGTTTCTGCAGCTTCAAGCTGATGACCAACCCGACGATGCCGATGATCACAGTAACGGCAGCGAAGATTATGGCCAGAATCTGGAAGATGTCAAACATTCGGAGCATGCGGTTTCGCAAGCACCGCACCCTCCGGCCGCGGTTTCGCAAGCACCGCACCCTCCGGCCGCGGCTCTGTAAGAGTGCTTTCGATCCTCACGTTGATGGAGGCTTTGGGGCACCGCCGCTGGAGCTGCTCCTGGAGCACGTCCAGATCGCCATCGACGCCGCCGGGAAGAGGGACGGATTTCTCGACCCTCACCCACGAGGTGCCCCAGATGGTGGGACGGTAGGTGTTGAAACTCAGAAGGAGGCGCGCCGGCGGATCGGCGCTGACGGCCGCCTCCCCCAGGTAGCTGCCGGACAGGACCCACGGGAGATATTCATCGCCGCAAAGGAATCCGTCCGGGCCGAAGTAAGCCGCGGCGCCGCCTGGCAGGGCCGGCCAGTGGACCCAGGGATTGGCCATCAGCAACGCCAGGCCGTGGTCGAACCGGCCGGCTTTGAGATAGAGCCCGAGCAGGAACGGGAAAGCGAGCGCGAGGAAGAGGCCGCCAAAGATCGCCGCGTACATCCACCCAAAGAACAGTCCGAAACCCACGATGAGCGCTAACACGATGGCCACGGCTTTGAACTTAGGGTAGGTTTTGCGGCGGTGCACACTGACTCGGGCTACACCCTCAGGTAACTTCGCAAAGTAACCGTCGGTGACCCGCAGAATGAAAACGAGGAGTCCCACGAAGGCGGCGAGTATAAACGCCACTAACAGCACAATGGCCGGGGCAGAGCTGGAGCGATCTCCCGAAAACAAGAACCTGATGAGGTTCACCGCGCCGATGACACCGGCCACGGTCAGCACGACCGCGCCCGCCACCTGGAGATGGGCTTTACTGACGGGGCTCCGCCGGGCCCGAATCGCGCGGAATACCACGGCCAGAACCAAAAACAGCAAGCGGAACACGGTGAACAGGGCCACCAGTAGCAGCAGGATGCCCAAACACACGTCCAGGGCGCTCATTTCGTCTCACCTCACCAGTCCACCTAAGTGGGTGGCCGGCTGGAACTGATACCAGTTGCCCCAGCCATCCTGCCGGTACCACGCTTCCACGCCAGGTTCGTTCGCAATGGTTACACCCGCTCCGCTAACTGGGTCTATGTAATAGCTTTCATTGCCGGCGTAGTTGACGTAATCCTGTTTGAGTGCGTCCTTCCTTTGCATATCCGAATAGAACGTCCGGAGGTTGTTCTCACGGCTTTGTTGCTGGAACGCATGGAAAGCGTCGTTCTGCGCCTTCATTGACGCCATGCGCTCGCGGCCCGATTGGTTCATGGCGTTGATATTCGCCTGGCCGGCGTCAATGATCATCTGGCGCTGCCTGTCTCCCTGAGCGGCGAGGTCCGCGATCTTCTGGAACAGTTGCTGCTGAAAGGCCACCTCGGCCTGCTTGTAGGGCGTCTCCTTCGCGAAAGACTGGCTCACCCGCTGGAGCAGGCTCTCCGAGGAATCCAGCCTTCCCTGCGGCGCCCGGATGCCGCTGAAACTGATTATGGTGTGCTGCGCACGGGAGAATCTTGGGGGAACTGGAGCTATGGAATCAAGAACCAGAACCTGCGCGAAGAGCGTCTCCTCCACCGGATGCCCCGGAGAATAGTTGTAGCTCAAGCGGATACGCTGGAAATCGCCACTCCAGCGCCCCGCCTGGTCCGCACGGCCAAAACCGGCGGCCTGCGCGACGGCCTGCTGGTTGAGTCCCCTGAGTGCCTCCGCGAATCTCGCCGCAGCAGCGGGTGGCGGCGGCGTGACCGGCCCAAGCTGCGAGCGTGGACGAAGCTGTGGCGCCATGCCGCGCAGAATCTCGGCCGCGGATTCCGGCGCGCGGAAATGGCAGGCCGTGCCCGTGTTGGCCAGGTATTGCACCACCTGTGAATCCTGGGCATAGTCCCAAGTGATGACCGGCATGAGCTGAACGCCGGTCAACTCATCGGGGCTGTATGCGCGGAACACAGGGATGGCGCCACCGCCGCAGCTCCCACGCAAGATCGCGCCCTCAAACTTCCAGTCTGACGGGATGGACCCGGTGAATGCCACCATACCGAAGACGGGATCGTAGATGGACACCGTCTTCCAGGTGATCCTCGAGGGGTCGGTGTTCGTGACCGGCGCCGCGGGCCGCACGGGCGCAGTGGCGGCGGCCTTCGCGGGCGCGGCGCCGGTCCTGTACTCCTGCAGCTTGGCGTCGTACTCGTCCTGGGTCATCAGGCCGGACTTGAGCGCCTCGTCCAGGGCCGCCTTCTTTTTGGAGTCTATACCGGAGCCCGCGGAAAGCTGCGCAACCTTGGCATCGTACTCCTGCTGCGTGAGCAGGCCGTTCTTCAAGGCCTCCTGCAACGCCGCCATTTTCTGCGCGTTCGGCGAGGCTGGGTTCCCAGAGAGTCCCTTCTGCTGGCTGTAGACCAGGCTGATTCCGGCGATCGCCGTCAGCGCCGCGATTACCGCGATCGAGATCTTGGCTTTCATGGGCATCTCCTTGGCCATATCTTACTCCCCCGCAAAACGAATGCTCAGCGAGATGTCACGGAACACCTGGTTAATCGCCTCCGCTTGCGCCGCCGGAACGGACGAAATCATGGCCAGGTAGTTGTTCCCCGACGCGTGGACGCCGGAGATGACCAGGCTCACCTCCACGCCCTTGGGATTGGTCCCGCTGTACATGGTGAAGGCGGCATCGTGCGCGCCCAGTTGGAAAGGCGCGTGACTGACTATCCGCAGGTTCCTGTACTGGGATTGGAATTGGCCGGCCAGTTGATTGATCACCTCGTCCGGCCGTGCCGCCCCGCCGAATGGACTGAGGACGGCCCAACTCGAGCCCTGCGAAATCTGGACTCCGTCTCCGCCGCCTTGGCCCTGCGGAGTGGCGGTCCAGCCCGGCGGAACCGCCACCGAGAAACGGCCGCGCGGGTCCCGGTAGACCTGGGAGCCGCCGCCGGGCTGCGGTGCGTTTGACGGCGCGGGGGCCGCGGGATTGCCGCCCCCCGAGAGCGCCGCGCGCTTCGCCGCGCACTCGTCCGCGGTGAACACGCCCGCGGCACAAGCCTTCTGCAGCGCCGCCAGTTGTTGCGGGTTGCCCCCGGGATTGCCACCTCCCGCCAGCGCCGCGCGCTTCGCTGCGCACTCGTCCGCGGTGAACACGCCCGCGGCACAAGCCTTCTGCAGCGCCGCCAGTTGTTGCGGATTGCCCGCGCTCTTCGCCGCGGCCGAGGGGGCAGCACCACCCGAAGAAAGCCGCAGACTGTCCCGGATGGCGTCAAAGTCGCGCTTCGAGGCATCGTACTGACTCGACGGCGCCTGCGCGAAAAAGAAGACCAGCTCGCCCGATCGCGTAGCCATGGCCACCGACATGGTTACCTGTCCCTCCCTTGGATCGGCGCAGGAAAACTTGAGGGAAGCGGTGGGCAATCCGGCCATCGTGAAGGCGCTGCGCTCCAGCCCCTGAAATCCCGGACAATTCTGGCTGATACCCCTCTCGTAGCTGCTCAGAGCGTCCTTGGGGGACGTGTCCTGCGTGGCCCCGACGCTCAGGTTGACAGAGGCTTTGCCCCTGGAGATGGTCGCGGTATCCGGCCGGTCGGGAGCTTGCGCGGCCTGCCACCCCGCCGGAACCTGCACGGTGAAGCGGCCACTCGGGTCGCGGTAGGTCGTCTGGGCACTGGCGGCAGCGCCCAAAAGCAGCAACGCGCCGCGCATGGTTTTACCGGTCATCGGTGAACCCCCCACTGCTCAAATGCGCGATTCCACCGAAAACCGGCTCACGAAGGATTCGGTATGGGCTCTCTTACCGCTCCGCCAGCCAGAGATTGGATTGGACCTCGCCCAGCGGAAAGACCAGCCGATCGGGCGTTACCACCAGCCGGAAGTAACCGGGATCCAACTGTAGGGGAGACCGCCAAGCTGAGTGCAGATGCAGCACCGCCACCGCATCCGAAACCGGCCGCTTGCTCACGGGATCGAGCGCGCGCGTGTAAATGCATCGCGCGCCCTGGTGGTCGCGGAGAAAGTAGATGCGGTTCCCGGAAGGCGCCCAACGCCCAAAGCTGCCTTCCCCCAGATCGACCCAGTTCGCAACCGGGATGGGATACGGGGGCCGGAACGGCACGGCGAACAGCCGCGGCGGATCCTGGCCGTTTTCCGCCGTCACTACAATCCAGCGGCCGTCGGTAGAGAAGTGCGCCAGGTAGAGATTGAACCCGGAGTGCTCCAGCAGGACGGCCGAGTCGTTTGACAAGCTCCTGTCCAGCTCGATGGAGCGGGGTCTCGACAGACGCCCAGACAGGCACAGCGCGCCGTCTCGAGAGAGGTCCCACATGACCTGTTGGCTTTGGAATCGGCGGACTTCGAGCGCCGCAGGCAGCGTCAGCACCTGCGAAAAAACTGGCCAGCTGGCGCCTTGGATCGCTACCGACTTGCCGTCCGGCGCGAGGAGCATTTGGGTGGTCATCGAACCAGACTCCAGGACGGTTTCTTGTCCCGAAGCAAGATTCCGCAGAATCCAACGCTGCAGGCCGCGTGGATCTTCGGATTTGGAGAGCATCTGCCGGCCGTCCGCGGTCATCGACGAAAGAAACTCGCGCTCTCCTTCGAGCGCCAGGGGGGACATCCCGCCGCGCAAGTCCGCCGTGTCCGGGTCAATGGGCAGCGACCAGATGGCGGAGCGCCTGGGACCGCCGGCGACGACGATCCGGCCGCTGCGGTCCGCCGTGCACCAGGTATAAGGACCGAGGCCAGAGGTCAGTTGCTCCGCCGCCGGCTCTTCGGTTTCGGGGCGATTCGGAAAGCGCAGGCGCCAGATATGGATGCCGGGTGACTTCGCGCGCTGCGGAATCCATCGCAGGAGCACCAGATCCTTCCTGGGCCAGGCAAAAGGCGTCGGAGGAGCCATGGAATTCCAGGCGTCATTCTTCCACATAGCCTTCAGCCGCGGCGCTCCGCCATTGAGCGGTGCGATCCAAAACTCTGCATCGTCGGGGTTGATTCCGCGATGGCCGGCAAACAGCAGGCTTGCGGAATCCGGCGACCAGACCGGATGGCGCGCATCGCTGAAGTTTTCGGCCAGGCGCCGCGGTGTGCCTCCCGCGGACGGGATGACGAACATTGCGGAATGAATGACCGCAGCGGCATCGCCGGTCACCTCCGGACCGGACCAATAGGCGATCCATTTGCCATCCGGAGAGAAGCGCGGCCCCCGCCCGCCGGCCGCCAGTAAACGTTCGTGTCCATCTCTCACGGACATCCCGTAGATGCCATCGGGCTCGCGCTCGGAGCGAAAGGCCAGCATGCTCCCGTCAGCCGAAAGCGCCGGCTCGTGATCCACGGCCGGATGATTCGTCAGCCGGCGCGCATTGGCCTGCCCGGTCGACTGGATCCAGATATCCACGTTGCCATCCTCGGCACGGTCCGAAGCATAGGCCAGCCAGCCGCCGTCAAGGGAGAGTGCTGGCTCCGTGGTCACGTGCGGATCGTCCGTGAGCCGCTGGAAGCGCAGCGCGCGGTTCGCCGGAGCGCGGCTGCCGGAGATCCCNNTCAATCGCCCAGGCCGCGATCCGGCGCGTCCTCCGGAACCGCTGCGGCTTCAGCTTGCCCTGCCTCAGCCTCTCGCGCAAACCCTCGAGCGCCTCTCGCAGTTCCTTGGCCGATTGCACCCGCTTGCCGGCGTCCTTGGCCAGGCATTTCTCCACCAGCCGCTCCACTTGGATGGGAACGCGCTCCGGCAGCCGTTGCGGCCGATCCCGCAGGATCGCGGCCGCCGTTTCCAGGTGCGTCGACCGATGGAAGGCGCGGCGCCCGCTGAGCATTTCGTAGAGTACCGATCCCATCGCGAACAAATCCGACCGCGTATCCACGGCGCGCCCGCCCGCCTGCTCCGGCGACAAATAATCGATCGTGCCGGCCGGTGTTCCGACTTGCGAAAGCCGCGATCGCGACGAGTCCGCGCCGGAATCGTCCTGGAATCGCGACAGCCCGAAATCCACCACCTTCAACTGTTCCTCCGGCGTCACCATGATGTTGCCGGGCTTCAGGTCGTGGTGGATCACGCCGGCGGCGTGGGCGGCCTCGAGTGCGGCGGCAATCTGCATCCCGTAGTCCAGCACTCTGTCGAGCGCGAGCGCGCCCTTGGCCAGCACGCCGCGCAGGCTCTGGCCTTCGATCAACTCCATCACCAGGTACAGGGACCCGGAATCTTCACCGTGATCGAGTATGCGCACTACGTTGGGGTGACGGATCGCCGCCGTGGCGCGGACCTCGCGCGAGAATCGCCGCCGCCAGGGACTGTCGAGGCTCAGCTCGTGCGGCAGCACCTTGACCGCCACCGGCGTGTTCCTGCGCGTGTCCTCCGCCCGATAGACAATTCCCATGCCGCCTTCGGCCAGGATGTTTTCCATCTGGTAAATGCCGAGTCTCTTGCCGGTCAGGAAGCCGCCGCCCAGCGAGCCGAGGATATCCCGCACGGCCACGCTCCGCGCCGTGAACGACGTTTCCGCCTGTTCGTGAGCCTGGAGCAGTGACTCGATCTCTTCGCGGAGTTTCGGCGCGCCGGCGCAGCACTCGTCGAGGAACGCGGGCCGCGCGTGCGGAGCCATCTCGATGGCTTCCGCGAAAATGTGCTCCAGGCGGTCCCAGTCCGTGTTCATGACGATTTCCGCGGTTCGGCCATCTCGCGGAACAGCCAGGCCCGCGCCAGCGCCCACTGCCGCTTCACGGTGGCCGGCGAGACCTGCAGGAAATCCGCGGCCTCCTCGATGGAGAGTCCTCCGAAGAACCGTGTTTCGACGATGCGGCACAGCGCCGGTGCTTCGGTTTCGAGCTTGGAGAGCGCCACGTCCAGATCGTCATAATCCCAGACGACGGGATCGGCCGGGAGCGGCGAGTCTTCGAGCGAGATCGTCAGATGGCCCTGGCCGCGTTTGGCCGTGCGGCGGTCGCGCGCGTAATCGGTGAGCACGCGCCGCATCGCCAGGGCGGCCACGCCCAGAAAATGGCTGCGGCTCTGCCACTGCGGCGACTTCAGCGAGGATAGTTGGATGTAGGCCTCGTTGACCAGGGCGGTGGGCTGCAGGGTGTGCGAAGAACGCTCCCGCCGGAGATACCGCCGCGCCAGCCGCTTCAGTTCGTCGTACACCAGCGGAAATAACTGGTCGGTGCCAGGCTGCATCTCGGCCACGGTGTGAGGGTCCCTGGGTATTGTATTATGTCATACAGTTGAGCTGAGTGTTTGGTGGGGCAGGCGCTTTCGCCTGCCACCCCTGCCGTCAGACTCTTGCGCCGATCGTCAACCTCACATCCAGCTTCCCTCGGAAGGTATTCATCATGATGCAGCCCCGATCGGCAATCTCCACCAGCTTCTCCAGCAACTCCTGGTCGGCAGTGTCCGCGGTCACCGACACTTCCACCGCGTCAAACCGCGCCGGCGAATCGGCCAGGATTCCGGTCACCTCGGTACGGACGCCCGCGATCCCTAAATCGCGCGCCCGGATCGCGGCCAAAAGGTTGCTCATGAAGCAACCTCCCAGCGCCGCGAGAAACAGCTCTCCGCCCATGGGACCCGCGTCGGCGCCGCCCTTCTCCACCGGCCGGTCGATCAATACACGATGCGTGCGTATGTCCGCCTCGGTAGTCGAACCCGAGCGCTGTAGCAGTTGGATCTTGATCTCCGCAGCCATATCCTACTGCTTCCTCCGCAAGGGTTCCGGCGCGCGAGTCCGGTCGAATGGCAGCACGTGAACCGGCCACTTCAAATGGACCGTTTCCGCCGCAAAGCACTCCCGATCGTCGCACGCCTGGTAGCGCAGGTCTCCCTCGATCGTCAGATTCCGATCGCCGTCGAGCAGGGGTTCGATCGCCTGCGCCGCCCCGAGGGTCACCGTCTCCACCAGCCGGAGCGCGCCTTCAAATACGGGCACGGTCTCGTGAATCGCTTCGAGCCTCATGGTTTTTGCCGCAGGGTACGAGACCGGGTCCGCCTGAAACGCCGGCGACGCTCGCATGGTGAGCGAGATGGGGATGTACCCGGTGACGCCGGGTGCGTAGACATGCATACGGTCGGGAAGCTGCAAGTCCACAGCCAGGCTGACGCGCTGGTTGGGACGAAGGGGCATGTCTCCGCCCGAAGTATTGAGCTGGAGATGCTTGGCCTGGACCGCCGCGCGCGAGGAAGGCTCCAGGCCGAACTGCCGCAGGAGAATGGAACCCGCTGTGTCTCGAACACGGAAATCGTCTTCGAAGTACTTCGCGGTGACGATGCCGCGCGCATCCAGCACATAGGTCCCGGGATGGGGGATGCCGAAGGACGGCGAGTCCTTCTGGACGGTCTCGTTCAAAATGCCGTAGCTGCGAATCACTTTGGATTCCGGGTCGGAAAGCAGCTCGAATCCAATGTGTTCGCGATCGGCAAAAGTCTTGAGGATGGCGACGCTGTCGTAGCTGACGGCCGCCAGGCCCAGTCCTTGGGCGCTGATGCGCGCCCGGTTCTGTTCCAACTCGACCAGTTGGGCTTTGCAGAAAGGTCACCAGTCGGCCGAGCGGTAGAATACCAGCAAGGCGCCTTTCGGACCCATGATCGAACGAAGAGTCTGCTCGTTTCCGTTCTGATCCTGCAGTCGAAAATCGGGAACCGTCTCGCCTATATTCGGGCCGGTCGGCACCGCCCCAAAAAGCAAGCACCCCGCCAGGGCAACTAGTCCGAGTCCTTTCGCCAAGCTCAACACCTCCCGGTCTGAAATCTTCCGACAACCCTATAGTAATCCCGTTTCCGCATCGACGGTGCTGCTGCCCGGCACGCTGTAACCGCAGTCTCGTATCCAACCGTGGCGCACGCTCTCAGCGGTGGGGCAGCCAATCCTGGCTGCCGCCGGCTTCAGCCGGCGCTCTCGACCCCGCGAGGTTTCTGCCGCCAGAGACGCCCCGAAGGGATCGTCCGCCGCTCGTGTCGACGCTTGTTCGGCGTTTGAAAAATACGGCGGCGGCGTTATGAAACGGTGTACTTAGGCATCGCTTCTCCACCCGGGAACATTCCCCGGTCCGCGGTGTCGATTACATTGGCCAATATGCTCGAAATCCGCAACCTCTCGAAGCGCTTCAACGGCATCCCCGCCGTCGAGGACGTCAGCTTCGCCATCCGCCCTGGCGAAATTCTCGGCTATGTCGGACCCAACGGTGCTGGAAAAAGCACCACCGTCAAAATGATCATCGGCCTGGTCGAGCCCAGCGATGGCCAGATCCTCTTTCACGACCGCAGCGTAATCGACGACCTGCCGGCCTTCCAGAGCCGCCTCGGCTACGTTCCCGAGGAACCCAACTTCTATCCTTTTCTATCGGGCTGGGAGTATCTGCAACTGGTGGGCCGCCTGCGCGCGCTCCCGCGCCAGGTGCTCGATTCCAAGATGGACGAGTTTCTGCATCTCTTCTCGCTCTGGGAAGATCGCCACTGCCCGCTCTCGTCCTATTCCAAAGGCATGCGGCAGAAGATCCTGCTCTCCGCCGCCCTGTTGCATAACCCCGACGTGCTGATCCTAGACGAGCCGCTGTCGGGCCTCGACGTCACCACCGCGCTGGTGCTCCGCGAGCTGCTGCGCGGGCTCGCGGCCCAGGGCCGCATGATCCTCTACTGCTCGCACGTCCTCGAAGTCCTGGAGAAGGTCTGCTCCAGCGTGCTGATCCTGTTGAAGGGCCGCATGGTGGCGCACGATTCGCTCGATCGTCTGCGCGAGCTCATGCACGAACCTTCGCTCGAAGGCATCTTCGCTCAAGTCACAAGGTCGGACGACCACCCGCTGATTGCCGGCCGCATCCTGGAGGCGATGCAAGCGTGAAGTGGCTCGACCAAACCCACGGGACCAAGTTCGAGCTCGTGCGCCATTTCCTCGCTTGCATGCTGGATGGCGAGTGGTCGTCGACCCGCGGCCAATGGCAGAACGTGGCGGTGGGCGCGTTCGCCCTGCTGCTGCCCGCCGGCATGCTGCTGCTGCGATCGGGGTCTCGCAATCAAGCCAAGTTCCGCGTGCTGGCGATGCTCGACAACCCGGAGCCCCTCCGCGCCGCCCGCCTGGCCGACGAGCTGGGCCTCTTGATGCTCCTGTTCGCGGTCACCGGCCTGATCGGCCTCGTCCAATGGCAAAATTTCTTTCCGGGCAGGCGCGATTACCTGTCGCTGGCCGGCCTGCCCATCCGTCCGCGCCAGGTTTTCGTGGCGCGATTCGCGGCCGTCGTGCTGTTTTCCGTCGCTCTCGTAGTGGCCATGAATCTGCTGCCGAGCCTCACCTCGGCCAACATCGGCGCGCAAGCCGTAGCGTCGGGACTCGGATGCTTCTTCGTGCTGTTTGCCATGATCGCGCTGCAGGGCGTGCTGCTCAACACCCTGCCGGCGCGCCTGTTCGCGCGGGTATCGGCGTACGTGCAGGGAGCACTTATCGGCGCCCTGATTCTGGCGGGGCTGTATAGCTGGTCGATCCGTGAGTGGCCCCCATCGGTCATCGCGAAGCTGCCGGAATTCGGCGCCTGGGCCCCACCCGTGTGGTTCGCCGGCCTGCACCAGCGGTTCCTCGGAGACCCCGACCCCTTCCTCCACCGCATGGCCACCCGCGCCCTCGTCGCCGTGCTCGCCGCCGCGGTCCTGACCGTACTCAGCTACCTGGTCAGTTTCCGGCGCTACCGCAGGCTATTGGTGGAGTCGCCGGTCCACCTCGCAGTTCCGCGAAAACACCCGTGGAGCCTGCTCCGCCTGGTGGCGCGCTCGCCGCAGCAGGAAGCTATCCTTCAATTCATGGCCAAGACGCTGGCCCGCAGCCGGGCTCACCGCATGATCTGGCTGGCCTACACCGGCGCCGCGGTGGCGGTGGTGGTCAACAGCTCGCTGATCGATGGCGCGTTCCTCTCGCGATCGGCCGAGATCGCCAAGGTCCTGAAGTTTGCGGTCCTGTTCTGGCCGCTGGGCACTTCCGTGATCCTGCTGAACGGCCTGCGCCACGTGCTCTCGATTCCCGCCGAATTGCCCGCGAACTG
>OMOG01000678.1 GCA_900290305.1 Candidatus Sulfopaludibacter sp. SbA4
ACAAGAGCAACCTGCTCTTCAGTAGGCTCCGCTCAACAGTACCAGGGCTCCGTCAAATACGGAATCGTAGCCCGCGACACCATCGGCACATCGGGAAACCCCCCGCCTTCCGCCAAATCCCAGATCTTGCGGAAAATCTCCATCCGCCCCGCGCGCTTCCGCTCTTCCCGCTTGATGGTCTCCTGGATCGCGCCGCACAGCGTATCCAGCGCCCCGTCCCGATTCCGCCACGGGTAGCACAGGCCGCGCGGATCGAACGGCGCGATCATTCTCCGGACTTCCGGCAGCTCCAGCAGCAGCGACCCCTCCGGAATCAGCAGCCGGATCGCCAACTGGATCGGCGCCACTTCGCCGGCCAGCCCCAGCTCCACCAGTGCGCGCAGAAAATCGCGATAGCTCTCGCGCGTGGTCCACGGCGTAAACGGAATGAACGTGGGCGACATCGCCAGTCCCGCCGCCCGCATCAGCCCGAGCGCCTCCACAAAATCCGCCTGCGTGTGGCCCTTCGCCAGCCGATCGAGCACCGCATCGTCGAACGACTCCACCGCGGAAGTCACGAACGCGCAGCCGGTCGCCTTCAGCACCGGCAGCAAGTCGCGATGCTGCAGCAGATGCTCCACCTTGATGGTCACGTCGTAAGTGAGTGCTGGCCACTCGCCGTGCAGCGCTTCCACAATCGCCATGCCATGTCCGGGCCCATTGAAGAAATCGGGATCGCCGAAGGTGATGTGCTCGGCCCCGGCGGCGACTTGCTGCCGGATGTCGGCCAGCACCACATCCCGCTGCACCACACGAAACGTTCCCTGGTACACCGGAACCACCGGGCAGTGGCGGCACAGGTGCTTGCATCCGCGCGACGATTCCGTGTAGCCCACCCGCTGAACTGTGCCGTTCGTCACCAATTGCGCATAAGCGCCCAACGGCGCCAGGCCGCTGCGGTCCGGAACCAGAAACTGCTGGCGTGCCAGCGATACGCACGGCGCACCGGCGCTCTGCGTCAATGCGCCGTTCGCCACGTCCACCAGCGGCTGCTCGAACTCGCCACCGATAATCGTGCGGACGCCGGCCCGCCGCAGCATCGGCGCGTTCAACGGCGCATAGAGCCCGTACCCGCACAGGCGCGCTTCCGGATTCATGCCCCGCACCCGTTCCACTACCCGCAGAAACAGGCGCGTGGCCGTGTGCATCGGCAGGAAGAACGCGATCAGCTCAGCCTCTTCCACCGCCGCACGGGGCAGGGGGCTGCACGCCAGGTCGGCCACCGTCACATCGTGGCCCGCGGCGCGCAGCCACGCCGCCGGAGACGCCAGCCCAAACGGCTGCCGCCCCAGTTCGTAAGTGGAGATCAGTACCACCCGCACACAACCATTATGCGGTGCTTTGGTAAGATGCGTGCTTTGGTAAGATGTTTCTATCTCCCTCATGTTCGCCGCAACTACTATCGCCGAAGAAATCCTGGATCTCAAGCAGCAGCGCAGGGCCATCCTGCTGGCGCATCATTACCAGGAACCCGAGATTCAGGAATTGGCCGACGTGGTGGGCGACAGCCTGGAACTGGCCCGCAAAGCGCGCGAGTTCTCTGGCGACGTGATCGCTTTCTGCGGCGTATGGTTCATGGCCGAGACCGCCAAAGTGCTCAACCCGAATCGCATCGTAGTGGTTCCCGACCGCGAGGCCAGTTGCAGCCTGGTGGAGAGCTGCCCCGTAGAGCCCATTCGCGAATTCCGCCGCCGGAACCCCGGCTACACCATCGTCAGCTACATCAATACCTCCATCCAGGTGAAGGCCGAGAGCGATATTCTGTGCACCTCGCGCAACGCGGTCAAAATCGTGAACTCCATTCCGCCGGAGAAGCCTGTACTCTTCCTTCCCGACCGCAATCTGGGCAACTACGTTCGCCGCCAGACCGGCCGCCAGAACATGAAGATCTGGCAGGGCACTTGCATCGTGCATGCCACTTTCCCCGCCCGCCGCGTGGCCGAAGCCATGCTGGAGCATCCCGGCGCCAAAGTGGTGGCGCATCCCGAGTGCCCCGAATCGGTGCTCTCCATGGCCGATTTCATCGGCTCCACCTCGGCCATCATCGAGTGGTGCGCCGCCCAGGAGGCGTCCGAATTCATCGTGATGACCGAAAGCGGCGTGAACTACTCATTGGCCCGGGTGGCGCCCGGCAAGCGCTTCCACTTCGTGGCCAATGAAAACTGCAACTGCAGCGAATGCCCCTACATGAAGCTGAACACGCTCGAGAAGCTTCGTGATTCGCTCACCAACCTGGAGCCGCGGGTAGAGTTGTCGCAGGAGATCATGCGCCGCGCACTCGTGCCGCTCGAACGCATGCTCGCCGTGAAATAAATGCCACTCGCACCGCTCGTCGATTCGCTTGGCCGCGTCCACGACAACCTGCGCATCAGCGTCACCGACCGCTGCAATATCCGCTGCTTCTACTGCATGCCGGAACACGACGTGCACTTCGTCGAGCGCCGCGAGATCCTGGATTTCGAGGAGATCGAGCGCTTCGTGCGCATCGCCGTGACGCTGGGCATCAACAAGCTCCGCGTCACCGGCGGCGAGCCCCTGGTGCGCCGCGACATCCCCGTGCTGATTCGACGCCTGTCGGCCATCCCCGGGATCCGCGACCTCGCCCTGACCACCAACGGCGTTCTGCTGCCGCAGCTTGCCGGGCCCCTGTATGAAGCCGGCCTGCGCCGCCTCAATGTCCACATCGACACCCTGGACCGCGAGCGATTTCTCCGCATCACGCGCCGCGACGACCTGGATAAAGTGCTGGAGGGCCTGGAGGCCGCGAAGCGCGCCGGCTATTCCCGGATCAAGCTCAATGCCGTGGCGGTCAAGAACCTGGTGGAGCCCGACATCGTGCCGCTGGCCCGCTTCGCGCGCGAGAACGGCTTCGAGGTGCGCTACATCGAGTTCATGCCGCTCGATGCGCAGAACCTCTGGGACCGAAGCAAGGTGCTGCTGGCGGACCAGATCATCGAGACGCTGTCGCGCGAGATTTCGCCGCTCCGCCCGATCCCCGATCCCGACCCCCGCGCGCCGGCCACCGAGTACGAATATGCCGATGGCGGCGGCACGGTGGGCTTCATCGCGTCCGTGAGCCGACCGTTCTGCTTGAACTGCAACCGCGTCCGTCTCACCGCCGACGGCAAACTGCGCTATTGCCTGTTCGCTATCGAGGAAGACGACGTGAAGGGCCTCATGCGGTCCGGCGCCTCCGACGAGCAGATCGCGGCCCTGATCCGCCGCAACATCGCTGGCAAGTGGGAAGGCCACGAGATCAACTCTACCCGTTTCGTAGCGCCGCCGAGACCTATGTATTCGATCGGGGGGTAAAAGAACTTAGCCACGGATGAACACAGATGAACACGGATAAATTCGCTGTTTTGATCCGTGTTCATCTGTGTTCATCCGTGGCCCAATTCCTTCACGCGTGTGAGAGATGACCTTATGAACACATGTCCTGTATGCGGCTATGCCAATCTGCAAAAGCCACCGGCCAACCATTCCATCTGCCTATGTTGCGGGACCGAATTTGACTACCACGACAATACCGTAGGGCACGACGAGCTGAGAAAACGGTGGCTTAGCCGCGGTGTGCCATGGTTTAGCCATTCCACTCCTATGCCTCACGGCTGGAATGCTCACAAGCAGTTGTCAGCGGCCGGTCTCGAGTTTGAGG
>OMOG01000677.1 GCA_900290305.1 Candidatus Sulfopaludibacter sp. SbA4
CCCATCCGGTAGAGCCTCGTTCTGGGCCATGATAGCCGCGGCCAGGGCAGCCAACAAGGAAAGTCGGATCGCGATTTGAAAGAGCTTTCGGCTGGGTGCTTTCACGGTGATCTCCTCTTGATCCGGGAATCCATATTTAGCTTCCCGGTTTCTGGTTAGCGTATCACAAGCCGCCAATCCTGCCAGACGGTCCCGTTGCGAAACTCCATTTGAAGAATCTCACCGGAGCCTCTTGCGGGCGGCCACGCGCAGACGGCGGTAGTCCAGGAACCAGACGCCGTCGCGGAGGAGATGCGGAGCCGCGAACTGCTCGACCAGCTCCACGAAGGCCGGCTGCCGCAGTTCCCCGTGCAAGGGGCCGCCGAACATGGCGAACCAGTTTGCCAGGCCGCGGGCGCCTCCTTCGAGCGCGGTGGGACGGTCGAAAAGCGCGGCGAAGGTGACCTCCAGTCCGTGCCGTTCCAGGATCGCCGCGTACTCGGCGACGCTGGGGAAGAACCACGGGTTCACCCGCTCGGGCGCCGTACCGAACTTCGACTCGAGCGCCAGCCGGACCGCCTCGATCAGCGCGCGAATGTTGCCGTAGCCTCCCAGTTCCGCGACCAAGCGCCCGTCCGGTTTGAGCGAGTCGGCCATGGCGCGGGCGGCATCGTCGGCGCGGAGGACCCAGTGCAGCGCGGCATTGGAGAAGACCGCATCGAACTCCGCGTGGCAGGACATCGTGCAAATGTCCTGGAGCCGGAAGTGCAGATCGGGAAAATTCCCGCGGGCCTGATCGATCATCGCGGCGGAAGTGTCGATCCCGGCCACCTGCGCGCCGCTGCGGGCGATCTCCGCGGTGAGTTGTCCGGTGCCGCAACCGGCATCCAGGATGCGCTCGCCCGGTTTGGGCGCCAGCAGGGCTATCAGGTCGCGGCCATATTCCCAGACGAAGGAGTAGCTGGATTGGTACAGGCCCGGATTCCATTCACTCGTCATTGTTTTTCGGTGAACGTAATGCTCGTGTCCGCGCCGAACTTCTTGTACGAATGGAACTCCACGTCGTTGCGGGTCTCCATCTGCAGAGTGTGCATCCGCGCGTCGGCGTGCAGCGGCAGCAGGAACTGGCGGCCCGCGCGTCGGCGTGCAGCGGCAGCAGGAACTGGCGGCCGCCGATCTCGACGAAGCCGTAATCCAGCGTCGTCGAGGAGCCCAGCACGGGAAAATCGCGCGGAATGCTGTCAGCCTCCGTCGCGACGCGAACCGTCTGGCTGGTCTCGGCGTCCACGTATACGAAGCCGTGCTGTCCGGCCACTGTCTCGTCGCGCGTGCCGCGGCCCCCCACCACTATCCGGTAGTGGGACCGTGCCACCGCAACGCGGAAGGAGTAGACCTGCGCGGGCCGCGTGCGCAGGGTCGTCCAGTGGTCCCACTGGAAATCGGCGGCGGACCGGGGGTCGAACACCTCGGCCAGGAGGCTGCCGAATTCGCCCTCGGTGATGGCGCCGCCGACGGACTCGTAGGGGAGGAAGGTGGCCCGGCCGTTGATGGTCAGCAGTTGGTATTTTTCCTTTTGCTCGAAATAACTGAGTTTGAGCGTCAGGGTGTCCAACAACTTGCCCCGCGTGTCGTCGTAGCGGCGGACCATCTCCATGCAGATGAAGTCGGGCAGCGACTTGATATAGTTGACGGCACTCTCACGAGCCAAGTCCACGATGCGTTTCTGCTCGTCGGGCAAGGGAGCGGGCCGCGGCTGGAGAGCGGCGGTGGCCGGGTGCGGGAGGCCCGCCGAGATCTTGCGCAGACGCTCCAGCTCGGCGAGCGCCTTGGGGCCGGCGCCTTCGGCTTGCAACTCCTCGATGGTGTACTGGTCGAGGCTTTCGGCCAGCTTGATTCGGTGCAGGGCCTTGGCGACTTCGTTGTCGGGCTGGCCGGTCTGGATCGCCGAGCGCACTAGCGAAACCACGTCGTTCACCGAACCGCCGGTCTGCGCGGCGGCGAACGCGCATATCGCCAGCACCGCAACCCAGAATCTCACGCGCATACCCTATAATCTTACGCCACGGTGACCGAAGTCACCGACCGGCGGCGGGCGTTCGGCCACAATCGAATCGAGAGGTAAGACATGCATCCGACCGAGATCCTCAGCCAGGAACACCGCGTCATTGAAAACATGCTGGACGAGATGGAAGAACAGGTCCGCGCCGCCGCGGCCGGCCAGCCATTCCCGCGCCGCTTCTTCGACGAAGCGCTGGACTTCTTTCGCAATTTTGCCGACGGCTGCCACCACGCCAAGGAAGAGAACCTGCTGTTCCCGCGGATGAAGGAGCGGGGCGTGCCGGAAAACGGCGGTCCCATCGGCGTGATGCTGGCCGAGCACGACCAGGGGCGCGCGTATCTGAAGGGCGTGCGCGAGAATCTGGAAGCCGCCGGGCAAGGCGATCCGGCGGCGCGGCAGCGCGTCTTCGCGAATGCCACCGGATACATAACGCTGCTGCGCCAGCACATCCAGAAGGAGGACAACATTCTGTTCCGCATGGCGCGCATGGTGTTGCAGCCCGACGATGTGGCCGAGCTGACCCGCGAATTCGCGGCCGTGGAAGTGCCGGAACGGTTCCAGGGGTTAGGGGTAGGGGGCTAGCGGCTGGTAGGGCTTCTGCTAAGTACACCATTTCATAAATACCATCTCGTATCGAACCGTGGCGCGGGCACTCGTGCCTGCCGCGTCGGCACTCGTGTCGACGCTTGTTCGGCGCCTGAAGAATACGTTGGCGTATTTACGAAATGACGTACTAACTCCTCCGGGGGAAGTGGCACAATTTCGTTGGCTTGCTTCTCCTCTGGCGGCTCGGTGTTTGGACCCACCCGCCACCCGATCGTCTCGCCCAAGCCTTCGCCGCTGTTTTGCTTCACCAGCAGCGAGCTGCTGAACCAGCAGCGAGCTGCTGACCAAGCCAGTGGCGGCCGGAGGGCGCACTATCCCCCTCCACCTGGAGCAGCCGGAAGCCGTGTTCAAGCGCATCTGGCTCGATCCGGTGCAAGACAAACGCCTCAACCTGGCCGATTGACTCCTACCGCCAGCCGCAGGGCAGGCCCAAAATCGACATAATTAACTCATTTATTTTCTTATATTTATCTTGATGGCAAAGCCCATAATGTGTTAACATGCCTGTGGGCTGAATTTGGCCCACTGAATCCGTAAAGTACCACTACGCCAATGAGCAAACGAACCCACATCGTGCTGTCCGACCAACTGGTCAAGGACATCGATACCGTGGTCGGCAGCCGCCAGCGCAGCAGCTTTATCACCCAGGCGGCCGAACGCGAACTCACCCGCCTGCGCCAGTTGAAAGCCTTAAACGAGCTCGTGGCCTGGAACGAGCAAGACCACCCCGAACTGAAACAGGGAGCCGCCAAATACGTCAAGAAGCTCCGCCGCGATTACGAGCAGCGCTTCAAAAAAGTAACCGCCCGCTAATGGCAACCTTCCTTCTCGACACCAGCGTCATCATTGACGCCATCAACGACAGACACCGCCGGCGCCAGTTGCTCCGCGAGCTTTTGCAGCAAGGCGACACCCTGGCTTGCTGTCCTATCAACATCGCCGAAGTCTACGCAGGCCTGCGGCCGAGCGAGGAGCAAAACACCAAGCAGTTCCTGGAGACTCTTGAGCTCTATCCCTTGACCTGGCCCGTGTGCGAAATGGCCGGCCTGTTTAAACGCGACTACACCAAGAAGGGTCACCCGCTGAACCTGGCCGATGCTTTAATCGCGGCCACAGCCATCCACAACAACTTTCCCCTGCTCACCGACGACACCAAAGATTTCCCCATGCCGGAAATCACGCTCTATCCCCTGCCCAAATAGGCCGGCCTTCAATGAACCAAAAACAATTACATCAAGATTTGCCTGTCGCGGCCGAGCTTTGGCGCCAGATTGAACGATTGGAGGCTACCGAAAAAGAACACGGCCACCAGCTCGCCACGACAGCAAGACGCCTGCATCAGCTTAAAAAACAGGTCGCCCAACTAACCAAGAACCCCCGCCATGCTCCGCGACGATGACGAATTCAAGCCAGAATACGACTGCCCGGCCTGTGGCCGGAGCTTCAGCAGCTTTGCCCGCCTCGATGACCACCTGGCCGAGCACGAAGGCCCCCGGCGCTGCCGCACCTGTGGCGAGACCATCCGCGGCCCGTATCACCGCTGCCGGTGACCATTCCCAAAGATAATCCGCTTAAACCCGTCATTTGGGTGCAATTCTCGGAGCCATGAAAACCGTCCTACTTCGCTTGTAAAGTACCGGCTGCGGGAACCAGTGAAGAACCCCGTCTTTTCCACCCTCTGTTACAAAGCGCGACCTAAACGAAAGTCTGTTCCACCAAACTGGGTATTTGTAGTCCACGTCGATCGTTACATCCGCAAATTTTGGGTCTTCGTGGAATCGTGTGGGTGAAAAATGCGGATTTTGAGCCCTCCCGACGGCCCC
>OMOG01000675.1:0-2672 GCA_900290305.1 Candidatus Sulfopaludibacter sp. SbA4
GCGAACCGCCCCAGCCCCGGCTCCGCCGCCAGGTATTGCCGCAGCAGCACCGGCGCGCCATCCCAAGCCAGGTTCGCCACCCAGGGAGACGCCGCCGCAATTCCCAGCCCCGCCGCCACCGCGAATCGCGCGCGCCCCTTCCCATCGAATACCGACGCCACCGAGAGCGCTGCCATCCCCACCCCCATGCAGTTCAGGATGTCCACTTTGGTCAGCTCGTGGGGATCCGCATGCGGCAGGCTCGCAATGAAATTCGTCAGCCGGAAGGCGAACGCATCCCATACGATGAGGCCGGCTTCTGACCCCCTGAAAAATTCACATTTAATTCGGCGGGCTGCCGCGATCGAGACAGCCCGCCCGATTGGCCCATCCGGCCGCCCTACTTCCCAGCCGCCGAGAGCAGGACCACATCATACGCCCACTGCGCCCGGCCTCCTCCGCTGCCTTGGCCCTTTCCATTCCCGTGATTCGGATCGCTCCAGGTGATCTGAGCGCGGTTCTGGAACTTATTGCCGTACGAATCGGTCCAGTTATCCGGTAGATAGTGGAGCGAGATGGCGGTGATGCCGGCCCGCTGCATGGTGAGTAGCTCTCCAGGATCCGAGATCCCGTTGTGGTTGGAGTCAACCCACACCCGGAGTCTCGAAAACACGTAGTCCTTGGCGGTGATCCACCCGTCGCCGTTTCCGCCGAAGTTTGGCTGATCCCACACCGCCAGTGCCTTAAAGCCAAGGTGGCTGCCGGCCTTGCCCGGCTGTGGGGTCACGTTGCTGAACAACTCCGAGCCGTTGTCGATGCGGCCGTCGCGGTTGCGGTCGAGGGCCAGCCATCCTACATTCGCACCCGCTGCCGTCCACGACATCGGCTCCGGTTTACCGATGCTGTAGAAGTCAAAGCGGACGCCGTTGGCGGCGCTGGTCAGCGGAAAGGCGCTGCCGTCCAGGCTGATGATAACCGGGTCCTCCGCCTGGCACTCAGCCTCCATCCTGCCATCCACTTCGCCGTCTATGCACCCGTACTCACAACCAGCCGTAGCGCAGGGGTCCTGCCCGCCGGTCTCGCAGCCGCCAGGGCAATTACCGTTGCAGTCATAGACGTCATCGCAGTCGTCGCAGACTATATCGACATCGGCAGCGCAGTTGCCGCCGCCACCGGAGGGAGGGCTGCAGCAGCCCCAGCTCTGACAATACGAGCCAGATTCGGTGCACTCCTCATCAATTGTGCAGGCATAGGGTTCTGGGCACGAACCGTCGCACGCGTAGGTGCCCTGGGTGCCGCAACTGCCCGTGCACTGCAGGCCGTAGTTACTTTGACAGCAGACATTGTTGACGCAGGCGTTTCCGCCAGCGCAGTTCAAGGCTGAGTAGCACGACCCACCGGGCGGGTTGGGGCAAGTGCCATCGGTAAAGTCCTTGTCGTAGTTTGTTGTCCCGCACGTTGGCGTGCGCGGGCAGCCCATGCTGGAACTATATGTCCCACAGTCATATGATTCGGTGGGCCCACTGCTTTGGTTCCCGACTCCGGAGCCGCCCGAAGGCACGTCGACCCATCCGGCATTAGGGCAGCAGTCGTCACAGATTGTCGAGGACACCGGTGGGCCGATTGTCGCGGCGCAGCAGATGGTCTTTCCCAAACAATAGGTCTGCGCCTCTGCCGTGGTCATCGCCGCTCTGTGGAGGAGTACCATGCGCCCACGGTAAGTACAAGGATTCTTAATGATCGTTTCACGGTAATCACCTCCTACTTGCGGGGCCCCGGCGTCCATCTCTGGCCCGGCACTGGCCAGTTGTCCTCCCTATCGCCGGGGAAGTGCAGCGGCTCCTTCGCCACCCACTGGCCAGGGTGTGCCGGATCCGGCACCGCGTAGTCGCCGTCCCACCGCATCCCGTCGGCGAAAAAGAAGGGGCGCTTGATGATGAAGACCTGAGTGGGCACCTCATCATGGATCTGGCCTCGAATCTTGTCGATGTAGTCTCCAACATGGACCACGATGGTCTGCCGGGGTCCCCACGACAAGGGTTGCTGATCGGGGTTCTGTGGCATGGGCTTTCCGTCGCCGAAAAATGCGGCGTTCGCGGGTATCCGGCCGAAGTCCAGGAAAGCTACCCGCCGCCCGGACGCGGCAGGTCCGCTTCCCAACTCGGAGAAGGCAACCACGACGCGGCCGAACACTATGGTCCTACTGGTTCGGTTGAAAAGGTGAATTTCGATATTCTGGAGCCAATCGTCGCCCCACTCGAACGGCGTGATAGGCTCAAATAAGTGTTCTGCCCCCAGCGGGCTGGGTCGCTTACACTGCACCTCCGAGCCGCCGACCGTGACCTTAGAGACCAATACCGGATCTCTGAAGGTACTCGGCGGTTCAACCTCAATTGCCCTTTGGGCCGCCGCAACCGACGGCGCGGTGCATGTGGCCGTCGCACAAACGGCAACCGCACTTAACAATATCTTCTTTCTCATCGGGCTTCATCCTTTCCTTTCATCCTCCGCAGCATCAGGAACGTACACCACGCAGGGCGGCCAGCACCTCGTCCTCGGCCTGCGCCTGCAGCTTACCGGTCCAGAGCTTGGTGACGACCCCCTTGCCATCCACCAGGAGTATGGTCGGTGTCCCCCTGACCCCGATGGTGCCCAGCGAAACCTGCCTGACCTGATCCACACGCACACCCTCA
>OMOG01000675.1:2682-3027 GCA_900290305.1 Candidatus Sulfopaludibacter sp. SbA4
GGAGTGCTCTCCTTGCAGAAGTGGCACTGGGTCGAAATGGCCAAGACGAGGGTCCGCCCATTCTTGCTCCAATCGACTCCGGGAAGCTGGCCCTTGAGACTGCTACCGACAGACGTGGCCGCCACGGCGGGCGGCGCGGCCTGCGGCAGGCGCGGCGATGGGGCCGGGACAAGATAGACCTTGATCAAAACGACCGATAGCAAGACTGCGACCCCGACGGTCGCGATGTCCGCGGTTGTTTGGATCTTAGTGGGTAAGCTCATCTAATAACCTCCTGTCCGCCAAGGCGATGCACACAGCCGCATGCTCAGCCGCGCTCACCGTGGGACGAGCGGCTAACGGCGA
>OMOG01000666.1 GCA_900290305.1 Candidatus Sulfopaludibacter sp. SbA4
GCGGAAGAGGTGGCAAAGGTGAGGACTCCGGTCTTGGCCATTCACGGCAGGAGAGACCGGCAATCGCCTTACGGCGGCGCAAGGGAATGGGCAGCGATGTTGCCGGACGCACGGCTGGTGACGGTTGACGACGCGGCTCACGTACCGTGGATTGAAGGTCCGGAAAAAGTCTTTGGGTCGATCCGGACCTTCCTCGATGGCGCGTGGCCGGAGGGGGCGGAGAAGGTGGAGTCAGTAGCGTGAATCGGATCTGAGTCAGTTGTCCGTGGGGACGCGTTCGACCTTGTCGACGATGACGATATCCATGGGATATTTCCGCTGGTCGAGTCGCAACCCCAGTTGACTCTGCAAGGCATCGAACACATCGGGACCATCGGGGTTCGAGGGCGTGGGCGCATCGCCGCTCTTACCGGCCGCGGGCACCTCTCCGCGCATCGCGGCTCCGCGCCCGCCGCGCCGCGGAGCCCATTCCAGCGTGAAATCGTAAACGCCCTTCAGCTCTGTGAGGTTGACCACCGGCAGATCGATGTAGGCCGCCGCAATGCTGCCCAGCGAGTCTGCCAGATCGTCCATGCCGACCTTTTTGCAGGCGAAGGTACGAAGGATCAAGCCGTCCTTCCGCTGTTGCGGTCTCTGGATCTGGCAGGAGGGCTTGTCCGTCGCGTCCGCGGCGGACTCCTTGAGGCTGGCACCCTTCTTGCCCACCACGAGGGCGTATACCGAGGTCACTTTCTTGTCGTGGTGGATCTCCAGCTTGAATCGTTCGATCAGGAGACTTTGCAGCATCTGCAACAGGTCCTTGTCGGGTGCGCTAAGTGGTTGGGTGGGCGACAATGCCGGCGCCTTGGCAACGACGTCATAGTGCTCGGAGCTGAGCCAGGCCGGGCCGCCCGTGACAAAATCCTCGTCCAGGCCCCACGCCGCCGCGATCAGCTCCTTCATGGTGAAGTAGTGCGCGGTGAGCTTGCCACCGGGGAGGAAGTCGAATTTCGGCGTGCCCCCGGGCGGGCTGATCTTGACATCGGCCACTTCAAATGACAGCCGTGCTGGTGCGGATTGTGCCCATGCGAGGCCCGAAAACACGACGGCCAGAGCGGCGCTGGTGAGGACGCGTATCATACTTGGTAACTAGTCGGATGGCGCGACCGGCCCCGGGGTTTCAAGAAATCAGCCGGGCCCGCCCAGCTCGCGCTCGATCTTCAGCAGGCGATTGTACTTGGCCAGGCGCTCGGAAGTCCGCACCGAGCCCACCTTAATCTGCCCGGCCCCGGAAGCCACTGCCAGGTCCGCCAGGAACGCGTCCTCGGTTTCGCCGGAGCGCGCCGAGATGACGGCGCGGTAGCCCGCCTCGCGCGCGCGATCGATCACCTCGAACGTCTCGGTGAGGGTGCCGATCTGGTTCATCTTCACCAGCACCGCATTCGCGGCCCCCGAAGCGATGCCGCGCTCCAGGCGGGCGAGATTGGTGGCAAACAGATCGTCGCCGATCAGTTGGACACGGTCCCCAACGGCCGCAGTCAGGCGCCGCCACCCCTCCCAATCGTCTTCGGCCAGGCCGTCCTCCACCGAAACCACGGGATAGCCGGCAATCCATCCCTCCAGCAGTCCAACCATCTCTTCGCTGCGGAGGTTGCGGCCTTCGTTGCGCAGCCCGTACCTTCCGTTGCGATAAAAGTGAGTGGCCGCCACGTCGATGGCAATCGCCACCCGGTCTCCCGGAGTGAAGCCGGCGCGTTCCACGGCAGCGGTCAGGATTTCGAGAGCCTGTTCGTTGCTCCGCAGCCGGGGGCCCCAGCCGCCTTCGTCGGCCACACCGGTGACGGCCAGGCCGCGTTCATCGAGGACGGCGCGGGCGGCGCGGTGAACGGCGACCGCGGCCTCCAGCGCCTCGGCAAACATCGCAAACCCCCGGGGCACGATGAGGAAGTCCTGAAACTCGATGCCGAACCCGGCGTGGTGCCCGCCCGACAGGATATTGACCATGGGAACGGGCAGGAGCGGTACACGATCACCGGCGAGATGGCGCCATAAAGGAATGCGCCGGGCGGCGGCGGCGGCGCGCGCCACGGCGCACGAGACGGCCAGAATGGCATTCGCGCCGAGCCGCGATTTGGCGGCGGACCCGTCCACTTCGATCATGCGTCGATCGATGGCG
>OMOG01000665.1:0-147 GCA_900290305.1 Candidatus Sulfopaludibacter sp. SbA4
ACGAAACCAGGCGCGGGCTCCGATTTTCTGGAACCTCGACTCGGGTTTTCTGAAGAACTTCACCATCACGGACCGATTCAAACTGCAGTTCCGCACGGAGATGTTCAATATTCTGAACCATACGAACTTCTATTCTCCGCTGGCGGC
>OMOG01000665.1:157-353 GCA_900290305.1 Candidatus Sulfopaludibacter sp. SbA4
GCAGTTCCGCACGGAGATGTTCAATATTCTGAACCATACGAACTTCTATTCTCCGCTGGCGGCCAGCACCGGCTCACCCAGCATTGTCAGCACCGTTTTCGGCGAGACCTGCTGTGTGTCTGCATCGCTGCCTAGCTCCGCGAACGTGGCCTCCGCGGGCGAGGCGAACCGCGTCATTCAATTCGGCCTGAAGCTC
>OMOG01000665.1:363-11948 GCA_900290305.1 Candidatus Sulfopaludibacter sp. SbA4
TCCGCAACCACTAATGAGTCATGGATCAACGGCGGCGTCGACTTCCCCACGTATGGGCGGAAGGCAAGGGCCTGTTGCTTGCCGCGGCTGTCAAGCTCTTCCAGATTTGCCGGCTTTCATCGGGCGCTGCCGCCGGGCTGGCCGGCGTGCCGAAGCCATATTTCCTCAGCCATTTGGGGATCGGCATCTACGGCACTTTGGCTGGTATAGAGGGACTTGGGGCCCGCGTGGGTTCAGTTCTCCGCGTAGGGCGTTATACGTCCAAGTGAATCGAGCCCGTTCCTAAACCTTTCGCGACCACGAACGATCTATTGCTCAGGTCGCCGGTCCTGGACTGCGGGAAGGGGTCAAAGTCCGGCGATCGACTCTTGGGACAAGTGGATTCGTAGTTTCGACTATCCAAGGCCAACTGCGAAAGTCTAAAAGGCATGGCGGCCACACTACTGGCAGGCGTTCTGCTGCTCGCCCTGCCGTTCGATTTTCACAACGGCTTCTGGACGAACTTGCATCACTTTCTGCTGCAGCAGAGCATTGAGACGACCGAAGGCGATTCGCTCCCGGCGACGGAGAAGGCGGCCTGGACGGAGGCTGTTCATTTCTACCAACTGCGATTCGCCGCGAAAGATCGCTTAAGCCTGGAGATGCAGACTATCAAGAACGCCATTGAAGACCACGACGGCGACGCGACACTTGCTGCCGCGGGGCTGGACGCCGAGTTGCGCACCGCGATCGAAAAGGCCGCGCCCGTCTATCGCGCGCATTGGTGGCCGGAGCACTCGAAGATCAACGCGGCGTGGATCGCGGCGGAGAGCCCTCTCGTCGAGAAATATGGGCCCACGATCATTCCCCGCCTCGCAGCGGCATATGCAACTCCATGGCCGGATTCACCGATCCGCGTCGATGTGGTGTGGTACGGAGAGCGAGCCACAGCGTATACCACCTTACTCCCGACCCGGACTGCCATATCCAGCGCCGATCTGCGCAACGTTGGCCTCGACGGATTGGAGGTCCTTTTCCACGAAGCCTCGCATGGCCTGACGGCCAAACTCCGAAAGACGATTTCGGAGCGCGCACGCAAAGAAGCCATCTTGCTGCCTCGCCAGGATCTTTGGCATGCCATGTTGTTCTACACGACAGGTGAGATTGTAGCCGAGGCGGTTGTAAAGGACGTCCCAGGCCACGTCCCGTACGCGATGTCGCACGGTCTGTGGGAACGCTCCTGGCCCGGATATCCGCAGATTTTCGAGAGAGAGTGGAAGCCTTGGATGAAAGGCATGCGCGGCTTCGATGAATCCGTGCAGAAGGTCGTCGATGCCGTGCTCGCAGCGCGTTGAGATAGTCGGCAGGCCGCAGGCGAATCCGCCGGAAGCTTAACGCCCGCTGCTGAAATCTGTTGGGCAGGGCGGGATAGATCCTCCCTGACGCCGTAGCGTTTACAAATCCAAGTTGACGGTTTGTCGCCAAACCGGACCGCCAACACCGAGGCCGACGCGCGCGCGAGGATGCTCGTCTATCTCATCGAGAACAAGCTGCTGGCCATCCAATGAGCTTAAATCGGGTACTTTGGATACGACTTGCGATGTTGCTCTAACTCTTGGGCAAATAACGGTTTCAGGTCATCCTGCAGGTCGGCCAGGAAATCATCCCAAGCCGCTCTGAACTCTTTAAGGATGTGTTGATTCGGTTCGCCAGTCCAAGGAACCCTATTGGTAATCCGTCCAGTCGTGAGATGCATCAAATGCTTGTCGATATGGCCGCGCCATTCATCCCAAATCGTGAATGTTCTAATGAACTGGCCACGGGTAAAATGTCGTGCGTACAGGTCGCGTGAGTCGTTCTTATCGGAGAAGAAATCACCGAACGCGCGGCAATGTGTGTGGAACGTCCGCTCGGCGTAATGATTGAACGGGTGATCGAGCGGTCTTTGAGTATCCGTGCCCGCGACGACGAGATAGACGTAATCGTGGACGACGTGTTTGACGGCTTCCTTTGGGTCGTAGCGCATCTCCTCAGTGTAATCATTTGCATGACCTACTTACAACGAAGCCAGCCCAAACAGCGCACCGCAATTTCGTGGACACGAACACGGGCGATGCTGTTTGTCTTTGTGGGAAGGTCCGGGGATCGAAGAAGGCCGCGCCGAACAAGTACCCCGCGAAAACGTGTTTCTACAACGGCTACGTCTACGATTCGATCCTCGAAGCGAACACAGCGATGGAATTGGATTGGCGTAAGAAGTGCGGCGACATCAAGGACTGGCAAAGACAATTCACCATCGAGATTCGGAATCCGAAAACCGGAGAGCTATTACGGCGGCACAAAGTGGATTTCAGAATTGAACACTATGACGAGAGTTTCGAACTTTTGGAGGCAAAGGGTTTCGAAACGCGGGATTGGCAGATGCTTCGGGACGAGATTGAGGTGT
The DNA here is from genome assembly GCA_900290305.1 of Candidatus Sulfopaludibacter sp. SbA4. Lineage (GTDB taxonomy): Bacteria > Acidobacteriota > Terriglobia > Bryobacterales > Bryobacteraceae > OMOG01. The sequence continues at coordinate 2,789 of OMOG01000665.1, forward strand.
TATGGCTGCCCCGGCATCTGGATTATACCTATGTCGTCGTTACGTGATTGACCGTCGGAGTCGGCTGTCTGCAAGCGACCACAAAGCAAGAGCCGATTTCACTTAGTGAATACTCGATTTCAATCTCTACTTCGAAATCAGGCTTTGGGTTCTTTACTGCATCGTAGCGGTCAACAGTATGTGGCCATATGGATTCGGCGATCAAATTGTGCCTTTTTAGCATTGCTAACATGTACGAGAAGCTACGTAAGTCCTGGGCTGCTTGCTCATCGTCATCGCTCTTCAGGAAGAAGTGTGGCACCTGCGAGAGTCCAGCCGAAGTGTAGATGTCATGGAGTTCAGAATCGCTAAAGTAAACATGAGCAGTATGGAAGAGGCCTCTCTTTTCATTGGCTTTTGTCACGACCTCGTTATAAAGAGCGTCCAAGAATTTTACTTCACGCGACGAAAGCTCTTTCAATATCGTCGGGAATGCTGCTGAAACGGGCGCGAGCTTGCGAGGATCGGCGGCGTTCGCCAAAAGGTTAGCCCAGATTGCCTGAAGGCTCGGATCTTCCTCTAGTGCTGCGCCTTGTAGCGCAGGATGGATGATGGATAGTGGTACTTGTTTTGGCGACACACCCGCTGCCTTGAGCAACCGGTTTGCCTCAACGGTTGCCTTGACGGCATTCCGAAATAGCCGCCGATTGAGTGGCAGGGCCACGAGTGAACCGAGTGCTTTGGCCGGTTCTGCGTAGACGGCTTTCCAGAAACCTTCAGCTTCCCTTTTTGCCGTCGCGGGTACTTCGATTCCCGCTGTCTTAATGAGACCGGCCGTAGTGACAGGTTCCATAATCCGCGATTTTACCAGTTTTGCCCACCGACCGGCGTATTGATATTTTCCCCGCAACCCGTAAAATTGAAGTAACCCAAAAACATTCATCATCCGAAATCATCCGAGCAATCGTCCGCTGGCGGGCGCGCTGGAAATGCGTTCTGAATGAGGAGCACGAGGGCGCCCTCCACGAGTGGTCCGCCCGCGTCGCGAAGAAAAACGCAGCGATGGCGAAAGACATCATTACGAAACTCACGGAGGAGGCCGACGCCTTTGACGCCCGTATCAAGCAGGTGCCCGAGATGGAGGAAAAGGGCTTTTGGCTGTGCGAGAACGGGCATGAAGTTGAGGTGGGCGAGCACGATGCCGAGAACATAGCCAACGGCACTCAGAATGGGCAAAAGCGTTGCGCCGGGTGTGATTCCATCACGAAGCTCATCAAGCGTTCCGAAATGTCCAGCCAGGAGAAGTACGAATCGGACAAGGAGCGGAAGGAAGCTGAAAAGATGGCCGCCGCGAAGCGCGAGGAAATAGCCCAGCACGAGGAAAACCTCAAGAATCAGGAGGCCACGGCAAAGCATTTCCGCGTCCAGTCGGCGTCGAGCCGGAAGCTGGCCGAGGCGTTACGAAATCTATAATCCCGAAATCGGCGCGCACGGTCGAGCGGCGCAGCAAAATAAAACGACAACATTCATGAGTGATTCAGTATTCGAAGTATTCGAAGTGGGCCAGCAGGTCACCATCCTCGACGTGAACAAGGTCGGCGAGATCGTTTCGATCTCCGAGGACGGCACGCAGTTCTCGGTGAAATACACCGATGACGCGGGCCAGGGGCAGACCGAGGTAGTCACGGCGGACAAACTCGCGCCGACCGAGAGCGCAGCCCGCCGCGAGCGACGTCCCGCCGCCGCCTCCGACTTCAGATTCACCGGAGGAATCCGAGAGCGGCGAGGAAGGTCAGGAGTAGTTTTTACAATCACGAGGCCGGGAATGCGTTTGGGCTTCCCGGCTTGTGTCTCAAGACAACGAATTGCCATCCCATTTGTGGTCGGGGTCCGGGTAAAACGTGACACTGACGGATCGAACACCACCGAAATGGCAGCCTATTTGAATTAGCCACCCGCCAGGGACGGCAGCTCTGAAAAGAGCCTCCTCGAAGCCACCACTTGGATTTAACGTTTGCCAAATCATTTTTCCATGATAGACCGCTGCACCATTAAATTCGGCCCCGCCGTGAGCCAGAAGGAGCTGGAGAAGCTTCTCACAACCGGCGAGGGAGAATTTCAAATTCCCCAGCTCAAGATGATGAAGGCGCGGATTGAGGTCGTCGGGGACTTCGAAGATTTGAAGAAAATTTGCCGGGATATTGAAAATCTAGTACTCAGCGAACAGGAGTTGATCCACGACCTCAGGAGCGCGTGAGGCGATCTGCGATACTTCGCCGCGCGGTGGGGACAGCCGCCTGCGCCTCAATAGATCGGATCTATTATCTTTTTGGGCTCCCGGGTTCGGCCACGCACTTTCTTGATAGCATCGGATGCAACGTAGGCCCTGCCTCTCGTTTGTCCGTCCGCGACCAGCAGTCCTCTTTCTACCAATGTCTTGAGGTCTCTGCTTGCCAGGTTGTCGGAAACCTCTGCGGGGGAGCGATAGGTAGAGTTGCGAACCCTAAGACCCATTGCAGCATCAGTCAATGCAAATATCATTCGATCCGGCAGGGACATGTTCTTGAGAAGCAATTCAAGCTCGTCCCAAAGCCGGTTTATTTCGGCGGTTCTCCTTAGGAGGATCTGCGCCTGACGATAGTGCGCCGTCAAGCAAAATCTAATCCACGGGCGCGCGTCGTTCTTGGGCGTCCACGCGCCTTGGGCTACCTCGGCCAACACATTATAGTACTCGGGGGTATTGCTTCCGAGGTATTCCTCGATACTGCAGAACTGCGGCTCGAGAATACCCTCCCTTGCAAGGACCAGCGTTTGCAGGCAACGGGCCATGCGTCCGTTGCCATCGGAAAAAGGATGAATCAGAACCAGGTTCAAGTGACTCATCGCACCGCGAATAATTACTGCGTCGTCGTGCTCCGAGTTGAGAGCCGACATCAATTCCGAAATTAGGTTTGGTACGAGATCCGGGTCTGGGCCTTCAAATACGATTTCGCCACGCGCCTCGTCCCGAACATAGATCGGCCCTGGTCGCCAGCGGCCCGGATGTTTTGAGAGGTCGTGTAGCAGCATCATGTAGTGCATGCTTCTGATGAACCCCTCGTTGTAGGAAAAGTGTGGGTCTGTGGCAAGCTGCAATACATATGTCAGAGCATTACGGTAGCCGGTGACGGCCAACCAGGCCTCGCGCTCTGCCTCTAGCGGCGCCTCCCCCTCGGCAGCGGCAATGGCGTCGTCAGCCGTGACATGGAAACCTTCGATACTATTTGATCCACGTATCGCACGGGCCAGAGTATTGCGGCGCAGAACGCCTACCCATCGCCTTGGAACGCTGATCCGGCTTTTGAGCTTATCCCTAACGGTGGCAATGTCGTGCAACACCTTTTGTTCGGGACCGTACAGCCGCGGGGCTTTGTAAAGCATGCAAGGATACCAGTTGCATTCTGATCAAAAATCAGATATATTCTGATCTATAGATCAGAATAATTATGATGTAAAGTCAGAATAATTGCAACATTTTGTTGTTGCGCTTGCGTAAACCAATCCTCGACCTTGCTCCCTCCATTTTCACGGTCACGTGCCTTGCGCCTTTATTTTCAATCTCCAAACCCTAAAGAATCAACCACTTCCCGAAAATCCACCGCCTCGACCGCAATTTCCTCAATACCGTCGTGCTGCAATTAAATTGGGAGGAGAAATGCGCGACAACAAAACCCGTCAACCGGCGCCCTGTTTCTGCGCATCCGGCCCCGCGACCCATCTAGTGACGCATGATCCCCAAAAACCCCTCCCCACGCGTCACAAAATCTCTGCCCGTCGCCATAACCCCAAGCAAACAAACACCTTAACCAGCGGCAAAAACATACACACAGCCCCGCCCCAACCTCGGGAGACGCGTGGACCGAAAAAAACCCTTCCCACCTGTCTCCCAATTTTTTTAAGTCTCCGTAACCCATTGCAAACAAACATCTTAATGACGCACGTAAGAATGTGTGCGAACAGCCCGTCTCCTGTCACCCGGGAGCTTCGGCATCGTCCGTCCCAAGTGCTACAATCCCCAGATACTACCCACATGCGACCGACGACGTTGACGCCCGCCGGAACCTCCCGCGGCCTCCACTCTGCATGGATCGCCATCCTCGCCTTGTCCCCGCTGGCCTACTTCGGCGCCACGCTCCTCGAGGACCGCCTCCCGCACGACCGGAAGTTCACCTCCATCGCAAGGGAGCAGGCCATCGACAGTGCCGCCACCTTCGCCCAAATTCTCGGAATCGACGCCCGCAGTTGGACTCCCGCCACCGCCACCCAGGCGCGCTCCACCGTTGCCGCCCTGTTCCGCCGCGTGCGGCCGCCGGCCCTGGAACGCGTCTTCGCCCCCGCCACCATCGATGTGACTCTGACCGCCCCGGACGGCCGTTGGATCACCGTCAACGTCACCCCCGACGGTCGTGCCATCGGCTTCGTGGAGAAAAAACCGGCCGGGCGCACGCTGGTCGAAGAGTCCGCCGCGCGCGCGGTCGCGGAGGATCTCTGGCGCCGCCAACTCGGCCCCGGCAATCCCTTTCTCCTGGAGAATCCAACCACCCGGAACGTGGGTAAGGAAGCCTGGGAGCGCGAGTTTGTCTGGGAAGCGAAAATCCCCGGACTTCCCGAGTCCAAGGTCAAGTTCCACGTCGATGTCGCCGGCATCCAGCCCGTCAGCCAGTCCGCCACTCTGCAGCTCGATCCCGCCTCGAAACGCCTCATCGGCTCGACCTCCACTTGGGACCTCATCGTGGGAATCGGCACCGCTCTCTGCTTTACCGGCCTCGGAATCTACGCCATCATGCGCTATGTCCAGCGGTCCATCGAAAGGGAGATCTCCCATCGGCGAACCCTGCTGCTGGCTGCCGCTTTCGTGGCCTCCGGCTTGTGCGCGCTCCTGGTGAATGCCGGCAGTGCCTCGTCTGTGCTCAACGGCGATCAGGTCACGGGAGTGGCGCGGGTTGCAGCTTTGACCCTGGGCCTTGGTTTCCTGGGGATTCTGCTGGGTGTCGCGTACGGCGCCGGCGAAGGCGAACTGCGCGAGGCCTATCCCGGAAAGCTCGTCTCGGTCGACGCGTTTCTGTCCGGTAAGTGGCTCTCCGCCAACTGTGCGCGCTCCATCCTGGCCGGCGGCGCGTTCGCCGGCTGGCTGCTGCTGATCCTGAACACGCTGCTCCTCCTGGCTCGCGGCACGCCCGCTACCGATTACGCCGGTCTGGCCGGCAACGCCCTCCAGAGGTCTCCCCTGGTTCAGGCGCTGAGCGATCTATTCCCGGACGTCACCAGCATGGCGGCATTCGGCCTGATGCTGCCGCTTGCGTTTCTGCGCTCCCGAATCCGCCGGCACCGGCTCGTGGTAGCGTTGCTGCTCCCGCTCTCCGCCTTGGTGGCCTCCACCGTCACTCCGTCCGGACGCGCCTGGCAAATCAATGTCACCCTTATCGTGATATGGACCGCGGCCGCCTGCGCGCCGTTTTTCTTTGGCGATCTGCTGGCCGCCGTAAGCAGCGTCACCGCGCTCGTGTTTGTCGGCACGTTGCTGCGCAAGAGCGTGGTCTCCGATCAGTGGCATACCATCGCCTACAGCCACGTTCTGCCGGCCGGAGTCGTTTTCCTCCTGGTCCAGCTCTACTGCGCATGGCGCGGAAGAATTTACGATGAGCGGCAGGTCCGGCCCCTGTACGCCCGCCATCTCGCCGAACGCCTGGCCCTGACAGCCGAAATCGGCGCCGCCCGCCTCGCGCAGGTGCGGCTGCTGCCCGGCGACGCCCCGCGCATTGCCGGGCTCTCGATCGCCGGCTCCTGCATCCCCGCCCGCGAGGTGGGTGGCGACTTCTTCGATTACTACGTGCTCGACGAGCACCGCCTGGGTATCTTCCTCGCCGAAGGCGGCAGCCGCGAGCTGGGCTCCGCCATGGCCATCGCGCTGGCCAAGGGCTTCCTCATGTATACCGCGCGCATCGACCTTTCCCCCGTGGAGGTTCTCCGCCGCCTGCGCGCCACGCTCGGCACGGTCTTGCGCGGTGAGGACGCCCCCATGGCCGTGCTCTATGCCGTGGTGGATGGCCGCAATGGCTCCGTGCGCTATGCCCGCGCCGGATCCTCTCCGCGGGTGCTGATCAACGGGCACGCATTGGCCGAGGAGGTCGCCGGCGGCGAGATCCGCCACGGTGCGGCCACGCTGGCCCCCAACGATGCCCTGTTCTTCTTTACCGATGGATGGGCCGCCCAGATCGCCGAGAACGCTCGCCGCGTGCCGGACGCATTCCTCCGCGATCTCACGCGGAAGCTTCCCGCCGCCGCCGCCGGCGCCCTCCACAAAGCGGCTTTGGACGCCGCCATGAGGCGCCGGCGCGACGCCCCTCTCGATGATGTCACCACAGTGGTGGTGCGCCGCGAAGAGGTCGCCGCCGCAGCCATCGGAGGCATCGCATGAAGCCCCGTACTACAACAAGTCTCCGCAGATTTGGTGGGGCGGGCCCCCTGGGGGGTACCCTCTGGGTCCGCCGACCCCCTGGTCGGCCTTTGGCTGTGGCTCCGCTGCTTTGTGGGGCAGGCGCTTCCGCCGGCGCTTCCGCCTGCCAGCCCATCGCCCCCGCCACCGCAGGAGGCATCGCATGAAGCCCCTCCGCATCCCCGCCATCGTCGCGCTTGCCGGAGTCTCGCTCCTGGTGTTTCTCTTCCCGCGGATCGATCCCTCGGCGATCTTCGGCTCCGCCCTGGATCGCGATGCGGCCATCCAGCGTGCCCGCCAACTCACTTCTAAGTACGGCGTGGAAACCGCCGCATGGAAGGTAGCTGTCACTCAGTTGACGGATGAGAAACTGCGCGCCTACCTTTGCTTATACCCCGATGATCCGGCCGCCCGGCTCTTCACCCCCGTTGCCTGGGGAGTGCTCTTCACCGAAGCTGGCGGAAAGCAAACCGTCCGCGTGAAACTCTTCGCCGATGGCCGGCCCGCCGAATGGGAGCGGAAACCGGCCGGCGAAGCCCCCGCAGCCGCTGTCACTGCGGAAACCGTGCTCCAGGATTTCGCCGATTCCAGTTCTTCGTCCTTCAAAACCGTGGACCAGGCATCCTGGAACTTCCCCATGGTTGCCACTCTCGCCGTGTCCCGGCGCGATGGGCGCCTGCTCTCGGCTGCCTTGAGCCCCGCTTACGCACGGGGTTTCAGCTACGATTCCAATCGGGCCACCCGCGCCGGCACGGGCATCGCCCGTCTTTTTTGGATCGGTGGTTTCTGCGTCGCCTTCGTTCTCGCCGTGCGTGCCTGTGTTCGCGGGTGGATCTCCTGGCGGGTTCCCGCCGGCCTGGCGGCGGCCCTGGTCGCTTGGGGCGCCTTGATGATGTGGGCCGGCCCGGACTACCAGGCGATGCAATACAACCGGAGCCTGGGGTTGCGCCAATTCGAAAACTCCCCGAATGTGACCGTCACTTCCGACGCCAGCGACTTCGAAGCCGGGCAGCAGGCCGGCGCCAAGGCTGCCTCCAACGCCAGCGCCATCACCGCCTTCGTCGCCGCCGTGGGCCTGCCCTTCCTCACCGCATTCGCCTTCGGAGTCGCGGGATATGCCGGTGCCAGGGGCCGCCTCCGGCAGAAATGGTCCTCGCTCGAGTTGCTGTTCGACGGGAAGATCTTCACGCGCCAGGTCAGCCTGCCCATTGCCGCGGGAGCGTTAACCGGCCTGGCCGTCGCCGCCGCCCCTTATGCCACCGCGATTCTCTTCCGCGCCGCCCGGCTGCTGTTTCATCACACGGGCGTGCTGAGCGCGCCGGTGGCCCTCGCCACTTTGGTGCTGCCCTCCGCTGCCGTGCCCGCTTTTGGATTCCTGGGCTTCGCCTTCCCGGCGGCGGACCGCCTTCGCTGGAAGCCTCTCCGCATCGGCGCCTTGGCCTTGCTCGCTGCCGTCTTCGTCTTTGGTTCCGCTACGGCATTCGACAGGTTGGTGCCGAGCCTCATCACCACCGCGATCGGCTGTGCTCTGTACTTCCGCCTTTACCGGAAATTCGATCTGCTGGCCGTGTCCGCGGCCATGATCGCCGCCCAGGCCGCCGCCGCTCCGGCGATTCTCCTTGCTCAGCCCGCCGGCGGAATGCGCGATTCCGGTGTGCGCCTGCTGGTGGTCCTCGTCGCCGGAATCGCCGCCTTCGTCAACTTCGCCATTCGCGGCCGCGATGCCGAATCTGGCGACGCCGGCCTTCCCGAACCCGAAATCGCTTCCACCCAGGCTCCTACGCTCTCCAACCTCAAAAGGCTGGAAGCCGAATTTCAGGTTGCGCGCAAGGCCCAGCAGGACGCGCTCCCCGCCGACCCTCCCGTCATCGACGGCTATTCCTTCTCGGGCTCCTGCGATCCCGCGCTCCAAGTCGGCGGCGACCTCTACGACCTCTTCCCGCTTCCCGATGGCCGCCTCGGCATCGCCGTGGCCGATGTCTCCGGCAAAGGCGTCCCCGCCGCGCTCTACATGATGGTTACCAAGGGACTGCTCAGCGCCACCTCGCAGGATTCCAGCGACCTGGCGCACATTCTGCAACAGATCAACCTCCACCTGTATCGCGCGTGCAAACGCAAGGTCTTCGTCACCATGGCCGCCGTCGCCATCGACCCCGTCAGCCGCCGCCTGGAATACGCGCGCGCTGGCCACAACCCCATCGTCTGGCGCCGCGCGCTCCGCGGTGAAACCACGCTGCGGAAGCCCCCCGGCCTCGGTCTGGGCATGTGCCCCAACGAGCGCTTCAGCCGCTGTCTGTGCCTCGAACAAATCGACCTCGAACCCGGCGACGCCGTGGTGCTTTATTCCGACGGCATTACCGAAGCCATCAATGCGTCGATGGAGCAGTTCGGCGAAGATCGCCTGATGCGTTCCGTCGAGAAGACCGACGGCCAATCCGCCGCGGAAACCCGAACCGCCATCCTGCGTGACCTCGCCGACTTCACCGCCGGCACCCCCGCCCGCGACGATGTCACCGTAGTAGTGTTCCGCGTAGCCGAAGCGGAATCGACTGACCATGCGGCATAACTGCTACTTCCCGCTCGCGACCCCCGGCCCCGGCCCCCCGGCCCCTGACCCCCGGCCCCAGGTCTTCGGCCCCTGGCCACTGGCCCCCGGCCCCCGGCCCCTGGTCTTCGGCCCCTGGCCCCCGGCCCCCTGGCCCCCGG
>OMOG01000664.1 GCA_900290305.1 Candidatus Sulfopaludibacter sp. SbA4
TAATCGCGCCAGGGACGCAGGGCGGCCACCGGTGCTTCATCGCTCGGCCCCAGCACCAGGCTTCCCACGTGCAGCACCGCTCCCGCGAAGATTCCCGTGCCAAAAAGAACGAACAGCACCGTGGCCAGATAGTGGCCCCCGCCGAACGCCGCCCTCAGGATCAGGAATTCGCTTTGAAACAGGCTGAACGGCGGCATCCCGATAATCGCCAGCATGGCCATCAGGAACACCGCTCCGGTGACCGGCATTACACGGATCACCCCGCCTTTCACCTTGTCGAACAGGTCGGTCTTGAAGTGTTGATAGACGTTGCCGGCGCACAGGAAAAGCAGCGACTTGGCAACCGTGTGGTACGTCATGTGCAACATCAGGGCGAGCGTTCCGAGTTTTCCTCCCACCCCGAGCGCGGTCACCATGATGCCCGCGTGGTCGATGGTGTGATAGGCCAGCAGCCGCCGGAAATTCCGCTGCACCAGGATGAACGGAACCGAGATCCCCATGGAGAGCATGCCGAAAATCAGCAGCAGTCCGCCGGGGAACTGCGCGCCCAGGCAGCGGCTGGTGAGAATGTAGAAGCGGATCAGCCCATACAGGGCGCAGTTCAACATGGCCGAGGAAAGGATGGCCGCCGCCGGCACCGGAGCCTCGCTGTACGCATCCGGCTTCCAGGTGTGCATGGGCGCCAGGCCGGCTTTGGTTCCGTACCCCAACAGCGCCAGGATGAACGCCAGCCGCATGGTGGTCTTGTCGAGCGACGCCGCCTGTCCCGCCAGCACGGACCAGTTCAATCCCGCGATGGTGTCGCTGCCGGGCAGGTGATGGCCCGCGTAGTAGGCGAGCACGGTTCCGAACAGCGCCATGGCCAGGCCGACGCCGCCGATCATGGCGTACTTCCAGGCAGCTTCGAGCGACGTGCGCTTGCCGTAAAACGTCACCAGAAACACCGAAGCCAGAGTCGTGCCCTCGATCGCCACCCACATCAGCCCCAGGTTGTTCGCCAGCGCCACCAGCAGCATGGCGAACACGAACAGCGGGGTCAGGCTGTAATACTTGCGGAGCTTCGCCGCGCCGGTCTCTCCGTCCTGATCGAGCACACCGCTCCGCTGGTCCTCGCGCAGATACCCGACCGCGTAGACGGAGCAGACCAGGGCCACCGACGCGGTGAGCAGGCACACCAGCGCGCTCAGAGAATCGGCGTAAAGAAAACCGCCCCACAGCGAGACCGGCCCGGCCGCCAGCACCTGCCCCGCCAGGACCAGCGACAGCACGAACGTGATGCCGAATGCAGCGAGGTTCGCGGCTTCCATGGTGCGCCGGAGCTCAGGGGTACTGCGCGCCAGCGCCGCAAACAGGCCGCCCGCGAAGGGAACCAACAGCAGAATCGCCAGGATCATGGTCAGCCTCGCAGCCTCCGCAGTTTGCTCACGTCCATCGAGTCGAACGTCTCGCGAATCTGGTAGACCAGAATTCCCAGAACCAGGACGGCCACCAGCACATCGAAGAATATGCCCAGTTCCACGATGAGAGGCATCCCGTACGTGAGACAGATCGCGGCCAGAAAGATCCCGTTCTCCAGCGTCAGGAGGGCCAGAACCTGCGACAGGGCCTTGCGGCGGTTGATCATCATGAAGAAGCCGATCAGGAAAACCGAAATCGCCACGGCCAGCGTGTTGTGGCCCAGGCTGGCTGGCCCCGCTTCCGGATGGTAGAAGGATTCGGCGACCGTGTACGCCACCAGGGTCAGCCCGCCGGAAATCACGATCGAAAGCGGCGTGTTGACGATCGGCTCGATCTCGTGCCGGATATCGACGCGATCCACCAGCCGCTCCAGCAGGATCGGAACCAGAATCGCTTTGATGAGCACCGTCATCACCGCTGCGATGTAGATGTGAGGCGCGTGGTTATACCAGGCGATGGCCGCGGCGATCCCGGCCAGGAGGAACGATTGAGTTCCGAAGACGCGGATGTTCATGATCAGCGACCGCTGCCCCACCATGGCGATCTGCAGTACCAGGACGAACGCGGCCATCAGGGTGATCATCTTTTCGCCGAACTCGGGGGCTTGCAGGAAATCGATATTTTGCAAAAGGTGCATGCGAGGAATCTCAGAGAAGGAACGTCGAGACCAGGGCCAGGGCGCCCAGTACGAACGCGGTCGCCATCAGTTCGGGAACGCGGAAGAGGCGCATTTTGGCATTGGTGGTTTCCACCAGCACGATGCCGCAGCTCAACAGAAAGAGCTTCAGCAGCAGCCAGCCCAGACCGGTGAAGAGACCGCTCGCCGACCACACCTGCGGCAGGCCGAACGGCCAGAACACGTTGATCAGCAGGGTCATCAGCAGCAGTTGCTTGATCGACGCGCCCCACTCGATGAGCGCCAGGTATGGCCCGGAGTATTCCAGGATCATGGCCTCGTGAATCATCGTCAGTTCCAGGTGCGTAGCCGGATTGTCCACCGGGATGCGCCCGGTTTCGGCGATCAGCACGAGAAACAGCGCGGCGAAAGCCAGGATTTGCGATGGCGCGAGAAAGCGCCACTGCTGGCCGATGGCGGCCCTGGCCATTTCCGCGAGCGTGGTGGAACCCGCTCCAATGGCCACCGTGAAGACCGCCAGCATGAGCGTGGGCTCCGCCAGGGCGGCGATGGTCATTTCCCGGCTGCTGCCCAGTCCGCCAAACGAGCTGCCGGTATCGAGACCGCCCAGCGCCAGAAAGAACCGGCCCAGGCCCAACAGGTAAACCATCGCCAGCACGCCCCCGAATAACCCGATCGGCGTCTCGGCGGCTACCGTCGGCACCATCAGCCCTGCCAGCAGGGTCGCGGAAAAGACGACATAAGGCGTCGCCGAAAACAGCCACGATGCCGTATGCGGAATCACCATACCCTTGCGCAGCAGTTTGTAGAGATCCCGGTAGGGCTGCAACATACCCGGCCCGCGCCGCATCTGCAGACGAGCCTTCAACAACTTGATGAGGCCCGTGACCAGCGGCGCCAACAACAGTAGAATCGCGAGCTGCGCCAGAACCTTCAGAACCGGGCCCAGCGTTGGCCCCATCATCCGCGCACCCCGAACAACAGCAGCGCAATCAGCGCCAGGAAAATGTAGGCGAGATACGCGTGGATGCTGCCCGCCTGCACCGCGCGCAGACGGCGCGACACGCGCAGGAGCCATTCCAGGAACGGATCGTACACGCGCTTCTCGAAGGTCGGTTCGATCTCGCTCTCGAAATGGATCGCCGTCGGATAGTAGGGCGACACCTCATACTCGGCCTGAATCTCGCGCCGCGGCCGGTAGAGGGCGGAGAAGATCATGCGAATGGGTTTGGAGAACCCCGTGGCGGTGTACTGGTTGTCGGCGGTGAGTCCGGGCAGGCCGCAATCCCACGTGGGCCCTGCCGCGCGCCGGCTGGAGCGGCCCCACACCAGCCAGAACAGACCGGGCAGCGCGGTGAGCAGGACCAGCATTGCCGCGATTTCGGCCGTTGAGACCGTGCCTCCGCGCGGCGTTCCTGCGGAGAGCACGAAACCGTTTCCCGCGATCAGCATCGCGCTGAAGCGGCCTCCCATGGTCTGCTCCGTGATCGGGTCGAAGATCGGCAGGAACCACGTGGCGCCCAGCCCGAGCGCTACGCAACCGGCCGCCAGAATGCCCATCCCGATGCGCATCGAGAGCGCTGTCTCGCGCGCCTCCGCGGCCTTTTCGCTCCGCGGAAGAGCCAGGAACGAGATGCCGAACGCCTTCACGAAGCATGCCGCCGCCAGCGCCGCCGTCAAGGCGAGCAGAGCGCCGGCGATCGGGAACACCACGCGCGCCAGCTTCTGCGTGCTCCCGAACCCTCCCAGCAGCGCCTGGTACGTGAGCCACTCGCTCACGAAACCGTTCAGCGGCGGCAGCCCGGAAATCGCGATCGAGCCGACCAGAAAACACAACGCCGTCACCGGCATCCGGCGGATCAGCCCGCCCATCTCCTCCATGTTGCGCGTGTGCGTGGCATGGAGCACGGAGCCCGCGCCCAGGAACAGGAGGCCCTTGAAGATCGCGTGGTTCATCGTGTGGTAGAGCCCGGCGATGAGGGCGATGGCCGCCAGCGCCGGGTGTCCCAAGGCGCGGAATACCAGCGCTGCGCCGAACCCGATCAGGATGATTCCGATGTTCTCGATGCTGTGGTAGGCCAGCAGCCGCTTCAGGTCGTGTTCCATCAGCGCGTACAGCACGCCCAGAAGCGCCGAAACCACGCCCACGCCCAGAACCACCATGCCCGCCCACATGGGAGGTATGGCGAAGAAATCGAAAAAGACCAGCGCCATTCCGTAAATTCCGGTCTTGATCACGATCCCCGACATCAGGGCGGAAATGTTGCTGGGCGCCACCGGGTGGGCCGCCGGCAGCCACACATGCAGTGGGATGATTCCCGCTTTCACGCCGAAGCCCAGCAGGAACAGGACGAAAACCGTTCCCTGCTCCCAGGCCGGAAGCCGCGAGGCCAGGTGGTGCCAGGCCGCGAAATCCAGGGTGCCGCCCGCCTGCCCCAGCATGAGAAACGCAATCAACAGCAGCCCGGTGCCCGCGTGCGACATGATCAGAAACACGATTCCCGCACGCCGCGTTTCCTCCTTTTCGTGCTCGAAGCTCACCAGGCAGTAGGCCGAAAGCGCCATGACTTCCCAGGCCACCAGAAAAAAGAAGGCGTTGGCCGCCGTGAACACCAGCGTCAGGCTGAGCAGCAGAATGTTATAGAAAAACCCCAGGACACCCGCGTTCCTGCGCCCTTCCATGCCGCGAACGTACCCCAGCGAATAGATCGAGACCGCGGCGGAAAGAACCCCCAGTGCCAGGTTGAAGTAGGCCGAGAGCGCGTTCAGCCGCACCGTCCACGAGAAGAACGGGACCCCGAACGGCAGGCTCCACGTGGCGGCCGCGGGTTGTCCGATCGCAGCCGCCGCGGCCGCGGCTTCCAGCAATGCGCCCGCCAGCGCCAGGCCGAAAGCCCAGTGGCACAGGCTTTTCTCGACCCGGCTCCGGGCCTGCCTGTGTGGACGGCGAGGCGCGCCCAACCCCGCCAGACCCGCAACCGCTCCTGCCAGGTAGGCGATCAGGCCGCCCATGAAAAGCCCTTGAATCAACGAGCACCCCGTTCTGCTTCGATCTCGGTGAGCATCTGGACCGCTTCGTTGAGGTGCGCCTGGAAATACTGGCGCATCAGGTCGAGCACCTTGATCAGCACCTTGTTGCGCAGCGCATAGAAGACCTGGTTGCCTTCCTTGCGGTGGGCCACGATCTCGCGGCTGCGCAGAATCGCCAGGTGCTGCGAGAGGTTGGCCTGTTCGATCCCCAGCCGCTCCTGGATGGCCCGCGCGGAGATCTCGCCGTCACGGAGGACTTCGAGGATGGCGATGCGGGTGGGATGCGCGAGCGCCTGGAAGATGCTCGCCTTGTACTCCCGCAACATGCTCTGCATTTCATTAGTATATTCGATTTCTCGAATATACGCATTATCATCGGGTTCGCGGGATTTTCGGGCGCGTCAACAAACGCTCCCTGACGGTCGCGGCTCTGAGCTTGGCGCGCCACAGCACGCAGAGCCGCGACCGTCAGGGAGCGGTCTTGTCACTGTATGGTGCGAGACTCCGTAGTTGGGGAGGGAAACGGACGCTTGGCGTCCTCGCTTGAAGACGTTTCGCCTGGAAGCCTCGACCGTCGCGGAGCGGTCTGCTGACGAGCCCTTAATCCAGCTCCGCCGCCGCGCGCGCCTTCCGATACGGCGGCCGGGGCTTCTTCGGCGCGCCGACCATGGCGTACGGATCCTCCGGCAATTCCGGATCGCGCTTGAAGAAACGCTTGATCCGATTCAACAGCTCCTGGATGCGCGAATGCTGCGGCCGACGATACATGACAGCCCTCCTCTGCCATCATACGCCCATCCGTAAAGTCACGGGATGTACGCCTTCGCGTCCACCGTGTACCCCGTGAGATTCTGCGCCGCGGCCTCCTGCCGCAGCGCCGCCGCCGATCGCTCCATCTGCCGCGCCTCCCGCTTCCGGCCCGTGTGCCGCAGAACGTCCGCATAGGTCCGCAGAACCGGACCGAGCGAGGAATGATCGGGCCCAAACACCCCGGTGATGATCTCGCGAGCCCGAAGGACCGCCGCTTCCGCCTCGTCCCACCGCCCCATACGGCAATCCATCAGCGCCAGGTTGTTCAGCAGAAGTGCCAGCTTCGGCCGCAGGCGCGGTCCCAGGACTTCCAGGGTGGCGATGGCTTGCCGGATCTCTGCAACCGCGTCCGCCGGCCGCCCCATCGCGCCGAGCAGGGTTCCCAGGTTGCCCCGTACGGTCGCGGCATCCTCGAAACCTCCGCTCTTGCTCAAGATCTCGATGGCTCTCTGGTACATTTCCAGCGCCTGCGGATAGCGGCGTTCATAGTGGTAAACCGCAGCCAGGTTCACGTAGGCCGCACCCACATCGGAATGGCTCGGCCCCCAGGCCTTTTCGCGGATTTGGATCGCGGCGCTTCCGAATCGCTCGGCCTTGGCAAACTCCCGCAGCTCCATGTACACCCTCACCAGGCCCATCAACGCATTGCTTCGCTCGGGGTCGGCCGGATCTCCGCGCTCCCACGCCGCCAAAGCCCGCAGGTCCGCGTTCTCGGCGTCCCGGAGCCGGCCCATGTCCGCATAAACCGATCCCAGGCGCGTCAGCGTCTGGGCCAACAGCACATCGGCGTGCACCAGCCGTTCCGCGATTCCAGCCGCCAGTTTCAGGCTATCGGCCGCCTCCTGGAACCTGGCCTGCGCTTGTGCCCGATCGGCGACCCCCAAGGTCGCAACCCATGTCTCGTGGCTCCCGGCCCACAACGTCGTGCCGCAGATCGCCGCCCACATCCACCCTGTCCGCATGAAAATCCCCTCCCGATGAGTGCAGGGTCCCTATTTAGGCAATCCTACCAGTGCTCCGAGAGGCGTGCAGTGCGGAAGTGGTCCGATTTGACCGGTCCGAATTGTCCCAGTTTCGCTCCGATCGGAGCCGCGCGCGTCAGAAGCAGAGAAAAAATCGGTTGGCAGGCGAAAGCGCCTGGCGAAAGCGCCTGCCCCACCTTCTCAGCCAGCGGCGCTCACGGATGGTACGCCTTCGCATCCAGCGTGTACCCCGTGAGATTCTGCGCCGCCGCCTCCTGCCGCAACGCCTCAGCCTGCCGCTCCATCTGCCGGGCTTCCCGCTTTCGGCCCGTGTGCCGCAGGACGTCCGCATAAGTCCGCAGAACCGGACCGAGCGAGAGATCGCCGGGCCCCAACACTCTCGCCACGATCTCGCGAGCCCGCTCGACCGGCGCTTCCGCCTCCGCCCACCGCCCCATCAGGCCATACATCGCCGACAGGTTGGTCAGCCCCACTGCCAGCCGCGGCTGCTGGCGCGGCCCTGATGTTTCCAGGATGTCGATCGCCTGCCGTGTCTCCGCGACCGCCTCCTCCGGCCGCCCCATCCCGGCGAGCAGCAGCCCCAGGTTGGACCGCACCGTCGCGACATCCTCGGGCCGCCCGGCGGTGCTCATGATCTCCAGCGCTCTTCGGTAAATTTCCAGGGCCTCCGGGTAGCGGCGCTCCGACTGGTAAACCGCAGCCATGTTCTGATAGGCCGCGCCCACATCGGGATGGCCCGGTCCCCAGGCCTTCTCGCGGATTTCGATGGCGGCGCGTCCGAATCGCTCGGCCTTGCCAAACTCCTGCAACTGCGTGTAGACCGTCGCCAGCCCCATCAACGCCGCGCTTCGCTCAGGGTCGCTGGAATCTGCCCGCTCCCACGCGGCCAGGGCCCGCAGGTACGCATTCTCCGCATCGCGCATCTGGCCCATGTCCGCATAGACCGATCCCAGCCGTAGCAATGTCCCAGCCAAGTGCGCATCGGCGTGATCCAGCCCTCCGGCGATCCCCACCGCGCGCACCAGCGCATCGGCCGCCTCCTGGAATCTCGCCGCTCCGTGCGCCCGGTCGGCCGCCTGCAAGGTCTCGACCCATTGCTCGTAGTCCCCGGCCCAGAGCGCCCCAGACCACAGCCCCCCAGACCATAGCAACGTCCCGCACATCAACATCCACATCCGTCCTGTACGCATGAAAGTCCGCCCCCTCGCGGATTGTCATCGTTCAGGTACGCGATGTGGATGGTCGAAACCCCTCAGCTCTCCGACGGCAGCCCCGCGCCCACCCAGGCGTCGTAACCGCCCAACACATTCATGACCTTCTGGAAACCCCGCGCCTCCAGCAAACTGCATGCGATCGCGCTGCGGTACCCGCTCTTGCAGTGCACCGCCGTGAGCTTTTCCGGATCGAGCGGCGCTGTGCTCTTGCCAATCTGGTCGAGCGGCAGCAGCAGCGCGCCGGCGATGTGCCCCTGGTTCCACTCCGCCTGCCGCCGGACATCCACCACCGCAAGCTCCGGATCTTGCGCCATCTCTTCTCTCAGGTCTTGAACCGCAATCTGCCCGATTTCCGCCAGCGCCAGCCCCGCGTGGGCCCAACCCGCGATCCCGTCCCGCAGCCTGCCCACCACCCGCTCGATGCCCACGCGCGCCAGCCGCAGCCGCGCCTCCTCCGCCGCCTGGTCGTCTTCCGCCACCAGGATCAAGTCGCGATCCAACCCCAGCACCGCGCCCGCCCACGCCGCGAACTGTCCCCCCAGCCCGATCTGGATCGAGCCCGGAACGTGCGCCGAGCAGTACGGTGTCGCCGCCCGCGTGTCCAATACGGCCGCTCCCTGCCGCTGCCGCTTGAACACCTCCTCCGGCGACAGCACCGCGACCGGCGGCAGGCTCTCGAGCGCCGCCGCGCCGTGCCGGTTGACGTCCACGTCCCGCTGGAAGTACTCCGGCCGCGCCGGCAGATCCTGCGTCATCACCTCCACGAACCGCTCGCGCGTCATTGGCTGCAGCGCGTAGTTCGTCAGCCGCTCGCGCCCCATGGTCGAATTGCGATCCGCGCTGATGTTCCGCCCGCACATCGACCCCGCTCCGTGCGCCGGGTAGACCTTCACGCTGTCCGGCAGGCCCAGCAGTTTGTGGTGCAGGCTGTCGTACAGCAGCCCCGCCAGTTGCTGCGGCGTGTGCGTATCGGAAAGGTCGGGCCGCCCGACATCGCCGATGAACAGCGTGTCGCCGGTGAGCACGGCCTGCGGATCGTTTCCGCTCTCCGCATCCATGACTACTACGCTGATGCTCTCCAGCGTGTGGCCCGGTGTCTGCAGGAAGCGCAGGCGGCACTTTCCGAACTCAATCTCATCCCCGTCGCGCACCGCCCGATGCGGAAACGTGGCTCCCGAGCCTTCCCCCAGGTAGATGGCGGCGCCCGTGCTCTGCGCCAGCTCCTGGTGCCCCGATACGAAGTCCGCGTGCAGATGCGTCTCGATGATGTGTGCGATCCCGAGGCCCTGCTGCCGCGCGGCATCCAGGTAAATCCGCACGTCGCGCTGCGGATCCACCACCGCCGCGACTCCCTCCGACCCGATCAGATAGGATGCGTGCGCCAGGCACCCCAGGTAGAACTGTTCCAGTATCATGCAGACAAAGGGTAGTTCACCCCGCACTCGGAATGCAAGGTCTACCCCTCAAAGAACACGGAATCCCTCTCCAGCACGTGGCGCGTGATGAAATCGCCGGCCAATGCCTCGAGGGCCGCCGCCTGCGCTTCGTGCGAGTCAGGCTCGAATGAGGAAACCCGCACCGAGTCGTATCCCTGCACATTTGACGGGTTCGTCGCGATCTCCCACCTTCCCAATGTGGCGCGCATGAGGCCCTCCCCACGCAATCCTAGCGCTGTTCCAGGAACCTGGCGGCGTGCATGGTCCGATTTGACCCGGTAGTCCGAATTGTCCCACTTTCCCGACCCCCAACCCCCAACCCCCAAC